>JBAXJA010000146.1:0-3998 GCA_037138115.1 Thermoleophilia bacterium | reverse complement strand
CGCAGGTACTGGCCCACCGGCTCAAGTGGGGTATCGGGCGAGCCCTCCTGATTTGCCAGGCGCTCGATGATCCAGTCGATGAGCGTGGCGCCCGCATATGAGTACCCGCGCGCCGGGCTGTCGATGCCGTACTCGTGCACCTGGCCATGGCGCCGCATGAAGCAGGCGATGCGCAGCGTGGCCAGACCGCCTGTCGGATCGAGGTCGCTCACGGCGAACCCCCGGGCTGCGAGCCCCTTTGATGCCGGGGCCCAGTTCTTCTTCTGGCTGATCTTCGGGGCGCCGGCCACGCGGATCGAACAGTCGTTGAACGCTGCGACCACCTCGGGCGTGATGGCGGTGACGGTGCCGTCGGCGTCGTAGGTGAGGCGGCAGATGGCGCCCACCTCCGGTTCGATCTGCAGGTCAACCTCGTGGTCGCGCACCGGCCAGACGATGGTGTCGGTGCTCAACGGGAAGGTTCCCAGGTACCCCTCACGCCCCGGCACGTACCACGGGAAGATCCCCTTGGGGGCAACGGCAGACTCGGCGACCACGTTGACGAAGTCCTCGGCCTCGCCGGCCTGCTCCAGATGGCCGGCGAAATTGCCCGCCACACCGATACCGGCAGCCGTGCGGAGGTCGTGAAGTGGGAGGTCGATCACGCCGCGCACAGTACCGGGGGCAGCGGGACAGGTGACTCTTGTCCCCCCCCATGCGGGGTGGAACCCGCCGGACCGGGCGACATGTGGCCGGGCACTGCTTAGAATGCCCGGTCCAGCAGTCCACCAAGGGAAGGTTCATGTCGGCATTCGACGCCCAGGTCAAGCAGACCCGGGAGTACATGGAGTCTCCGCGCTTCGCGGAGATCACTCGCCTCTACTCGCCACGCATGGTGGCGGAGCAGAAGGGCACCGTAGGCCAGGACTACACCGTCGCCCGTGAGGCCGCCGAGGGCTTCTACGCCCGCCTGCGTGAGCTGTTCGCTGAGCGCAAGTCCATCACCACCTACGGCCCGTACTCACCTGGCCAGGCTGTCGCGCAGAAGCGCGCCGGCATCGAGGGCATCTACCTCGGTGGCTGGGCCACATCGGCCAAGGGCTCGATCAACGAGGACCCGGGCCCCGACCTGGCGTCGTACCCGCTGAGCCAGGTGCCCGACGAGGCCGCGTCCATCGTGCGCGCCCTGCTCACTGCCGACCGTAACCAGCAGTACCACCGCGCCCACATGAGCGAGGACGAGCGTGCCGCCACCCCCGAGGTGGACTACCGCCCCTTCATCATCGCCGACGCCGACACCGGCCACGGTGGTGACGCCCACGTGCGCAACCTCATCCGCCGCTTCGTCGAAGTCGGCGTGCCGGGGTACCACATCGAGGACCAGAAGCCCGGTGCCAAGAAGTGCGGCCACCAGGGTGGCAAGGTGCTCGTGCCGTCCGATGAGCAGATCAAGCGCGCCTCCGCGGCCCGCTTCCAGCTCGACGCGATGGACGTGCCCGGAATCATCGTGTGCCGCACCGATGCCGAGGCAGCCAACCTGCTTGATGGCTGTGGTGACGAGCGCGATCAGCCCTTCATCCTGGGTGTCAACGGCACCGCCGTTCCCGCCTACCGCGCGTCGTACCTGGCGGTCATCCGACAGCTGCACAACGCCGGAATCGAAGAGCTCAACGGTCATCTGCTCTACGCCGTGTCCGCACCCGAAGAGGCTGAGGCCGATGCATGGCTCGCAGGCTCCGGAGTGGGTACGAAGGTGGCGGAGATCGCCAAGGCGCATCTGGCCGACCCGACCGCACTGCCCGAGAACACCCTCGACGCAGCGGGCGACATCTTCCTGGCCGCATGGGAGACGGAAGCAAACCTGTCCACCCTCGCCGAGGCCGTGGCCGAGGCCATCCAGTTCCGCCTTGACGAAGGTGCGGATCTGGGCATGAGCGTTGATGAGTGGAACACCTTCTCGCACCGTGCCGGTTGGTATGAGATCCGCGAGAAGGCTCGCGATATGGGCGTTGAGGTCAGTTGGAGTGCCGACCGGGCCAAGACCCCGGAGGGCTACTTCCAGATCCGCGGCGGTATCCCGTATGCGGTGGCCAAGTCGCTGGCCGTTGCACCGTTTGCCGACATCCTCTGGATGGAGACCAAGACCGCCGACTTGGCCGATGCCAAGCAGTTCGCCGACGCCATTCACGCGGTGTTCCCCAATCAGATGATGGCGTACAACCTGTCGCCCTCATTCAACTGGGACACCACCGGCATGGATGACGACGCCATGCGCGCCTTCCCTGCCGAGATCGGCAAGCTCGGCTTCGTCTTCAACTTCATCACCTACGGTGGCCACCAGATCGACGGTCTGGCCGCAGAGGAGTTCTCGCAGTCACTTCGCGAGGACGGCATGCTCGCGCTGGCGCGCCTGCAGCGCCGATTCCGCCTGCTGGAGTCGCCGTACCGCACCCCGCAGACCCTGGTCGGCGGGCCCCGGTCCGACGCGGCGCTGGCGTCGCTGTCGGGTCAGACGGCCACCACCAAGGCCATGGGTTCGGGATCAACGCAGCACCAGCATCTGGTGCAGACGGAGGTTCCGCCGAAGGTGCTCACCGAGTGGCTGGCGCCGTGGCGCGCGCACCACGGCATCACCGACGACCTGCGTGTGCAGCTTCGCCCGCACACCCCGGGTTCGCAGATCCTCGAGCTGGCCATCTTCAGCCCCGGTGGGGACAAGCTGGCCAACATCGTGTTCAGCGAGATGGAGGACCGCTCCGGCCGCACGTTCCTTTCCGTGCGCGACCAGAACACCTTCGACCTGAAACTGCGTCGTAAGCGCCTTATGACGCTCATGCACCTGTTCCTGATTCACCGCTACAAGGCAGAGGCGATCCACTACCTCACGCCCACCGACGACAACCGTGCGGCCGCCGAGGCCCTCACGCGTCGCGGCCTCTTCTCGTCGAATTACGACGAGGTGGGCGACATCATCGTGGCCGACATCAACGCCGCGCAGGTCGCCGAGCTGGTGAAGCCGGACTCCCCGGCACGCCAGGCCATCATCGACGGGGTCTGATCCTTTAGAACCTGCCTTACCCCCACCCCGGGCGACCGGGGTGGGGGTAGCGTTCGCCTATGAACGAGAACGCACTCACCCCGCCCACGCAGGCCGAGCGCAGTCAGGCTGGCCGCGCACTGCGCAAGATCGTTCCGCGGTCGTCACAGGCCGGATGGAACGCGCCGCCACGCCGGCCCGATCCTGTGGCCCAGCTTGTGGCGCAGGACAAGGTGCGCATTCCCGATCTCGTGCCCATCCGCCACGGGCGTATGGCGGTCTCCCCCTTCACATTCCTGCGGGGCGCCGCTGCCGTGATGGCGCGCGACCTGTCAAAGACCCCCAGCAGTGGTATCCGCGTGCAGTGCTGCGGCGACGCCCACCTGCTCAACTTCGGCGCCTACGCCACGCCCGAGCGCAACCTGGTGTTCGACGTCAACGACTTCGACGAAACGCTTGAGGCGCCATTTGAGTGGGACGTCAAGCGTCTGGCGGCAAGCGTGTACGTGGCGGCCATCGATAATGGCTTCACCCCGGCGCAGGCCGCAGTGGCCACCACCAATTGCGCCGCCGCCTACCGGTCGGTCATAGCCGAACTGGCGGACATGACCTTTCTCGGCATCCACTACGCCCGCGTGAACGTGACCGAGCTGGAGCAGTTCCTGCCCACCGAGAAGGCGAGGCGCCGCTTCGAGAAGGGCATCGTCAAGGCGCGGAGCAAGGACAACCTTCAAGCACTTCAGAAGCTCACGACCGTCACGCAGAACGGTCAGGTACAGATTGCCGACCAGCCGCCGCTCGTTGACCACCCGCCCGACAGCCGCGACATGGCCAAGGTCATTCCCCTGGTCCTCAGCCAGTACCGCGCAACCCTGCTGGGCGATCGCCTTGAGGTGTTCAACCGCTACCACTTGGTGGATGCCGCACGAAAGGTCGTGGGCGTGGGGTCGGTTGGCCTCGATGCCCGCATCGCGCTCTTTCT
>JBAXJA010000145.1:0-4060 GCA_037138115.1 Thermoleophilia bacterium | reverse complement strand
GCACGAGGTGGTGGCCGTGCGCGAGCCCGGCGGAACGCCTCTGGGTGAGGCCATCCGCGAAGTGGTGCTCGGGCCAGATGCCATGAGTCCGTGGGCTGAGGCCCTGCTCTTTGCCGCAGCCCGCGCCCAGCTTGTGGCCGATGTCATCCGGCCTGCGCTCGAAGGCGGCAAGTGGGTTGTGGCCGACCGCTTTCTTGATTCGTCGCTGGCCTATCAGGGAACCGCCCGGGGCCTCGGAATCGAGCGCGTGGTCCAGGTCAACGCGCCGGCCATTGAAGACTGCATGCCCGATCTCACCATCATCATCGACATCGCGCCCGGATCGGCTGCCGACCGCCGGGCGGGCCGGGGCAGCGTCGACCGCATTGAGGACGAGGGCGAAGCACTTCAGGAGGCAGTTGCGGCTGGCTACCGCGAGGTGGCCCGGCTGTTTCCTGAGCGGATCGCGCTCGTCTCCGGAGCCGGCTCGCTCGACGAGGTGCACACGCGCGTGCTGGCAGCGGTCATCGGCGGGCTGTGAGCAGCGTTCCCGTTCCGGGCCAGCCACTGGCCGAGCGCGTGCTCTCTGCAGCAGTTGATCGCCCCTCTCCCCCCCAGCAACTGCTGCTGCATGGGCCCGCGGGGGCTGGAAAGCACCGTGCCGCACGTGCGTTCGCGTGGTCGATCGTCGACCCCGGAACCCCGCACGACCCGGATGAACAGTCGCTCGACATCGAGACGGTGAGCACCAAAGGCACGATCATTCGAATCGCCGAGGATCTGGAGCCGGCGCTGCAGTCGCTGTCGGCCCGGCCGGTTGTGGGCGTACGCAGGGTGATGATCATCGACGGTGCCGAACGGCTGCGCTCGCAGGATGGTGCCGCGCGGATCCTCAAGATCCTTGAGGAGCCACCCCCGCTCTCGCACATCATCCTCATTACCGATCACCCGTCCGACCTGCTGCCCACCATCCGGTCGCGATGCATGCCGGTGCCGTTCAGGTCTCCGGGCTGGCGGGTGATTGCCGACGAACTGGAGCGGCGTGGCGACGATCCAGCCGACGCACGTGCGCGTGCCCGTGCCGACGGGCTGCTCGCCCTCCAGGTGGGCCCCTTCGAGCGACGGTTGCGAATGCTGGGCGGTGGGCTCGGTATGTCGGCGCTTGAATCAGCCGGCGGCGGGCCCGAGTTGGTGTACGACATCAAGCGGGCCATGGACGAGGCCGCAGCCGAGCACCCATCAGCCGAGTTGGTGCAACTGCGGGTGGCTGCTGCCGAACTGGACGGGAAGCGCGGCGGAAAGACCGCGGCCAAGAAGGCCGACGATCAGGCCAAGCGCGAGCTGCGCAGCCTCATCACGGAAGGCTGGAAACACGTGCTCGACGGCATGACGGCGGTATTCGCAGATGCCCTCGCCGTGGCCTCGGGCACCAGCGCAGCTGTGCGGCACGAGGAACTGTCCGCACGGCTCGCGGCGGTCGCGCATCCCGAGCGGCGTACCGAGATCGAGGACTGCCTCGGCGAGGTGCAGCGCACCCGGTCGGGGCTCGCACTCAACCCGCTTGCCGACCTCTGGGTGGAGGCCCTTCTCGACCGCATCGCGATGATCCGCAGGGGAACCCCACTCCCGCGCGAGGCACCAGGGCGCTTCGCCGCTTAGAAGCTGGGCTGCCAGACCATAAGCACGAGTACGACCAGTGCCAGCACCGCCGACAGGTAGTTGACGAAGAGCGCAGCGCGGTCGTTGAGCATCGCGCGCATCTCGTCGACGCTCCCCTCGCCGCCCGAGGCGATGCTGGTGGCCAACTCGCGAGCCTTTCGCGGCCGTCGCCCACCCACCATCCCGAGCAGGAACGACAGCAGGAACGCGAGCACCGACGCCTGCAGCCAGCGGGTACGGAATACCCCGAGGTGACCCGCGAGCCAGAAGCCCCCAACCAACAGGAGCACTCCACCGACGACCGCAACGATGGCGCCGACCCGCGAGACCTTGAGCACGGCGGCGATCTCCACCGCTGACCGTCGTCGCCGAGCAACCTCGAATGCGGACCCCGCCGTGATGATGCCGCCGACGAAGGCGAAGGCCCCCAGCAGATGGACGAGCAGACCAATGCGCTCTGCGTTCATACGAAGTTCCTCACGCGGGCCACCCTAGCGGCTGGTGACACCGCGACACCACTCGGGCCACGTTTGGCACTCGGGCGTAGCGTTTACCTATGAACATCTCACGAGTCGCTCTGGCCATCGCGATCTCCGGTGCAACCGCTGCCGGCGCTCTTGGGGCGAGCGACATCGCCCAGATGACGACGCCCACCCGAAATATCGGGTGCATCGGGTCGAAGTTCGACGGCAAGTCCACGCTGCGCTGCGACATCCGCTCGCACACCTACACGGCGCCCACCCAGCCGAAGTCGTGCCCCCTCGACTACGGAGACTCATTCAGTCTGGGCGCGACGGGAGCCGCACGCTGGACGTGCCACGGCGACACCGCTCTGCCTCCACCAAATGGCAGCGGCTTCACCACGGTCGCGTACGGGCGGGCCTGGACGTGGGGCCCATTCACCTGCCAGGTGCGCCTAAGCGGAATCACCTGCCGCAACCGATCCGGGAAGGGGTTCTTCCTCTCCAAGCAGGCGGCCCGGCGCATCTGAGCCCCAATGGCCCAGATGCGCCGGTACTGCTCAGCCCTTGAAGGTCACCGTCTTGGCGAAGTTGTCATCGGTGGCAACCATCGTCACGGAGTACTTGTTCACGCCGCGAACGTCCGGGATCGTGGTCCGCCCGAAGCCGAACGGCGAGAGCTCCACCTTCTCAATGACCTTGTTCCCACGCTTCACAACTGCGTGATCGGCAGGTGTCTCCGGAAGCACGACCTGGCGCCGGTAGGTGGGCGCCAGCGTGTTCTGGAACGACGCGTTGCGATCGGCATTGATGCTGACGCGGATCTGCCGGGCCCCGGTGTGCTTGACCTTTACCGAGAGGTCAGTCGCACGCTTGATGACGACCGGCGCTGCCAGCGTGGTCTTGTACTCCCCCCGCTCGGCAGTTCCCACGGTGTCCTTCTGCACGACGCTGGCGCCATTCGTGGACTGGCTGAAACGGCCGAATATCCAGCTGCCCGTCGCGCGGGGCGACACCGACGTCTCCCGGCGTTCCCCCGACGCCTGCCCCGCGGCCGTATAGCTCGAGAGGTGCAACTCATACCGCGTTGCGAACGTATTGGTGGCGGGATTGAACACGGTCCGGGAGGTCGTCGACAGACTGCCCTGGTTGATCAGCCGGCTGTCCAGATTCATGTTGAGGGAGTAGTCCTGCGAGTTGTACGTAAAGCCCTGACACGAGACCGCGGAATCGGGAACGATGAAGTACCCCTCCTGATTCCAGGTGTATGAGTACGTACTCTCGAGATTGACCGTGCACGCGGGGGCTGCCGAAGTCGCCCTGACCACAGTGAAGGGCTGTGCGAGCACGAGTCGGTAGTTGAGGCCGCCACTGATGAGGTAGTACGTATTCTCGTTGAAGCTGGGCGCCACTTGCGTGAACGTCGTGGGGCCGGGCTCGTAGACCAACTGAAGCCGAAGCAGCCAGTTGCTCTCCAGCGCGTTTGAGGCGGGGTTGTACACCTTGTTCTCGACCCAACTCAGTGCTGGCCCGAACCCGCCCAGTGATGTGATGAACCCGGGAGCAAAGTTGGGAAACGTCGCCTGACTGAACGCGACCGGGGATGGGCATGCCACCGCGCTGGACGGGATGTCCGCCTGAAGTAACCCGTCCGTATTGGCCGAGTACGTGGGGCCTAGCGAGATGACACACGGGTCCGGCTGGAACACGACGGTCGTCTGGCCACTGGCGATACCAGCGCACCCAGCCAGCACGGCGGCGGCGGCGACTGATCGCACGAGAAACTTGCTCATGAGGGGAGCCTTTCGGGAGACAGGGTGAGTTTATGGACGCGGCCGGGGCACCGCCCTCCGCCCCACCCCGGTGCAGTAGAGTTCCCGCCGCTTCGCCGACGTAGCTCAGCTGGTAGAGCACTTCACTCGTAATGAAGGGGTCAGCGGTTCAAATCCGCTCGTCGGCTT
>JBAXJA010000144.1:0-4071 GCA_037138115.1 Thermoleophilia bacterium | reverse complement strand
TCGTAGAAGTGGGTCATCAGAAAGGGCACGCAGGCCTCCTCGGGGAATCGATGCAGTCGCCCCGCACGCTATCTGAAGTGATTGTGGATGCACGGAAGAGGGTCGCTCGTGCGGGGGGATCCCACCACGCCTGCGTCACGTTCGTGCTCCCGGCAATCGCGCATGCAGTCCGATCACGCCAATCGCCCCTGCGAGCCCGGGCTACCCCAGTTGGAAGTGCGGGTTGAATATCAACCCGAGGATGCTCCCGGATGGCGTCCGCACGGTGGCCGTCACAATTCCCTCGCCCACGTCAGCGATCGGGGTGTGCTCAACCGACCCGCTCGCGATGGATTCCCCGACCGCCGCCGCCACGTCATCGACGCCCCAGTAGACCAGCGCGCCATCCGAAGGATCGGCGCCCGGGAGCAGGCCGAGCTCATAGCCACCCACGTTGAACCCCACGTAGAACGGTTGATCGAAGTAGGGCTTCTGGCCGAGCAACGCTGACCACCACGCGGTGTCCGCGGCAAGGTCGGTGGATGGGTAGATGACGGTGCGCAAACCGTTGAGTGAAAGAGTCATGCACCTAATCGTTGCACGCCCCCAGCCTGTGGCGCGGAGCAACGCGGCCGAGCCCGGTCCAACCGAACCCTGCGCACCGAGCGAAACTCCGTTGCCGGTGCCGCAAACACCATCGCGGTTGCCGTTGCCATCGTGCCCGGCTGCCTCATCAATGCATGCGTGTTCAGCGCCTTGGGGAGCGCGAACAGCGGCCTGTCGACACGCGCATCTTCCCGACGCCGGCGTGGGGTACGCGCGCCAAAGACAGGTCCTCACCATGGCAACGGTAACCAACGCCGAGTTGCTTTCCATGTCGGGCCTGCGCAACCCCTACCCCGGTCAGCTCGGCATGGTGGAGAAGGGTGCGCTCGCCGACGTCATCCTGATTGATGGCAACCCCCTGACGGACATCAGCCTCATCGCCGAGGCCGAGACGTCGATGGTCGTGATCATGAAGGAGGGCGAGGTATTCAAGAACCTGGTGACCGCCGGCTGATCACAGCCCGCGTATCTGGTGCTTCCCGAAGGGCCCGCGGTCCAAGGGGCCCTTCGTCGTCCCGGCGGAGGGCGTACAGTTGGTCAACACGCCGAGGAGTGACCATGCACGCGTCCCCATCTCGCCGTTCCCCCACTTCACGCCGCCCGCGTACGCGATTGTTCACGCTGGGCGTCGCCATGATGGCTTCGCTGGCGGTCGGTTCGATCGCGGCTGGCGATCCGCTCGGGCAGGTCACGGCCTTCCCCACCGGAATCAGCCCTGGAGCATGGCCGAGCTACATCACGGCAGGCCCCGACGGCAATCTGTGGTTCCTCGAGACCGCCGGCCAGCGCATCGGGCGGGTCACTCCCGAGGGAGAGGTCACCGAATTCGCATCGGGCGTGCAACCCAAGAGCGCCCTGCACGGAATCACGGCCGGATCCGATGGCAACATCTGGGTGGCGGATGGCGGAAAGATGACCCGCGCGATCGTCCGCATGGCACCGGATGGCGTGGCGACGCGGTTCAGCCCCACGCCCTGCCCGATCACCAACTGCTGGTGGGCCGGAATTGCCCCAGCACCCGATGGCAGCCTGTGGGCAGGCGAGTCTGGGGGTGGCCTCGCGCGCATCACTACATCGGGCACGATCAGTGCGGTGCCGGGAGGGCCTGCGTCGGGCTTGTTCGGCGGGCTGACGGCTGGCCCCGACGGCAACATGTGGCTCGCCACCAATACCGCCACCAGCGGACCTGTGGCGCGCATCACACCGGAGGGTTTCCGCACGCAATTCTGGTTTCCAGACCCAAACCCCCTCTTCACGGCGCCCGGGACGAGCGGCATCACCCCGGGGCCAGACGGCAACCTGTGGCTCGCGGCGAGCGCGGTCGATCAGATCGCACGCATGACCACGAGCGGGACGTCCGTGCGCTTCTTCAGCGGGATCACCCCGGGGTCATCGCCACGCTCCATCGCGGCGGGTCCCGACGGAGCAATGTGGTTCACCGAGTGGTCCGGTAACCGTATCGGCCGCATCACGATGGATGGGGCGGTGACGGAATTCTCAGTGGGCACCACGCCCACTGGCATCGCCGCGGGACCCGACGGCAACATGTGGTTCACCGAGGGCGGCTCGAATCGCGTCGGGAAGATCGGCACCGGGGCAGGCGCCGTGGTGACCACGGCGCTATCGGGCACACCCGCGCCAGGCGAGGTGCTCACGTGTACCCCCACCCTTTCCACATCGACCCTCGGCAGTCCGTCGTCCACCACCTACACCTGGCTGCGCGGTGGCCAGACAATCGCCGGCGCGGCAGCGGTATACGCCCTGACCAATGCCGACTCGGGGGCCGTCATTACCTGCCGGGCCTCGCTCACCCTGGGCTCGGCTCTGGTTCAGATGGCTGCCACCAGCAATGCGCTCACGGTGTCGGGCACACGGCCCGGGGGCGGCCGGAGCGGCGCGGCAGCTGGCCTGCCAACCCTGAAGGTGGCCACGCGCACCAAGCGCAGAGTGGTCACCACCACGGGCGCGGTTCCGGCAACCGCCACCCGGATTGCTCAGGCGGCGCGCACCACAACCGGTACCACCCGCACGGCACGTCCACGCTGCACGCTCACACGCATACCTGCGCGCAAGGGCAAGAAGGCCTCCCGCCGCTTCACCTGCACGGTGACGCTGCGCAAAGGCACGTGGACCGTGGTGACCACGGCGTACAAGGCGTCAACGGCAACGGCGCTGGCGACACGCACGGTGCGCATCAGATAACGACGCGCATCACGGACACCATGCCCTTGGAATCACTCCCTGAGACGACACCGCGAAGGTGGGTGCCGATCGGCGTGGGGGGGGGTTGATGCACGATTCGGGTTGGAGCCCATGGCGTCGTGCGTGCGCCCCATCACCTGACTGACTCCGTGCCGCGCGTGGCTAGGGTTGCTGCATGCGCAGCCCCCTTCGCCTGGCACTGATGGCAGCCGCTCTCACCCTTGTGCCGCCGGCCATCCTCATTGCCGACGGCACGAGCACAGTGCCCACGGCGCCCGCGGCACCCGCGGGACCCGCAGCGTCCAAGGGCAGACTTCACCTTCGCGAGACCATCACCGGGCAGATCTCGCCCAAGTCGGTGGCGGCATCCGGCAGCGGGCTCGTCACCGCCCAGAACATGATGTACACGCACACCATCACGGTGTACGACGCCCGCACCATGAAACTGAAGGCGACCATCCCCGACTCGGTGAACCTGGCGAAGTTCGGGGTGAAGGGCCACCCGGGCATCTCGCGTGGCGCACCGGTGGAGGCCGCGTTCTCGCCCGGCGGCCTCTTCGCCTATGTGACCAACTATTCGATGTATGGCAGCGGGTTCGGGCCTGAAGGGAAGGACACCTGCACCCCCTCCTCGGGTACCGACCACTCGTTTACCTATCGCGTGAACCTCGAGAGCATGAAGATTGACCACGTGTACCCGGTGGGGGCGGTGCCCAAGGTGGTGGCGGTCACGCCCGACGGCGGCCGTGTGCTGGTTACCAACTGGTGCTCGTGGGACATGAATGTGATCAACGCGGCCACCGGAAAGGTGGTGCACACAATGCCGCTCGGTGCCTATCCGCGGGGCATCGCGGTTTCGAAGGACGGCCGGTTCGCCATGGTTGCCATCATGGGAAGCAGTCACCTGCTCCGCGTTGACCTGCGCAACTACCGCACGCGGCAGATCGAGGTGGGTTCGGGGCCACGCGCAGTGGCGCTGTCAGACGATGCCACGACCGCCTACGTCACGCTCAATGCCGAAGGCAAGGTGGCCAAAGTGAACCTGCGCACCGGGGCGGTTGCCCGGGCGAGCACCGGCAATGCACCCCGCAGCCTTACGCGATCAACCGATGGCACCGCGCTCTACGTCGTGAACTACGAGAGCGGCACCGTCTCAAAGCTCAACAGCCGCACCATGCGCGTGCTGCAGACCATCAACGCCTGCGTTCACCCCATCGGCATCACGTATGAGCCGGTCACGCGGCGTGTGTGGGTGGCCTGCTACACGGGCGAGATCCTGGTGTT
>JBAXJA010000143.1:0-4114 GCA_037138115.1 Thermoleophilia bacterium | reverse complement strand
GCCGCGTCAGTACCCGTGTGTGCGTCAGTACCCCGTTTGTGGCGCAGGCTCACAGGCCGTTAGCCAGTCAGTTCCCCATCTGCCGCGTTGATGTTGGTGCCGGCTCACGGGCCGGCGTCAGGTCAGTACCCCGCGCGTGTCAGCTGAGTCAGTCCCCCGGCGTGCGTTAGTACCCGGAGCATGTCGCCGGCCCGCGGGCCGGCGGGTGGTTAGTACCCCGTGCGTACCTGAGCCCCGTAGTCTCTTGGGCTCTCCGGGTTGCGCGCTCAGACGGGCGCGCCTAGCCCGCGGTCGCGACCGACTCGGACCAATTGCACTGGATGCACCTCGCTCGACTCGGACTTGACGCGGGCGGGCCCGACTCCGAGACGACGTCTCCGGGCCTCAGAGCGGTCGCTTGCGAGTCTGCAGTTCCGCGCCCGACCAAAACCCACTCCTCCGGCCATTGGTCTACGTAGCGGGTATCACAGTCGGGCGCGGGCAGGGGCGACCCGCTCTGGCTCCCCCTGCGTGCACGCAGGTTGCGGGTCATTCATTCGAATACCCCGCCCCCAGCCTGCCTCCGGGGCGCGAGCCCGGCCCGGGCACCGCTGACCGGCAGGAAAGTGTGTGTGTAAATGTATGTTCTGCGTGTAAGCTGGGCTGGGCCCGTTCGTATTTTTTGGGTTGTACGGTGTCGGCTCGCGCTCGGAACCCGCGCGTGCTAGAGTCAGGCCGAGGCGGAGTCACGTCCCCCCCCTGCCGGAGTGTGGTCACGTCCCCTCTCACTCCCGCAGCCGGGACGGGATCACGACCCCCTGTCCCCTCCGTGAGTCTCACCGGGCGGGGCCCCCAGCCTACTGCGGCGGCTGGGGGACGATCCGAGTGCGAGGTGGGACCGCCGCACGCGTGCGGCCGGACCCAACCGGTCCGGCTGGGCCGTTCGGGCCGAGCCGGGACCCCCGCTATCACCATACCATACCCAGGCCTGGAAAGGTCGCAAAAGGACTCGGGGCGCGGCACGACGCGGGCCGGGCCGACCGACATGACACGACAAGAAAGCTTAGGTAAGTGTATTTTAATCACGACGCCGAGCCATCGGCTCACAGGCCGAATGCCATAAACGTTTCCATGAGGCGTGTCGGGTCTAACAGCTGCATGTATCTGCGGGCCGCCCGCTCCGGGCCGTGGCCGGACTGCAGGTACAGCACCACCTCCTCGACACCCGCCTGGATCGCCGTAGACAGGCCGCCCTTGCGGGCCGATATCCCCGAGAAGTGCGCGCCCGCGCAGCCCACCTCGGCTACCGCGGTTCTGATCGCGTCGCTGACCATCTGGCGGGACATGCCCTCAGTGGCAGCAACGGCCGCCCGCCCGGGGCCTCGCCGTGTCTTGGGAAAGAGTGGTGGGCAGGCCGGGCAGCGCGCGGCTGGTCGCGCGCGCTTCGTACAACCGGTCCGCGGCTCGAGCTGCATGTCCCCAAGCCATCGCTGCAGTTGCCACACCAGGTCGAGCTCCGGGTCCTGCGAGCGGCCCACGCCCGGTAGGTGCCCTCTGCGCACTGAGTCGTTCTTGCGCTTGGCTACGTGGACCGCGCAGGAGCCCTCGAAGCCGGGGATGCCGTAGCCGGTGAAGTGATCGAACCACAGGTCGCACGACTGCAGCCGGGCTACCTCCGAGACCCGCAAGCACGCGATGGTGGCCAGAGCCGTGAGCAGCCTGTTGCGGTTGAGCGCTACCGACGCCGGCCGCCGGCGTAGGAGGGCCGCCACCACGGCCTTGTGGATGGGAAACTTGAGGCGGATTGGGCTGCCCATGACCGAGCCGAGCATCCGTGCCCACGCGGAGAATTCGCCTTGCCCGTGGATGGGCGGGGTCAGCGCGAAGGACCGATGCCGAGCCTGCACGGCGTTCCATACCGCCAGGATCTGCGCCCGCGACATACGAAAGGCCAGCAGGTCCCAGGTCAGAGCCTTGAGCGTGTCGGTGGACATGGGCAGGATACCATCCATGGCCTTCCGCGCGACTGCCCACGTGACGACCAGTGCCCAGCTTGCCCACTGCTTGCTCCGGGTGGACGGTTGGGCCCGGGCCGGCCAGACGTGTTGGTTGAAGGCGTCGGTCAGCTGCGCCAGGGACGCGGTGAGCCCCGGCCCGCCGAGGCCGTGCAGCGCCGTGTCCCAGTTGCCGTCCCCCCGCTCCATCGCGGTGGGTGCGGACACGTTGAGCAGCACCGGGCGCAGGTCGATGCCATCGAAGGCGTGCGCGTGCCGGATGACCTCCACGTTGTCGAGCACCGGCATCGAGCGGCCCCGCGACCATCGGACGTGCGCCTCGCAAGCCGCGCCAAGCTGGATCCGGACGTGTGCCCGCCACGCCGCCCGCGCCGAGTCCAGCTCCGCCTCCCACGGCCGCTGCGTGCCGCCGTGCGCCGCCGCGAGCCGAACGAGGCAGGCCGGCTCCGCTCCCTCGGCGCTGAGCCTTGTCGACTGCGTTGGTGCCGGCGCGCCTGCTGGTTGTCGACTGGAAAACCCCAGCAGGTGCTGGCGCCGCGCACTCATGGGTGTCGGCCCCCTACCGGCCGCCGCAGCGGAGGGGGTGATGGACCCGTGATGTCCTCGATCGTGACCGGGAATTGCCGATGCTGATGCAGGGCGTGCGTGCCGAGGAAGCTCCGGTAAGCCGCGCGCGCTGCCGCGGTCAGCTCGCTGCCCTCCCAGTCCGCCGGGTTCTTGACCGCCGCCCGGCCGGCGAGCATCCAGCCCGGCGGGACGTCTCCCAGCACGCGTGCGTATCTCTGCGGGCATTCGCTGCCAAAGTGGGAGCGGGCGGCATTGCAATCGAAGCAGGACTCGGGGAGCCGCATGTCCCGATACGGCGAGTAGGTGCCCAGCATGTATATTGAGAACGGCGAGACGATGTCGTTGGAGGTTGCGCGCGGCTGCGTGGCTCGCTCGGCGGCGGGTCTCTCCCGGTATGCCGGGGGGGGCAGCGCCCCACCACCCGCTCGTTGCGTGCTAGACCAGCCGGCTGCCGCGAGGGGCGGAACATCGGGGAGGACCGCTGGCGGAACGTCGGTCAGGAAGCCCGGCAATCTGGTACCCTCCATGATCTGGTTGGCGAAGAGGATGAGGCGACAGTGGTCATTCGGAAGATCGATCCCGTTGCAGGCGCCATTGCCGCGCGCGAGAGGTCTCCCCGGAGTCCGGCAGCCCGCCATAACTTCCTTGGCCATGGTTTCGAGTGTCGGCGGGATCTCAGGGCATATCGAGTTCCCTGGGGAGTGCATCGGAGTATGCAGAGCCCGGAGGGCCGCAGCCGGGGTCGCCCGTTCCATCGCCTGCACGATGGTTTGTATGGTTTGCATGGCGCCTGGGGCCTGGAACCCAGCGGCGAGCGCGGGGGGCGCGAAACCGTGCCCGCCGGCGAACGTGTCCGCCTCGCCGGCTCCGACGGCCGCGGTGGGGGCTGGCTTGTCAGCCCCGCGCAGCCCGGCAATGAACGCCCGGTAGAAGGAGGCCCAGGCTTTCGTGACGAAGTCCTCCCTGGCTTGTATGGAGCCCCGGCCATGCGCTTGCGTCGTGAGCGTGCGTTCGAGCTGCGCTAGGAAGCCGGAGATGGAGGCGTTTTCGTACGCGTACACCCTCCCAATGCTGACCATCTGCGGAAGCAGGTGCGCGACCGAGGGCAGGCCGTGCGCCGACGAGACCAGGCGCGACACCTCCCGCTGACGGAAGTCGCAGAAGCGCGTGACCAGACTGTTCGCCTCCGCCCGCAGCGTGTTGCGCAGGGGTGTGGCGGGGTGGATCCGCAGAGTATCGATCGCTGCCAGGAGCTGTGTCTCGATCTTGTCCGCTTCAAGCAGCATGTGCTGGAAGTCGCTTCCGTTACAGGCGTCATTGTTGGCCACGATGGCCCACCGCCCGAAGCCGTACGCCCATGCGTCCAGCTTGTTCAGGTCGAGCGGGAGCGACCTCAGGAGGAGGGCGTGGTCCTGCGACGACGGATAGGCGAGCGTTGATAGATCTGACCCGCTTTCGGGGCCAAGCGCGCAGCCGGCAGAGCGGCGGCGGGGTCCTTGTAGATGCTCCCCGGGGTGGCGGTCCATAGAGGTCGCGTCGCTGCGAGGCTGCGC
>JBAXJA010000142.1:0-4124 GCA_037138115.1 Thermoleophilia bacterium | reverse complement strand
CAGGCAGGGCGGCACCGGCAGAGCCGGAGGCCGTTGACGTGGTGGTGAACCGCGCATCAGTGCCGGTGGTGGTGCCAACCGAATTGGTGGCCACCACGCGCACGTCGTAGGCCGTGGCCGGTGCGAGGCCATCAATGCGCACCGATGCCAACTGGTCGGCAACTCCCGAACCTGCGTCGAGCGGGGCGGTACTCGTGTACGTGCCGGCACCCTGAGGGCGGTACTGCACGGTGTAGCTGGTGACTGCGTAGGCGGGGTTCACATTGACCGCGACCGTTGCCCCACCAGTGGCAATGTCCGACACCGAGGGTGTGGCCACCACGGGTGCGAGCGTGCTCTCACCCGCACCGATGTCGTTGGCTGGGCCAATGGGCCTGGGCCTGCCGTACATGTCGGTGGTGCCGCAACCAAAGGTGCAGCCGGCGTTGATCACCGGCGACGTGGGCCCGAACAGCCAGTTGCCGTTGAACGCCGTGTCGTCGGTGATGGCCGGGGTGGCAGCCAGGTTGCCCAGGCCGAAGGTCATCGTCGCATTGGGTGCCCCCACCACGCTGAGCCCGCCCCCGGTGCCAGAGGCCGGGATCCACGAGTTGGAGATGGCCATCGACACCGAGGTGCACAGCAGGAAGCTCGGCGGCACACGCTCGACCTGGGCGTTGTGCGCACCCCCCGTGGCAATGGTGTTGCGCACATCAAGCGCGCAGTCGGGCGAGCTGTGAGACCCGTTGTCGACCCTAATCGCGGTGCCGTTGTCAGACCTGATACTCGAGCCGGTGATCGAGCCCGTCATCGCCGCCGCCACCCCGAAGGTGTCGGTGGATGTCTGCGAGATGAGCGTGTTGCTCACCGTGAGCCCTGAGCCCGCAAGCCCGATGCTATCGGCGCCACGCACGAACAACTGCACGCGATCGAAGGTGGAGCGTGGTTCCGTCGCGGCGTTCACCAACTGCGTGTTCACGGCCTTGCCCGTCATGGCAATGCGCTCGATGCGGCTGCCCCCCGACCCCGCGGCGAGATGGAACTTGATGACGTTGTCGGCTTCGCCGCCGTCGGCAAACGCCGGGAAGATAATGAACGCCCACGGGGTGGCCCCGCTATACACGCCATCGGGCCCCGAGATGTTCAGCCGGTAGTAGACGGTGAGCTTGGAATTCTCGGTGTACTCGCCGGCAGCCAGACGTACGTCGTCGCCATCAGACGGGCGGTTGCCAAACGCCCCTTCCACTGCGAACCGCAGCGTGCAGGGAGTGGCGACGGGGCAGTTACCGGACGAGACGCCACCGGTAGGGACCGCATAGCGAGCAGCCGCGTTTGCGGCGGCGGGCAACAGGAGCGCCGCGGCGCTGCACAGGATGATGGCCCGAAGGGGGGTTGGCACCTTCACTGAACGAACCTCGCTGGTGAGGAGACGGGTAGCGTATTTCTCCTCCGGAAGCGTAGTCGGGTTTTCCGTAACCGGCGAGACAGGCGGGGTGGTGTTGCGTGGTGCAACTACCCCCCACATAAGGCGCCGCGACTAGTCTCTGCGCCCTAAGGCCCCGACTGCTCCCCCCGAGGGAGTCGAGAGGATGCACCATGCATCGCCCCTCCATCGCCGCCATGTCGGCATCCCTATTTGTCGCCGCTGCAGCCATGGCTGCAGTATTTGCGCCCACACGCGCGGTAGCACCGCCAACGCCATGCACAATCTCACCGGAGTTCAGCGGCGGTGCCGGCACGGCGGGCAACCCGTACCTGCTGGCCACTGCGGCTGACCTCAATCGTCTGAGCGAGCAGCGGTCCGCCTGCTTGGCGAAGCACTTCAAGCAAACCGCCGACGTCAACCTCACCGGCATATGGACGCCAGTTGGCGACTACGTCTCCAGCTTCACCGGCTCATACGACGGTGGCGGCCACACGATCACCGGCCTCAGCGTCGATACCAGCGTGCGCATGGGCTACCTGGGCCTTTTCGGCCGGCTCGGTACCGGCGCCGTGGTGCAGCACCTCACCGTGGAGGGCCGTATCACCGGCGACCTGGCCGGCACCACGAATGCCGGGCTGGTTGCGGGCAACGCCTCACACGCGGAGCTGACCGACGTGCACGCCCGGGGCACGGTGACCGGCAACTCCCGTCTGGGCGGCGTAACGGGCTTTGCCACCTATGAGGCGACCATCACCCAGAGCTCGGCCGACGTCGACGTGACCGGCGAGACGCAGGTGGGTGGCCTGGTGGGCTACCTGCAGGGATCGACCATCTCGCAGTCGTACGCCGGCGGAGCAGTGGCGGCCACCATGAACAGCTCGGGGCTCGCAGGCGGGCTCACATCAGGCGGGTCGATCTATGGCTCCGCCTACGCAGTCATCCAGAACTCGTACGCAACCGGCCCGGTATCGGGGGCGGCCACGGGCACGCCTGTTGGCACCAACGGCATCGGCGGCATCATCGGCAGCGCACCAGGCGGCGGGCGGCTTCGGGTGCTCAATTCGTATGCCACAGGCCTGCTCACGCGCACCGCCGGCAACGGCACAGGGTTCGGCGGGGTCATCGGCACAGACGCCGTGGCCGCCGCGGGCTACCCCTCGCCCATCCCGAGCACCTTCACCGGATCGGCGTGGAATACCGACACCGTGGGTGCGCTTGGTGCGCTGAGCGGATACGGCACTGCGCTCACATCGACGCAGATGCGCAACATCAACTCGTTCACCGCGCTCGGTTGGGACATCGTTCCTACCGGAACGGCACCAGGAACCAACCCGTGGGGCATCTGCTCAGCCATCAACAACGGATTCCCCTACCTGCAGTGGGAGCACCCGAACGCCACGTGCCCCACCTCGGCTGATTCCCCGGGCACCACCGTGCCCACTGCGGTTGACCCGACGGTGGCCGCGGCGCTGAACCCGCCGGAGTTCACGCGCGCCACGGTGGCGCCACACATCGGGCAAACGCGCCTGGTTACCCGAGTGCAGTTAGGTGCCGCCGGCGCCTACACCTTCATCATGCTGCCCACTGCCCGCGACGTGCGGCTGGCCCAGCTGGCAGGCAGCACCGTGGGGCGGCGCACTCTGGAACGGGCGTCATCTGCCTCAACGCTCACCACCAGCAAGGCCAACGCGCGCATTGTGCTTCGCACCTACTTCGATGCCGACACGCTGCCGCTGAAGAACGCCGCCGCGCGCCTGCTGGTGATCTACCGCACCGCCGACGGCGCACTGACCAGCACGCTCATCTCCACCGGCTGAGGCGGAGGGCCGCGCGCGCGGCACACTGACGAGAGGCGTTGACGTGGCACACGTTGGCCCGGTGGTCAGTCGCGCTGCCGTCGCGCCTCGAGGTGGGCAACCACACCCTCGCGGATAGGGCCGCGAAGGTCGATATCGAGTGCTGCGGCCAGCTTGTGGCCAAGGGTGGCAACCTCACCATCATCGAGATGCCCCGCCACAGCGACGATGGCGTCGCGGTGCACCCGCACCAGTGAGTTCACGTCTACGGCGTTCTCGGTTGGCAGGCCGTACTTGCCCGGGTCTTCGGCGAGATAGAGCAGGTCTGGATAGAGGCCTTGACGCACGCGCTGTCGGCCTTCGTCGGTCAGCTTCGCGAGGCGGGTGATCTTGAGGGCTGCGTACTCGGGCAGCGCCCCGCGCGGGCGCCCCTGCAGAATTACCACGGGGCGGATTTTGGCATCCACCAGAAAGCTGTGGGCGATGGAAATCTCACGCTGCCCGATTGCCTCGGCCAGGTGATGCACGGTGTCGAACACGGCGATGGAGCCATCAGCCCGCATCACGCGAAATGGTGCCTCGGACTGGAAGGTGGTCGTGGCCCACACGATTGCCCCACGCAGATCACCTGGCAACGAACGCCGCGTAGTCGAACTCCTCGGTGTCCTCACCAGACTCCGCAAGGCGATGCACCGTCAGCTCGAGGTCGCTCACGCCCATCTCGTGCGGTACGTGTTCGCCAAATACCGCCTGCATGCGCAGAAACAGATCGAGCGCAGCGGTGTCGATGATGGCGGCGTACGGCTTGCCGTAGCGCTCTACCACCACCACCTCGCCGGCAATCGGCTCAGGAATCCGCACGTCGTTGGCGGTGACCGTTCGTGTCTTCATCAGTGGCCCTCCTCGCTTTCGTACGACAATAG
>JBAXJA010000141.1:0-4172 GCA_037138115.1 Thermoleophilia bacterium | reverse complement strand
GATGCCGTGGTCACCGATGTGGGGTCTGCAAAGAGCGATGTGCTGAGCGCGCTGACGCCCGAGGAGCGCGCGCGGTTCTGCGGCGGCCATCCCGTGGCCGGCGGCGAGCGCGCAGGCGTCGAGCACGCCCGCGAAGACCTCTTCGACGGCACCACGTGGTTTCTCACCCCCACCGAAGAAACCCGCCCCGACCTGCTGCAGCGCGTGCACGGCATGGTGTCGTCGGTGGGCGCAACGCCCGTGGCCGTGGATGCCGAGGTGCACGACCACCTCATGGCCTTGGTGTCGCATCTGCCGCACGTCATCGCGTCGGCGCTCATCCGGCAGGCGGCCGACACCGCACCGCAGGGCCGCGAGGCGCTGCGCTCTGCCGGCCCGTCATTTCGCGATCTCACCCGGGTGGCCGGTGCCAACCCGGCGCTGTGGGCCGACATCCTTCTCACCAACCGCGACGCGGTGCTAGCTGAGGTGCGAAAGCATCGCACCGAATTGCTTGAGGTTGAGGAGGCCCTTCGGGGCGGAGACCGCGAGTGGCTGCAGACCTTCTTCGCCAGTGCCGCCGAGGGCCGCGAGCGCCTGATGGCCGTTGACGATTCCGCCGGTGGCGAGAGCACCCGGGTGGTTGTGGAGGTGCCCAACCGACCCGGCGTGCTGTCGGAGATCGCCACGGCGCTCGGGCATGCACACATCAACATCGAAGACCTCGACCTGGTACCGGCGGTTGCCGGCGAGCCCGCGGGCACACTCACCATCGTGGTGGATGGCGAGGAATCGGCACGGAAGGCGGCTGCCCTCGTGGGCGAGCGCGGCTACCGTGTGACTGCCCGACCCTGACGACCGCCCCTCCCGGGGCAGCGAAAGGAGCCACATGCCGTTCTGGAACTCCTCCAAGATGGACATGGTCCCCGAGCAGGACGCCCTGCCCGGCCGCGCCGAGTCAATACGCATTCCCGTCGCGCACGAGGTGCTCGGCAATCCGCTCATCGCACCGTTTCCCGACGGCTTCGAGACCATCGTGGTGGGCATGGGCTGCTTCTGGGGCGCAGAGCGCGTGTTCTGGCAGCACGCCGGCGTATGGACCACCGCGGTGGGCTATGCCGGCGGGTACACGCCGCACCCCACGTACGAAGAGGTGTGCGGCGGGCGCACGGGCCACACCGAGGTGGTGCTGGCGGTGTACGACCCGTCGCAGACCACGTACGGCGAGATGCTGCGCACGTTCTGGGAGGGGCATGACCCCACACAGGGCATGGCGCAGGGCAACGACGTTGGCACCCAGTACCGGTCGGCCATCTACTGCGCGGACGAGGCGCAGAAGGTGAAGGCGGAGGCGTCGCGCGACATGTTCCAGGAGGCGCTCGACGCGCTGGGTATGGGGGGTATCACCACCGAAATCGCCATTGGCGGGCCGTTCTATTACGCCGAGGCGTACCACCAGCAGTACCTGGCCAAGAACCCCAACGGGTACTGCGGCCTGGGTGGCACCGGCGTTGCGTGCCCCATTGGGGTGGCACGTCTCGGCTGACGTCCAATGATGCCCTCGGCGGAAACCAGCGTCCGCTATTTCCTGCCAGCGGTCGTGTACACATGATTCATGAACTCACCCCCCCGAATGGTTGGCGTGGTTTTTGCGGCCACATGCGCACTTCTGCTGGGCGGATCCGGGGCTGCCGTGGCCGCCGTGCCCGCCTTTGGCTCGGCCCAGACGTACCCGACCGTCGCCACGGGCTGGGGTACAAGCCCTGGCTCCGTCGCTGCCGGTGACGTGAATGGAGATTCCTGCCCCGACGCAGTGGTGACCAACGGAATTACGGGTGCCAGCGGCTATTCGCTCTCGGTCCTGCCCGGAATCAGGACGGATGGCGCCTGCACGGGTGCGCTGGGCGCCCCGGCAGCGGTGGCGATCGCGAGGGCCCCGCAGGACGTCAAGCTGGGTGACCTCAACACGGACGGCTGTCTCGATATCGTCGCGTCCACCACCCTGAACGTCTACCGGTTCCTCAACGTCAAGACCGGTGGTGTCTGCACCGGCGCATTTGGGGCGGCGGCCGGGCAATCCACAATCTCGGGTAAGGGCATCGACATCCGTGATCTCGACGTTGACGGCTGCCTCGACGTGGTCGTGGGCAACTGGCAGAACTGGACGTTCCCGTCGGAGGTGAGCGTGCTCCTCGGGCTCAAGACAGGCGGCTCGTGCAACGGCACCTTCGGCAGCAGGGCGGACATCGACACGGGCTCGGACTACCCCACGGGGCGCGGATCACAGAACCTCACGACGGGCGACATGAACGGGGACAGCTGCCCCGACATCGTCTCCGCCAACCGCCGTTCGTACGACTCCTTCAGCGTGATGATGCAGACGAAGGCTGGCGGTGTATGCACCGGCGTGTTCACTACCGGTGTTCCATACGTCGGCACGGTGAGCTTTGGCGCGCAGGGCGTCACGATCGGCGACTTCAACGCAGATGGATTTGCCGACATCGCGGGGTCCACCACTGAGGGTGGGCCAACTCAGTTCGAGGTCTTCCTCGGTGCCAACGGCGTGAACGGCGCCATTGGGTCGCTTCGGGCTGGCGCGGATGCCACCAGCTACGCATCGATTCCGGACAGCAATCCGGAGGGGGTGCAGAACGCCGACCTCAACGGTGACGGCAAGCTCGACCTCGTGGGCAGCTACGGCAGCTACGGCAGCCTCTCGGTGTTCCCGGGGAATGGAGATGGCACGTTCGCCCCACGCATCGACCTGAGCAACGGGGTGATCAGCACTTGGTCGTCTGGACTCGCCATTGCCGACATGGATAGGGATGGTCAGCCAGACCTCCTCACCACCGTCTCGGGTGGTGGGGCGAATGCCGTTGGCGTGTTCATCAATTCCTACGAGCCCCCGATCCCCCCGGCACCTCCAACACCTCCGACGAGCGACGGCAATTCCGGCGATCCCCTTGGTGCGGGACCCGTCGTTGGGGGCGTCATTACCGGGTCGGATGAATCCCTCGGCATCATTCGGCCAGCGAGTCGCCGAAACAGGGTCACGATGATCCAGCGGCACCGCGGTCCGAGGCTCATCGCGGCGCTTCGTGACTCGTTCGACATCAAGGTTCCGGGGCGATACACGCTGATGTACGTGAGGCCGAATGGCATGCGGGCGATGGTGAACTCCGAGACGGCAATCGGCAGCCGCACCATCCACAGGCCAATGAGCGCTCCGGTCGTGCACGTCACCGATACATCGCGCGCGCTCAAGGTGACCGCATTCATTTCTCTAGGCCTTGTCAAGCAGGGGCTCACCTTGCGGCTCATCCTCCGGGATCCGGATGGCACGCTCACGGGGATGGACCTGCCCGCTCTCGGGTAGCCTGCGGCGGTCCAGACGGCGATGCGGAGCCAGTCGGCTCCCGGAGGGGTATGGAGCTGCAGCTTGTTGAGCCCCGGCCCCTCGTGGCGGCCGACTTCGTCGCTGCCCGGGCGGTTGCGGAGGCATGGTTCGGACATCCGGTTGGGCTCACGCTGCACCGGCTGTTCTTCGACCAGTTGGGGCCGGGCGGTGTGTGGATCGCCCGCGCCGACGGATCGCCCGCCGGCTTCCTCCTGGGCATGGTGAGCCTGAGCGAGCCCGACCTGGCCTATGTGCACCTGCACGCCGTTGACCCAACGCTGCGCGGCCAGGGAGTGGGGGCCACGCTGTACCGGTGGTTCGGCGAGCAGGCGATGGCGAAGGGCTGCACGCGCATTCGGGCGCTGGCCGCCCCGCAGCGTGAGGGGTCGATCGCGTTCCATCGTGCGCTCGGCTTCGACGGCCCGCTGGTGGCCGACTACCTCGGCGCCGGGGAAGACCGCATCGTGTTCGAGCGGGCACTGCCCATCTCTTAGTCGGGCACGGCCACCAGAAAGTCGGCGATCACGCGGCTGAGGGTGCCGCCACGCCAGGCCAGCGGGCTCTCGCCATCACCTTCGACAAGGAACTTCGCGCCTGGGATGAGCTCGGCCCAGTGCTCGGCGATGCGCATCGGATGCTCGGGGTCGAGGCGGTCGCGGCTGCCGATAACAAGCGTGGGACAGGCGACGTGGCGCAGGGCGTCCTCGCCGTCAAAGGCGGCTCCGGCGGTGGTGTACCTGAGGCAGTCGGCCACCGCGCCTGGATGCACGTGGCGGTTGAGTCGCTGGCGCATCAC
>JBAXJA010000140.1:0-4186 GCA_037138115.1 Thermoleophilia bacterium | reverse complement strand
TCGCCCCAGCCATTGACCGGGATGACCGTCTCGAACGCGGCGACGTCGTAGGTGATGGTGCGCGTGGCGTCGGCACAGACGTCGGGATTTGCACCGCTCGCGGCAGTCGAGGCGGCGCCAAAAGCGATGACCAGCGTGCCGGCGAGCACCGCGGCGGCCGCGAGGGCGGCGATTGGTCCCCGCGGCACCCGGCGCCCGGGCGAGGTGGTCATCTGTGGAAGCGGCGTCATCAAACTCCTCGACCGGTCGCGTGCCGTACCTCGGGGTCAACGCACCGTCCCGACTCCGCGCCCGGGGTGCACACCCCGTCACCACATCTCTCTTACGTTTCCCTAATCACCCATGGACGGGAGCCGGGCGCATACTCCAACGTCTGGCGCGAGGCTATTGCGAATCCCGACCCCGGCACGACGGTCGTCCGGATGGATTCGTGTGCCCCGATGGTGGGGGCCGTACTCATCAAACGGGGGAGCGCGCGATCGCACGAATGCAGGGATAGACAGGGAAGTGAGTAGCGGAGGAGGGACTCGAACCCCCGACACGCGGATTATGATTCCGCTGCTCTAACCAGCTGAGCTACTCCGCCAGATCGCCGCTCATGCGGCGGTCGGCAACGGTAGCAAGGAGTGGGCCGGAGGTGGGGGAGAAATCACCTTCTGGGCGGCGTCATCTCTCCTCGTCAACGGAGCCAGCCCGCTTTGCGGCCCGGTCGCGCGACCGTCCACGAAGGCGCGCCTTCAGCGCCTTGCTGCCCATGCCGATCATCGGCCCGGGAAGGCGGTGGCGGTTGGCCAGCACCTGGTCGAGGGCATCCACGAACCACGTGATGTCGTCGTCTGAAATGACGAACGGTGGCATCAGGCGGATGATCGGGTCGTGGTTGCCGGTCACCTGAGTAAGCACGTGATGCCGGTCGAGCAGCGGCATCACCACCATCTGGGGAAATAGCCCTTCGTGGGCGGCATTGAGGGCCTTCCATGCGACGCGCCGAGTGCCCTTGGGCGGTGGCTGCAGCTCGATGGCCACCAGACAGCCCATTCCGCGGGCCTCCTTCAGCACGTCATGCTGGCTGCGCAGGGAGTTGATGCGGTCCACCAACTTGGCGCCCTGGACAGCACTTCTGGTCACCAGATCATCGGCGTCGAGTACATGGAGCGTGGCGAGGCCTGCGGCCATGGCCAGGTTGTTGCGCCCGAAGCTCGACGAATGCACCCAGCAGCGCTCCATGCTGCTGAATACCGACTGGTAGATGGCCCGACGGCACACCATCGCCGCCACCGGCACATACCCACCCGACAGCGCCTTGCTGGTGCAGATGATGTCCGGCTCGAGCCCCCAATGCTCAAACGCGAACATGCGGCCGGTGCGACCCCACCCGGTTGCCACCTCGTCGCAGATCAGCAGGGTGCCGTGGCGCTGGCACAGGTCCTGCACGCCGCGCAGAAAGCCCTCCTCGGGAATACGCACGCTGTGCCCTGGCAGGCACTCGACGATGACCGCTGCGGTCTCATCACGGGCCAGCACACGCTCCAGCGCCACCAGATCGCCGGCGGGCACCTCGTCCCCGGCCAGCAACCGACCAAACCCCTCGCGAAACTCCTCGTTGCCCATGGCCGACAGCGCGCCGAGCGTGAGCCCATGCCAGCCGCCGGTGAAGTGGGCGATGGAATCGCGCCCGGTGTGGGCGCGCGCAAACTTCATCGCCGCCTCCACCGCCTCGGTACCCGAGTTGCAGAAGTACACAGCGTCGAGGTGGGGAGGTGTGCGCTGCACGATGGCCTCGGCCAGCAGGCCCGAGAGCAGCGCGCAGTCCATCTGCACCATGTTGGGCAGGTCCATGTCAAGCACGTCGCGGATGGCACCCGCGACCACGGGGTTGTTGCGCCCGACTGCCGCCACGCCGAAGCCCCCGAGCATGTCGAGGTACTTCACGCCGTCGGTGTCCCACAGGTGCGCTCCCTCGCCGCGGGAGTACACGCGGTCGAACCCGATGGTGCGGAACACGTCAACCAGCGTGGGGTTCACGTACTGCTCGTGCAGTTCGTAGTTCTCGCCCAGGCGATTGGCGACGATGCCCTTGAGGTCGTAGGCCACGCGTGCAAGGTAGCGCCCGAATCGTCCTTCCATATCCATCAATGTGACAAGAACGCTCCTTCCTCTTTGGGCCGCCGCACGCCACACTGGCCGCTGCCCGCGTCTTGCCGACCCTGGGAGCCCTGTGGAGGACACCCGCACCGCCCGCACGTCGTGGCCTCTCGAGGCCGCTCGTCGCGTCGCCATCACATGGCGGGCGCACCGGGTGCTGCGGATCGTGGTGCTCATCGGGGTCGCCGTGGCGATCAACCTCCTCACGTGGCCGTCGGTTGGGGTATCGCCCCAAGATGGGCTTGATGGCTCATGGCAGATCGGTTTGCATCTGGCGGCTGATCAGGGGCTCCAGTTCGGCCGGGACATCGGCTTCACGTACGGCCCGCTCGGGTTTCTGGTGTTTCCACTTCTGGTCACGGGGCCCACCTATGCACTGGCATTCGTCGCCACGTTTGCGATGCGGGGGCTGCTGGTGCTGGCGCTGGTGGTCACTGCGCGCCGTGGCCTCGGCAACGCGGCCATCGCCATTCCCATCGCGTACGCGGCCAGCGCGTTGCTGTTCACGTTCCCCTCAGAGGTGGGGGGGTTGCTGGCCCTTGTGGTCGCCCTCATGTTCATCCAGCAACCGGTGCAGACCCCGCGTGCGGCGTTGGTGGTGTCAGCCCTTCTCGGCGTGGCCACGGTGCTCCTGCTTCTCATCAAATTGGATAGCGGGATGATCGCGATCGCTGTGCTTGGACTCACCTCATGGATACAGGGGAGGGGCCGGGCCCTTGCGGCGTGGGCCATCGCCGGGGTCATCGTCGCATCGGCGTTGTGGCTGGCCACCGGCAACAGTCCCTTGGCGGTGCCGCGCTGGATTTCGTGGTCCGCCCAACTGGTGTCTGGCTACTCGGGCGCCACGATGCTGGAGACCCCCGGTCGGGCGTGGGAATACGCGGTGTTCCTCGCGCTCGCGGTCGTACTCATCGCAATGAGCACCTACGCATGGCGCACCCGCCCGCTTACCCAACGAGTGGCGCTCTCCGCGGTGCTGGTCGTGGGCATCTGGGCCACCTTCAAGCACGGCTTCGTGCGGCACGACACCCACGCTCCCTTTGCACTCCTTACCATCGCCGTGCTGCCGGCTGTGGTGGCATGGAGGAGCACCGCACTCAGGGTTGCTGCCGTCGCCATGGTGGTGGTGGGCTTTGCGTTCGCCATTCAATCCACGGAGCAGCCCACGTCGCATCTCCTTGACCCCCGGGGGCGCGTCTCGAGTGCATATGACCAGGCACTCCTCATTGTGGATTCCGATGCACGGGCAGCGCAGTTCACCGCCGACCGCGCGTATCTCCGCAGCCGGCTCGGCGTGCCCACAGCGATGCTGAGGACCATCGGTCGCTCCGGGGTACACATCACCCCCTACGAGGTTTCGACAGCGTGGGCGTACAGCCTCAACTGGAAGCCGCTGCCGCAGTTTCAGTCGTATTCCACGTGGACCACGGTGCTCGACAAGGTAAACGGCGACGCGCTCCGCGGCGCACATGCACCCCACTTCGTGCTGCGGGCTGACGTGGCGCGCACCGACGAGCAGTCGCCGATCTGGCAATCGCCGGATGAGAATCTCGCCCTTCTGTGCCGGTACCGCCCGGTGATGACCGGCGGCCGGTGGCAGCTGCTCCAGCGGGGCGCCAACCGCTGCGGCGTGCCGGTGCTCATTGGCATGGCTGCTGCCCGCGCCGGGCGTGCCACGGACGTGCCGAGGGCGGGCGTCAATCGCATCGTGTTCGCTCGCATGCATTGGAGCCCCGATCTGGGCGAGCGGGTGCTGTCGGTACTGTTCAAGCCATCGCGTGTTCCTGAGATCAGACTGACCGGGGCGTGGGGGAGGGCGCGGTTCAGGTTGCCCGCGGCGCTTCTCGACGCTCCGCTCGTGCTCCGTGCACCTGCCCCCCCGGGCCTCCCCGCACGGGCGGCCAAGTTGCTCCGCACCGATCGCATGACCCTGCTGTATCCGCCACAGGCGGGGGTGGACTTCTACGCAATGGCGCTGCGGCCGTAATCACAACGCCCGCTGGGACCCACCCGGCGCACTGCGCCGGGTGGGGAGCCCCCT
>JBAXJA010000139.1:0-4215 GCA_037138115.1 Thermoleophilia bacterium | reverse complement strand
GTGCTCGACCAGCTGCCGAGCAACCCGCTGCCGGCCAAGTTCAATATCCAGCCCACCGATCCGGCGAACGCCAACGCCATCGTTGCCGCGGTGAAGGACGATCCTGCGCTCGACCCAACCGAGGGGATCGTGTATCCGCAGACCACCGCCGACAGGCTGCTCACTGCAGCCAAGTTCGTGCAGTGGGCCGGGTTCGCGCTCATCGGGATCCTTCTGGTGGCGGCGGTGCTGCTGATCGGCAACACCATCAGGCTCTCCATCTTCGCCAGACGGCGTGAGGTGGAGGTGATGCGCCTTGTCGGCGCGACCAACTGGTTCATCAGATGGCCCTTCATGATCGAGGGAGTCCTCTGTGGGCTCGTCGGGGCCGTGGTGGCCGTGGCCATGCTGTGGGGCATCAAGGTGGGAGTTGTGGATGCCTGGGCATCTGGTGCCGACACCGCCCTCACCAAGAGCGGATCCACCGCCGGGGCAATCGCCTTCCCGCTCCTCACCGTGGTACTGGTGGGAGCCGGCGCCCTGCTTGGCGCCGTGGGCAGCGGCATTACGCTGCGCCGCTTCCTGCGTATCTGATCGCCGCGTGCGGTGGCGCCTGCGGGCGCCGCCGCCCCGCGACCGGCTGGACCGCGGGCACCCGGCCTCCGGCCTAGGATTCGCCCCGTGTCAGCACCTCACCAGCCCCCGCGCCGCGGCGCCGCGTACGTCGTTGCCGTCGTGGTGATGGCTCTCGTGATCTTCGTTCTGGGGGTGCTCGTGGGCGGCCATCCCCGGCAGTCGGGGCTCGACCAACTGCCGGCCGGCGCCCGCAGCCTGCTGGTGGGCGGCTCCACGGGGTCGCTTCCCGATCAGGTGCTCAATGTTCTTGGCGATCGCTATCGGGGCAACGTGGACCGTGGGCATCTCGAGCAAGTCGGGGCCGCAGCGATTGCCGCGTCGCTCGGCAATCGCTGGACCCAGTACTTCACGCCCGATCAGTACCGCGACCTCATGCGGGCCTCGGAGGGCACCTACACCGGCATCGGCATCCGGGTGAAGCCGGCCAAGGCCGGAGTCGCCATCCGCGAGGTGTTCCCCGGCAGCCCCGCCGATACCGCGGGTTTGGTGAAGGGTGACGTCATCACCTCTGTCGGTGGTATTCCGGTGGCCCGGCGCGGGCAGGCGAGGAGTGTTCTCGCCATTGGCGGCAAGCCGGGCACCGTGGTGGCCCTCGGCGTTACCGCCACCGACGGCGTGAAGCGCACCGTGAAGGTGACCCGCGGCGACGTGACGGTGCCGCTCGTCGAGGGCAAGCTGGTGACCGCTCCCGGCGGCTGCAAGGTCGCAGTGGTTGCACTCGACCGGTTCGATCAGGGTGCGGGGGAGGCGGTTGCCGACAAGGTGAAGGCACTCCGTGACAAGGGCGCCACCGCGGTCATTCTCGATCTGCGTGGCGACCCGGGCGGGCTTGTGGACGAGGCAGTGGCAGTTGCGGGCGACTTCCTGAAGCCCGGCGATGTTGTGGTGTCCACCAAGGGCCGTACCTCGCCCGAGGAGGTGCTGAAGGCCGATGGCGATCCCATTCCGGCCAGCATCCCCGTCACCGTGCTGGTGGATCGCAACAGTGCCAGCGCGTCGGAGATCGTGACTGGGGCCCTCAAGGATCATGGCCGCGCACTCGTGGTGGGCACGCCCACCTTCGGCAAGTCGGAGGTGCAGGTGACCGTCCCCACCACCGATGGCGGCGCGGTAAAGGTGACGGTGGCCGGATATCTCACCCCCAAGGGGACCGACATCGGCAAGAAGGGCGTGCAGCCGGACGTCCGTGCCGTTGATGATCCCCGCACAGGCGCCGACGAGGCGCTTTCAGTGGCGCTCGCGCACGCCTGCACCGGCAAGGCCTAGCCGGCATGGCCCGCGGCCGTACTGGAGCGACGTTCGTTGCCGAGCTGGTGCCGCATGGCCGCGGTATGGCACTGCGCCCGGCATTCGAGGCCGGGCCGGAGGTGGCGTTGCTCAAGGCGCGCCGAAAAGACGCCCGCATGGGCGACCTGGTGACCGCGCGCCTCAAGGGTGGTGGGGCCGAGGTGATGGACATTCATGGCCCGTCCCGTCTGCCGGGGGCAGCGATCAGGGCGCTGGTGGCGCACGAGGATCTGGGCCACGGGTTTGGCGCCAAGGTGCGCGATGAGGCCGACCAGGCCGCCCGTGGCGCCGAGACCATGGAACCGGACCGCCGCGACATGCGCGAGCAGCGGGTCATCACCATCGACCCGGAGGGTGCCAAGGATCACGACGACGCCATCGCAGTGGCACGCGATGGCGAGGGAATCCGCCTGTGGGTGCACATCGCCGATGTGAGCAGCTTCGTCAAAGCAGGCGGCGCCGTTGACCACGAGGCCGAACGCCGCGCGTGCAGCACTTACCTGCCCGGCACGGTTGACCCCATGCTCCCCGAGCGGCTCTCAAACGACGTGTGCTCACTGCGCCCCGGCGTTGATCGAAAGGCGCTCACGGCCGAGATGCTGGTGATGCCCGATGGCAGCGTTACCGGTGAGGCCTTCCAGCGCTCGCTCATCAAGTCGGACCGCAGGCTGACTTACCCCGAGGTTGACGCCCTGCTGGAGGGCAGGGGCGAGCTGGGCGACCGGGTGATGGAGGATGACGTCCGGCTGGCAATGGACCTTGCCCGCGCGCTGCGGGCCCGCAGGATGCGCCGCGGGGCGCTCGACGTGGCCACCACCGAGCCACGGTTTCACTTTGAGGAGGGTCGGATCGCATCGATCGAGGTGGAGCGCCAGACCGATGCCCATTCGCTCATCGAGGAGTGCATGATCGCCGCAAATGAGGCGGTGGCCCGCTTTCTCATCGACCGCAAGGTGCCCACCATCTTTCGCGTGCACGGCGACCCCGAGCAGATGGCACTTGAGGAACTGTGGACCCGTCTTGAGGTGCTCGGCATTCCGGTGCCACCGCTGGCCGAGGGAATGCTCACCGCCGATCAACGTCGCGAGGCGGCCGGTGTGGCCGCGCACGCAACCCGCCTGTATGTCGATCGCACAGGCAAAGGCGGACGGTCGCTTCCGTACATGGTGCTGCGCTCGCTGCAGCGTGCTGTGTACCGACCGGATGCCACCAGCCACTCCGGGCTCGCCAGCGCGGCGTACCTGCACTTCACATCACCCATCCGCCGGTACCCCGACCTGGTGGTGCACCGGGCGCTGGTATATGCCCTCGGGTTGGGGGAATCCGCTCCCGATGCCGTAATGCTGCCCGAGGTATCGCGCGACTCCTCCGAGCGCGAGCGCGCGGCCACCGATCTGGAACGCCGTGCCGACCGCATGTGCCTGGCCTACCTCCTGGCCGATGAGATGCGGGGAGACGAGCAGTGGGACCGCCCCCGCGATGGCGAGGTCACGGGCATCGGGCAGTCGGGGCTGTTCATCTCATTCGGCGAGGCGTACGACGGCTTTATGCCCTTCCGGCGCATGCCCGACGACCACTGGGTGCCCGAGCCCGACGGCGTGCAGGCCATAGGCAATGAGACCGGCAAGCGCATCCGCCTGGGCGACTCGGTGCAGGTGCGCGTGCACGACATCGAGCCGCTCCAGGGGCGCGTCACGCTTGAGCCCGCCGATCGCCCGGGGCCGCGCACCATCCGAGACCCCGAGCAGCGAGATCGCGATCGCGGGTCGCGCCGCGGCCGCCGCGCGCCGCGGGGCCGATAGGATCGGCGCGATGGGCAAGAAGGCAACCACGAAGGGCGGGTCCACTCCGCCGACGCGTCGCGACATCGCGCAGAACCGCAAGGCGCTGCACGAGTACGAGATCCTCGACCGCTATGAGGCGGGAATCTCACTCGCCGGCAGTGAGGTAAAGGGCCTGCGCGAGAGCGGCGCCATGATCCGTGAGGCCTACGCCCAGGTGATCAACGACGAGGTGTTCCTCGTGGGCGCCCACATCTCCGACTACGGCCCGGCCGGTGGCCGCGGGCACGACCCGCAGCGCACGCGCCGCTTGCTGCTGCATCGCCGTGAGATCGACAAGATCTCCGGCAAGCTTGCCGAGCGCGGGGTCACCCTCATTCCTCTGCGCATGTACTTCAACGACGAAGGCCGCGCGAAGATCGAATTGGGCCTGGCCCGCGGGCGCACGCAGTACGACAAGCGTGTGGCCATCAAGGACAAAGAGATGTCGCGCGAACTCTCCAGGGCAAATGCCCGCAGGGGCCGCAGCTAG
>JBAXJA010000138.1:0-4231 GCA_037138115.1 Thermoleophilia bacterium | reverse complement strand
CAGTTTCTGGGTCGGCTCCGTGCCCGGCTGGGCGAGCGTGTGGCCGTGTGGCACTCGGCGCTGGCACCGGCCGAGCGCGCCGCAGAGGACCGGCGCATCCGCTCCGGGGAGGCCGACGTGGTGATGGGTGCCCGAAGTGCGGTGTTCGCCCCGCTGCGCGACATCGGCCTGGTGGTGGTGGATGAGGAGCACGACTCGTCGTACAAGCAGGACTCCACTCCGCGCTACGACGCACGGCAGGTGGCGTACAAGCGCGCCACCGATGCCGGTGCAGCGCTGGTGTACGGCAGTGCCACGCCGCGCCCTGAGGCCTGGCATGCGCTTGAGCGCCTGACGCTGGCCGAGCGCGCCGACGGTGCTGTGCTGCCGCCGATCGACGTTGTGGACATGCGTACCCAGCACGCGGGTCCGATCTCACGGCCGCTGGCCCGGGCCCTGCAGGAGGCGGCGGAGCGTGGCGACAAGGCCATCGTGCTGCTCAACCGTCGCGGGTTTTCGCGCACGACGCTGTGTCGGGACTGCGGATGGATCGCCCGCTGCCCCGATTGCGATGTGCCGATGGTGCTGCACCGTGATGGCGGCCCGGAGCGCCTGGTGTGCCACCACTGCGGTCTGGAACGCGATCAGCCGAATGCGTGCCCCTCGTGTCGCTCGGTGAACGTGGGGCGTCAGGGCTCGGGTACTCAGGCATTGGAAGAGGCGCTGGCAAATGTGGTGCCCGATACCCGGCTTGTGCGTCTCGATGCCGACAATGCGGCGAAGCGTGGTGGCATCGTGGGCCTGCTCGCCGAATTCAGCGCACCCGGCCCCGCGATCCTTCTGGGCACGCAGATGGTTGCCAAGGGGCACGACCTGCCCGACGTGACGGTGGCCGCGGTGCTCGACGCCGACGCAGCGCTGCAGCATGCGGACTTCCGGGCCGAGGAGCGCACGTTCTCGCTCATCGTGCAGCTGGCGGGGCGCGCCGGGCGGCGTAAGGGTGAGCCCGCCCGGGTTGTGGTGCAGGCGTGGGAGCCAGCTGCACGGGCGGTGCAACTGGGTTCCCGGCACGCGGTGGAGGAGTTCCTCGAAGGGGAGATCGGTCGCAGGCAGGCGAGAGGAATGCCACCGCATGGGCACCTGCTGCGAATCGTGATCGAGGGCGACAACCCGGCGCGCGTCGCCGAAGTGGCCGAGGCCCTGGCGGAGGATCTGGCCATGGCTGATCCGGAAATGACGGTGCGTGGTCCGTCGCGACTTCACCGGCTGCGTGGGCGTACTCGCAGGGCGATACTGCTGCAGGCACCCTTGTCGTCAACCCTCACTACGGCCGCGCGACGGGTACTTGCTGCCTCTGGGGTTCCCGGAGGAGTGAGGATCGGCATTGACGTCGATCCTCAGGACACCTGAGAAAACACCAGAACACACCTCGGCGTCCGGTACCCTCCCGGCGTTCGAAGTCCACGTCCTTGAGGTAATCCATGCCCGTTCCGCGCCTGTTCTCAGCCCAGTCCGATCCCCGTGAGCAGTGGACCCACGTGCTCGCGTCCGTGCTGGCCCTTGCCGGTAACGACACACGTACTGCGCTACTGCGTGAGTTCACCGACGAAGACATCCCCGGCATCGAGAACACCGTGGTGCGCGAGTTCGCACCCGCCGACGACGACGTCATCGACATCGTGGTTCAGGAGCGCAACAAGAAGTGGGCCTTCGCGATCCAGACATCGCTGGCGTTCCAGGGCGACATCCAGGCACGTCTCAGCCGTGCTGCGGGGGCGCTCTCCGACTACGGTCGCGTCATCGTGATGGGCATCACTCCAGACCGGAAGCCGGGCCCCTACATCGAGGCCGTGCGCGCCGAGGGCATTGACGCCCGGTACTGCTCGTGGCTGCGGGTGCGCGACTGGGTGCAGGAGCGCCCCGAGCGCGGCAAGGCCGAGGGCGTGCCGTACGCGGTGCTGAAGGAGGCCGAGTACGTGCTCACGCCACACGTGGCCGAGCTCTACCGCCTTGAGGACATCATCCCGACGGTGCCGTTTGAGGCGCGCGAGGCGGCCACTGCCGCGTACTTCGGTCTCAACGACCTTTCGCCCGCTCCGCGTATCGACCAGCACGACGACGGTGCCACGGCGATCTTCCCGCGTACGGGCGACCCGCAGGCCGAGCTGATCATCCGTGGCGGCAGCGCCAACCTGGTGCTCAACGCCCAGGTGGGATCGGTCACCGGTTCCACCGATCGCCCTGGCTGGGGTGCGTTGGCAATTGGCTCGGACGCCGATTGGGAGCTGGGCGGATCGTCCGCCCTTGCCACCGCGCGCCGCCTGCTTCCGAGGAAGCGGTAGCCATCACGGCCGGCGCGGGCATCCACGACGGGATCATCGCCGGCCGCTGGGTCGTCGGGGCTCCCATCGCCCACGGCGGCCAGGCAACGGTCCACCACGCGCACCACGTATCGCTTGGTCGTGCGGCGGCCATCAAGATCTTCCATCCGCATGTGTGGGCCGACGACGGCTTCCGCACGCGGTTTCGTCGTGAGTGTGAGGCGCTGGTCGCACTGGAGCACCCCAACGTCATCCCGGTGCTGGACGCGGGGGAGAGCGACGGCGTGGGGTGGATCGTGATGCACCTCGCCACCGGCGGCAGCCTGGACGACCAGTTGCGCGAAGGCGTGCTGGATCCCGAGGCGGCGGTGCGCATTCTGCGCCAGGTCGCATCGGCGCTCGATGCGGCACATCAGATGGGCCGTCTGCACCGGGATGTGAAGCCCGCCAACGTCCTTCTTGAGCCCGATGGGCACGCGTGGCTCGCCGATTTTGGCGTCGCGCGGCCCGTGGGTGGTACCACCACGATTCCTGGTCAGATGGTTGGCACGGCCGCGTACATGGCACCGGAGGTCATCTCCGGGGGCCGCCCGCAGGCGTCAGCCGACATCTACGGCTTCGCCTGCATGGCGTTCGAAGTGCTGACCGGCGCCCGCCCGTACCCGGACGCCGAAGTGGGCACGGTGCTGTTTGCACACATGGAGCGAGCCGTGCCCCGGGCACGCAGCGTGCGCGGCGACCTGTCGGTGGGTATGGAGCAGGCGCTGGCGTGGGGGCTGGCCAAGGATCCCCGTGATCGTCCGCACACCGCAACGGCGCTGGTGGACGCCCTCGCAGCCACGCTGCCCGGACCGGGCTCCACCGTTCCCATGCCGCACGCGGTTCCCGGTGCACAACCGCGCCACCGCGTGCGCGGGTCGCTCGCGTTGATCGCAGTCGGATCGCTCGCGTTGGTGGCGTCCGCCGCCGGCCTTGCGTGGATGCAATTCGGCCCGGCCGGGGGGGCAGCCGCGCCGCCGGTGGCAAAGCCGCTGCCCCTGATCCCCACGCCCGCTGGCGACGTGACGGGCCTTGCGGCTCCAGTCGGCACGATCCCTGGGGTGAGGGCTGCTGATCTCACCGCCACCGCCGTGCTGAGCGGCGGCCTTCACGCCTACGCGGTGGAGGCCGGTCCCGGTCGTTCGCCCGACGCCGTTGCCCGCGCGGTGGCAGGGGGCCTTGCGGCATCTGGCCTGCGCACCACAACGGTTGACTTGAGCAGCGATGGCACCACCGTCATCGCGGCAGATCCCGCAGACTTCCTGCGCGTGGGGCAATCGTGGGTGGTCGCTGAGGTGCCGTCGTCGACGGCTGGGGCTGCCGACCTTGTCGTTGTGGCCAAGGGCGACAATGGCGCCGCAGTGCGGTGGATGGATGCCCTCTCCGCTGCCCGTCCCGCCCAGGTGCTGGCACCCGGCTGACCCCCAGCGCGCTGTACACCGGTGGTACCCTGCGGTCATGGCGCGACGTTCATTTGAGGAGCCTGAGCTCGAGGCGCTGCGGCTCGCCGCGCTTGAGCACGTGCGCCAATACGGCGACCCCGTACTGCGTACACCGGCTGAGCGCATCGAGGTATTCGACGAATCCCTCATCGCCGAGGTCCATGAGATGGCGCGCATCATGGAGGACGGCCGGGGGGTCGGACTTGCGGCGCCGCAACTTGGACGCCTGCGCCGGCTCATCACCATCGCGCCATTCGATGATGGCGCCGTACATGCATTTGTGAACCCCGAAATCATTGAGCACTCCGACGAAACCGGGGTTGCCACCGAAGGGTGCCTCTCGATCGGTGAGATCAACGTCGAGGTCGAGCGCTACGACTGGATCCGCGTGCGTGCGCAGGACCTGAACGGCACGCAGTTTGAGGCCATGATCGAGGACTTCCCGGCTCG
>JBAXJA010000137.1:0-4264 GCA_037138115.1 Thermoleophilia bacterium | reverse complement strand
CCGCCAGTGGGACAGGACCTCACCGACGAGGTGAACACACGCACCCTTGAGTTCAATCGGGTGATCGAGGTCATCTGTGAATCGCGCGACGCCACCTACCTGCCGGTGAATGAGCGCATGAGCGAGATTCTTGAGGCGGTTGGCGCGACGCATGGCCCCGCGTTCGGGGGATGGGGGCGCCCGGCGATCGAGTCGTTTATCTGGCACTTCGTGTTCGGGCGGTCATTCGATGACATCGCGGCTCGTCACGGGATGGTGCTCTCGCCGGACGGCGTGCATCTCAATACCGAGGGCGCGGGCATCGTGGCCGACCTTGCCGGGGACTTCCTGGCGGAGTGACCGCCTAGCGGATGGTGACGGTGGTGCGGCCGGTCCAGGCCGGGACGCGATGCCAGCGGCCCACGCGCAAGCGCACGGTGCACGAGCCGGAGTGCCACGGGGCAACGAGCCGTCCGCGTCTGATGTGGCACGGACCGGTCTCCGACCACGTGCGGTGGCCCCGCGATGCCGGTGGCACGAGGAGGCGGGTGAGGGGGGTGCGCGATCCACGTGCCACGTGTCGGCGATGTGTCGGCGTGCCGCCAAGCGATTCGCCGGCCGATCCCGACGGGCTGCCCGGCGGTTCGGGCGGCAGGCCTGCGCGCAGGGTGTGCGTCACACCGAACGTGAGGTCGCTCGCCGGTGCCACCTCACCAAAGGAACATGTGAGTGGGCCGTCGGTCCACGAGCACGACTGGCCGGATGGCTGGATCGTGGCGGTGTAGCCCTCGATGTCACCGTCAGCAGGGGCCCACGACTCCGATACGGCGCCGCTGTGGAAGAGGATGAGGGCTCCGTCGGTCGATTGCATGCGCACGGGGCCATCTCCCACGTCCACGTTCACCGGCCCGTCGTAGCCCTGGTGGCTGCGCGTGGCCACATCGGCACCGATCGTGGCACCGCCCTGGCTCACCTGAAGGGTGTCCAGACATGTGACGGGGCCTGTCAGATGAAGGTCGCCGATCACGGTGAGGGGCCCGGGTGTGCAGACGCCGGCGGATCCGATGGATCCGGCGGCGGGGGCGGTTCCGACCCCCGCGATGGTGACCGGGGCCCCCTGGACGTAGCCCCCATCTGCTGACACCGAGAGCGCGTCCATCAGGTTCACGGGTCCATCGGACGAGATCGTGGCGAGTCCGTCCATGGCGGTGCGGCCCGTTACGGTGATCGAGCCGGGGACGTAGGCGGTGCCAGTGGTGGCCCAATTGCCCACGATCTTGAGGTGCTGGGTGTCCACGGCGACATCGCACAGGCGCACGACGTCCAGTCCACAGGCGCCGCCCCCCGCCGGGGTCGCCCGTATGCCTCCGTTCGTCACCACCCCCTCGCCGGCGATGGTGCGGGTGGGGCCGCCGTTCATGTCCACGGCGCCATCGAACCGGACAACTCCCGTGCTGGCCATATCCGCCGACATGGCGGTGGTGCCGGTCACCCAGATCCCAGGGACGTCGCTCCACTGTCCGATCGCGGTGAGATTGCCGACAACCTTCACGTCGGCGAAGGGGGTCCCGCGCGTACCCACGTCGCAGGCAGTCACGTCAATGCTGCCACACGAGTTGAAGCCGCCGCGAACGTCGCCGAGGACCGTGACGTCGGGTGCGGTCAGGACGCGCGTGATCGTTCCACTTACCTCGACTCCGGCGAGCTGGATGCGTGTTGACGCCTGGAGGTCTCCGGTCAGTCGCGTGGTGCCGAGCTCGGTGATGTTGGGTGAACCCGACGCGCCGTGCGAATACCAGATGCCCTCCACCTGCAGGCTGTGGCCCGCCCCCACGATCGGGTCGGTACGCACCACGCCCGATGCCACGAGAGCGCGCGTGGTGCCGGCGCTGCCGCCAAGGGAGATGGAACCACTGGTCGTGCTCAGGCTGATGCTCTGCGCCGCCACGATGTCATCGTCCAGCGAAATGGCCGGAGCCTGAACCGACACGCTCGTGGTTCCGAACGAGATCGGGCGTGCGCTGAGGCCGGAGACGTCATGGATCTGTGCGTGCGACGAGGTCTCGTCGAGCACGACGTTGATGGGGTCCGCATAGGGCACGGTGTTTCCGGAGCCATCATCACCCCCCTCAATCACCAGCCTGGCGTTGGGTCCGGAATCGGTGATGTCGAGGCGGGTCACTGCCAGCGTGGCACCACCGAGGTCGTGCCCACTGGTCTGCAACCCCATGCTTTGGCCCGCAATCGGGATTCCCCCCCGGGCGCTTCCTTCGCCGGACCACCGCCATGCGCCTGAGGTCGAGATCGTGTACCTGCCTGCGGCCCCGTCGGTTCCGAGGTGCAGTACCTCATTGGTGGCCGCGTCCACCGTCAGCACCTGCGTGGTGCCGTCATAGGAGTAGGTGGACCCATGCGCGGCCGCGGCGCCTACCAGTGACACCATGACAGCGAGGCTCAACAGGATGCGGTGGGAGCGGGCACCGACGGGCATGATGGCGACCCTAGCCGCGCCCGGCTCCACACGAGCGCCGGGGGTTCTCGTGGGGGCCATATCAGCCGGGCTTGCGGGCGATGGCGTAGAGCTTGGTGAAGTCGTAGGTCCAGCCGCGCGGGCCGGAGGCCTCACGCATCTTCTGCTCCACCTTCGCCATGTACTCAGCCACGTCACCTTCGGACTGGTCGCCGATCAGGTGGCCCGCCACCACGCGCATGCGCTCGAGGTAGGCCTCCACGGTGGTGTGGCGGATGCGGCGCTCCATCCACACATCCTCAACCTCGAGGCCGGCCTTCAGCAGGTAGTCCTCCATCTCAGGGATATCCCGCTGCACTGCGTCAAACGCCCCCAGCCACGTGTAGTTCATCGGCTCGAGGTTGGCCAGGATGTCGCGGTATGCCCGCTCGCCGCCGCGTCCGGAGCACAGGATGGCCAATAGCCCGCCGGGCTTGAGGGTGCGCGCCATGGCCTCGGCGGCCGCCCACTTCTGCGGGAACCAGTGGTACGCCATGGAGCAGATGGCCAGATCGAAGGTGCCGCCGGCGACGGGCATGTGCTCCACGTCGCCCTGGGCGAGTGTGATCTTCACCCCATCGATGCCGCCGAGCTTCGCCTGAAACTGCTCAAGCATGCCCTCTGACGGGTCAACGCCCGTGATGCGCGCCGGGTGGAACCGGTCAACCAGCGCCTGTGTGGCCCAGCCGGTGCCGCAGCCGATGTCAATGACGTCGTCGTACTGCCCGGCGGGGATCGACATGATCAGGCGCTGTGCGCCACCGATGTTGAACCGCACCGCATCGTCGTAGTCACTTGCGGTGTCGGTAAAGCCCTCGGCGACGATGCTCGATTGGTCACTGCTCATGGGTCCTCCGGCGGTTTGACGGGGCGACGTTATCGGGCGGCTGCGGGGCGAAGCACGATGCGGGCGCAGCTTGGCTCGCCGTAATCCTGGTCTGGTGCTGCGGAGGCCACGCAGAAGTACAGGGGCCGCACCTGGGTGCGCGGTACACGCCAGCGCACGGTGTAGATGTACTGGCTCGACATCGGACCCATCACCGTCTCGAGCGAGTGCACCAGGCGCCCGCGGTCATCAACGATAGAGATGAATTCTGAGCTGGTGGGTGACGGGCCGCTCACGCGATACGGGAGATTGATGGCGCCGCCGGGGCGGCCGATGGCCCGCTGCGCGCGGGCCCGAAGGGCCGGGGCGGGGAGCGTCACCGATGTGGGGGCCACGCCGTCCATGGTCTCGGTCGCCCACGCAAAGGCGGCGCTGGTGCGGGCATACACGCCCGGGGTATTGGCGCGGGCGCACCCCTGCCCCCACGACACGATGCCGATCAGCACCGGGGCACCCGACACCAATGTCACAAGCGGGCCACCGGAGTCGCCCTGGCACGAGTCGGTGCGGCGCGCGGTGCCACCGGCGCAGATCTCGAGTGACGGGCTCACGCCACCCCCGAGGGCCGTATTGCAGGCGCGCGGGCTGATCAGGGGGAGCGGTACCTGGCGCGCCACCATTGGAAATGCTCCGGCGTCCTCACCGGTGTCACCCCAACCGGCCACCGATGCGCGGGTGCCCGCGGCCATGAGCCCGGTCTGGTCGGGGGCCATCATCGGCACCGGTGTTGCCGCGGTGGGCACCTCGAGCCTGAGCAGCGCGGCATCGAGGGTCTTTGGGTAGCCGGGGAACACGGCCACCTGCGAGACCGCGGTCTCTGCTCCGAGCCCCGGGTCGAGCGAGATGGTGCCGGTGAGCACGTTCACCGTGGACGGAGCCACCGGCTCGCC
>JBAXJA010000136.1:0-4264 GCA_037138115.1 Thermoleophilia bacterium | reverse complement strand
GAGGGCGCATCAACCGCGCCAAGCGCTTCGGCATCCACCACCGCAGCGGCCACCACGGTGCCCGTGACGCTGGGAACGCCCACTGAGTTCACCCTGACGCTCGGTGTTTCGGCAATTCCCGCCGGCAAGGTGACCTTCAAGGTGACCAACGGCGGCAAGATGGCCCACGAGTTCTCGATCCTGAAGACAACGACTCCCGGGGCCAAGCTGAAGGTGACCAACGGGCAGGCCGATGAAACGGGCAGCATCGCGGAGACCGGCGACATGGCAGCCGGAGCCGTGAAGTCGCTCACGGTCGATCTGAAGCCCGGTCACTACGTGGTGCTGTGCAATCTGCCCGGTCACTACGCGGGCGGCATGTGGAAGAACATGACGGTGTCCTAGGCCCCTGAATCGACCCGCACCCCGTCCGGGAGAGGCGGCGCGGGTCGGGGGCTTGCAGGACTTCCCTTCGGGGGAATGGAAGTCCGCACCGACGGGCCCCGAGCGCAATGCGGTCGGGGCCCGTCGTCGTTTTCGCCCGCGGTTACTCCCCGGAGATGAAGGGCTGCAGCGTGGCGGCCACAATGAGCGTGGCCGCCTCTGTGGGAGTGAGCCCCTCACCGGCAGCGAAGGCCAGCACCTGCTCGGTGGTGATGGTGACGGGAACGCCCCCCAACGCACCGGCGATGGCACGGCGACCCGGGTCCCAGGCAATGCCCTCGGCATCGCTGGGAATGGCTGCCTCGGCGATGAGATCCCACTGGCCGGGTGCCACGGCCATGATGGCGGTGACGCGATCAATCACGTCGCCCGCGTAGTCCCACTCACGCCACCAGCCGACCTTCGACGGGTGCACGCGCGCCGCATCGCTGGCGTCGAGCGGACCACGATCGAGATCAGGCACCGCGACTTCGCCCTTGGGCGCCTGCACCACGGCGATACCCACTCCCGGCGCGATGATCTCCCAGCAGGTCTCGCCGGGTGCCGCCTTGGCATTGGCGAAGGCCCGGCGCCAGGCATCGCGCGCAAACAGCCACCGGCCCCATGTGCGTGCGATGTCGTCCGGTGCCGGATGGTGGCCAACAAGCACGCCCTCATCAACCTGGGGAAGATCGTTGCCCACCAGTCGGGGCAACACCGCCATTACGCCCGTGGCGCTCACGGCCAGCGTGCCGAGCGAGGGCTCGTCGGGAGTGATGGTGAGGAAGGTGCGCTCGGGCTCGGGATCGCGGGTGGGCAGTGCCTGGGTGCCGTTCTCGTGGATCTCGGCGATGAGCGCCAGCGGGTCGCCATCGAGCTTGAAGGCGCACTCACCGCATGCGTGCACATCGCCCGGGATGTCCATGAGATGCATCCACACCACGCCGCCCACGGCGAGGCCATCAACTGTGTGCAGGATCACGCGCGGGAGCCTAGGGATTTGTGCGCCGGTACAGTGGCGCCACCACCCCGATGACCAAAGGATGTCCAATGCGCAAGACCATCATCGCCGTCGCGGCCGTTGCAATGGCCGCCACCCCCGCCATCGCCCTCGCGGGTGCGCAGGGCGCGGCCAAGGACTGCGGCAGCATCGTCGTGACCACGGCAAAGCCCACCTGGCTTCGTACAGCCAGCACCTGGCACCTGAACGACTTCGCCCCCAGCAAGTCGCAGCTGCTGCCCTGCTCCACAGTCACCAAAGTGGCCAACACCTACATCAGCACCGGCAAGGCCAGCGGCTACGTGGTGGTGGCCTTCAAGGGGCTGACCGGGCGCAACCTGTACAAGGGCAGCGCGGCGACCAAGATCGGCTTCCAGATCTATCAGGCTTCCACCAAGTAGACCGCTACGCGATGAGGGAGGCGATCACAGCCCGGTGGTCGCCTCCCGCGGGGGCCCGTACGAAGAGCCACCAGCGGTAATAGGCGTCGCGGGCATCCGATGTGACCGCCACGCCGCGATCCACCGACTGCGCGGGGGTGAGGCGAAATGCCGCGTCGATCACCGCACGGGCGTCCAGGTCGTCGGCACCAAACCCGTGCAGTGCGGCGGCCACTGCACCCGGGGCGTCACCCTCTCCCCCCTCGTACCTGGCACCACACGACGGGCAGGCACCGGGCGTGATGTCGTCCGCGCCGTCCACCACCACTGTGGCGCACAGCGGGCATACCAACCGTGCGCTCATCGGGTGAGAAGCGGGAGCAGCAGCGATGCCAGTGCGATGAGCCCGGCAAGGATGGCCATGGATGGCACCCCGCGACGGCGCACCAGAAACCACACCAGCCAGTAGGCCACCACGGCGGTAAGGCCCACCACGATGACGGTGAGCACCTGCATGCCAGTGGCGAAGTGCCGGGTGATGCCCACGCCGGCGAGCACCGTGGTGAGCAGCGCCCCGAGGGCCACCGAATCGATGCCACCGGCATCCATGTTGCGCAGGTTCTTGGCCTCCCATCCCATCCAGATGGCCGCGAAGATGAACCAGCCGGCCATCACCACCTCTGCAGTGGCGCGCACCATCGAGGGGGTGCTGTTCCAATCGGCCAGCATCCAGATGCCACACACCAGCTCCACGGCCGCGGCGGCTGCCACCACCGGCCATGTGGCGTTGATCACCCTTCGCTGGTCGTCGTCCATGGCGCCGGGTGCTGGGATATCGGCCTCGGCATCAACCGGGTGGATACGACCGGCGTTGATGAGACGCCTGCGAATGATCAGGCCCACGATCAGCACCACGATGCCCCCACCGGCACCGATGACAAACGACGGGAGGGCGACGCCTGCGGGGGTGCCACCGGCCACGCGCATGACGTTGTACACCACCACCCAGCCCACCAGCACGGCGCTGATCAGCCACGAGATGAGCCGGCCGGGGCGGGGCCAGATGGATGCCTGCACGGCCGGTGCGCTCACCTGCGCTCCGACTGGCCGCCATCAACGCTCAGCACCTGTCCCGTAACGAATTCTGCGGTCACGAGGTAGAGCATGGCATCCACGACGTCGCCCGGGGTGCCCATGCGCCCAAGAATGGTCTCGGCAGACAGGTTGGCCTCAACCTCAGGGCCAGCGCCATCGGGTACCAGCACCGGCCCGGGGGCGATGGCGTTTACGAGCACGTGGGGGGCGTAGGCCTGCGCCAGCAGACGGGTGAGCATGATGAGCCCTGCCTTCGACACCGAATGCGGCGCGCGGTGCACCCACGGGCGCATGCCACTCACGTCGGCGATGTTGATGATGCGGCCGAAGCCGCGTACGGCCATGGCGCTGCCGATGCGCTGCGACAGAAACATGGGCGACGTGAGGTTTACCGCCAGTGCGCGATCCCAGTCGTCGCGGGTTACCTCGTCGAACGATCCCGACTCCCACGTGCTGGCCGAGTTGATGAGGATGTCCACGCCGTCGAAGGCGTCCTCGGCGCGGGCGGCCAGTTGCTCGGCTGCGCCGGGCACCGACAGGTCGGCCTGCATCGTGACGGCGCTCACGCCCTTCTCGCGGCACTCGGCGGCCAGGGCATTGGCCTTGTCGGCAGAGGTGCCGTAGTGAATGCACACGTCCACCCCGCATGAGGCGAGCGCAGATGCCATGGCGCCACCAATGCGGTGCCCGCCCCCGGTGACGAGGGCGCTCATGCCGGTGGGGTCGATCATGCGATCTCCAAGAGGCGGGCCATCGACCGCGCGGCGCGGCCCCGATGGCTGATGGCGCTCTTCTCGTCGCGGGTCATCTGCGCGAGGGTGCGGTCATCGCCCAGCGGTCGGAACACTGGGTCGTACCCAAATCCGTCGTCGCCACTGGCCTCACGGGTGATCTCCCCTGGCAGCACGCCATTGGCAATGAGCATCTGGCCTCCGGGCACCAGGGCCACCAGGCAGCAGCCGAACGCAGCACCGCGGTCATGCCCGTCGCCGAGTTCCTTGATGAGCAGGTTGCAGTTGTCGGCGTACGTGGCATTGGGGCCGGCGTAGCGCGACGAGTACACACCCGGGCGCCCGCCCAGCGCATGCACGAACAGACCCGAGTCGTCGGCCATCACAATGACGTCATCGGGCACGTCTGTACGCAGGGCCTCGGCCTTGATGCGCGCGTTCTGAAACAGGGTGGTGCCCGTCTCGTCGGGGTCGAAGCCGTCGGGGGCCACGTCAATGGGGACATCGCCGAACAGCACCTGGAGCTCGCGCACCTTGTCGGTGTTGCCTGTGGCCAGGGCGATCCTCACTTCGCGCTCCGGGACCGCTCGTTGGAACGGACGAGAGGCGATCCTGCTCGCGCCGGACTCGCGTTCCGGAAACCCCGGGGTGCGGAA
>JBAXJA010000135.1:0-4291 GCA_037138115.1 Thermoleophilia bacterium | reverse complement strand
CTGCCCGAGGTCGAGACGATCCGGCGCCAGTTGGCAGAGCGCATTGTGGGGCGCACGATCCGCAGCGCGCGCGTCAGCGATCCCCGCCTGGTTGACCCATGGGAGCCCGATGCGTTCGCGGCGCGCCTTGAGGGGCGGCGGATTGATCGCATTGACCGCGTGGGGAAGTACCTGTTCATCGAGCTCGATGGGGGCGAGGCGCTCACCCTGCACCTGAGGATGACCGGGCAGTTGCTGTGGAGTGACGACGTGCCCGACCCGCCGCTTCCCTACACACGCGCCGTCATCGGCATCGACAGCGGCGGCTCCGTGACGTTCGCCGATTCGCGGCGCTTCGGCACCGCCTGGTTTCTGCCGCGCGAGGGCAGAGCCCGCATCTGGGCCGGGCGTACCGGGCCCGATGCCATGTCGGCAGCATTTACGGCGCGCGGGCTGGCGAAACGCCTGGCCGGGCGCACCGCATGCGTCAAGGCGCTCATCCTTGATCAGCGGATCGTCGCCGGGGTCGGGAATATCTATGCCGACGAGGCGCTGTTTATGGCCCGAATCAATCCCGCCGAGCCCGGAGGGAATCTCACGATCGCCCAAGTGGCGTCACTGCACCGTGCGATCCGCGACCGCCTGCGAATGGGCATCAGCGTCGGGGGAGCATCGTTTGATCGCTACCGTGACGTCAACGGCGAGCGTGGAGGTATGCAGGATCTCTTCCGCGTACACCGTCGCCGCGGGGAGCCGTGCCCGCGATGCCAGACGATGATCGAGAAGGGCGTGGTGGCGCAGCGGGGTACCTACTGGTGCCCGAAGTGCCAGCCGCTGATGGAGGGGGATTGATGCTCACCGATGTTCCGGGAATCCGCGTGGGGCACTGGACCGATGCCGATGCAGGCACCGGTTGCACAGCCATCATCCTTCCTCAGGGCACCGTCGGCGGCGTTGATGTGCGCGGTGGAGGGCCGGCATCGCGCGAGACCGACCTGCTGCAGCCGGTGGCGACAGTCCCCCTGGTGTCGGCCATCCTCCTGACCGGTGGCAGCGCGTTCGGATTGGACGCCGCCAGCGGGGTGATGCACTGGTGCGAGGAACAGGGGCTGGGTGTTGACACGGGCATCGCGACGGTGCCCATTGTCAGCGCTGCCGCCCTGTTTGATCTCGGCATCACCGGCAATGCCCGCCGCCCGGGTGCAGCGGAGGGCCGTCTGGCTGCCGAGGCCGCGAACGACGGACCGCATGCCGTGGGGAGCGTTGGAGCCGGCACTGGGGCGACCGTCGGCAAGTGTCACGGCAGGGACCACTGGTGCAAGGGCGGAATCGGCACCGCGAGCGTGCGCCTGCGAAGTGGTGCCACGGTTTCGGCGCTCGTGGCCGTGAATGCATTTGGTGATGTGCTGGATGAGAACGGGCAGGTGCTCGCGGGGGCATGGGAGAACGGGCGCTTTGTTGATGCCCGCAGGGCGCTGATGGAGGACGAGCCACGCCACCATCGCCTGTCTGAGATGTCCAACACCACGCTGGCGGTTATCGCCACCGATGCGCGACTGGACAAGGCGCAGTGCACTCAAGTGGCACGGCAGGCCCATGCCGGTCTGGCCAGGGCGATCGCTCCCTACGGCACGGCCCTTGACGGCGACATCGCATTTGCGGTGGCGACGGGTGCGACCGAGGCGAATCCCATCATCGTGGGGAACGCCGCGGCCGAGATGGCAAGTGCCGCGGTGCGTGATGCGGTGCGCCAGGCGACCTCGGTGCGAGGGGTGCCCACCGCCGCTGACCTCACGAAGGGCTGACACCCCGGCGCCGGTCCCAGAAGGCATGGCCCACCCAGCGTTCCTCGGTTGACCAGTAGTAGCTCCGAAGTCCCAGATGCTCGTCGCGGAGCATGAAGTAGTCGCGCGCCCATTCGGGAAGGGCATCTGAATCGCCAGTGGCGCAGCGCCCGATGGCGGCACCGAGACGCGAGCCCATGAGGATTGCGGTGACGAGCCCTTGCGACGAAAGGGGATCCCAGGCGATTGCGGCGTCGCCTGCCAACGCCCAGCCCTCGCCCCACAGTCGATCGCGATGGCCGGTGCCCGCGGCGTGGACGGTCGGGGGCGTGGCTGAGGGGAACTCACCGAGCCGCGAAATATGCCGGGATGCTCGAAGCCTGGTGTGCCACCACTGTGTGCGCGCATCGCCCTGGGGGACGAGGTCGCTGTCGGTCACGAGGGCCATCACCACACGGCCATCAGGGAGTGGGGTGGAGTACCACCAGCCATCGGGGACTGTCTCGATGGTGGTCATGGCCAGCGCAGACCGGCCGCCCTGCGCGAGCGCCACCAGGGCGACCTGCTGGTCATAGACGTGCTTCGCCCCTGCGAGGCTGCGGAATGGGCCTCCGCCCCGCCCCGTGGCATCCACGACCCATTCGCCGCGCAGGCTCCGGTCGCTGGCGGCGACCTCCCACTGATCGCCATCGCGCGTCACGGCCCTCACGTGATCGGTGATCACCTCGACCCCCCGGGCAGCAGCCGTCCGTGCGAGGCGTGCATCAAAGGCGGCGCGGTCCAGATGCCATCCATCGCCATCGGGGTGGGCAATGAAGTCTGTGGTGGTGAGATCGCCGGACCCCCAGGCCGCCCGCACCCCGTACGCGGGGTTGTGTACCGCGTCGTCGAGAACCTGATCCCCGAACAGCGAGGTAACAAGATCGCCGGCACCCGGCGGCAGGGTCTCGCCCGCCCAGGTGCGCCGCATGCCTGATGCGCCGATCAGGGAGGCGCGATGGCCGCGGTCCGCGAGGGCGATGGCCACTGCACAGCCCGCTGGTCCGGCCCCGATAATGATGGCCGTCGTCGGCATGCACGCAGGCTGCCACATAGGGCGGGTCAGGTGAGGGCGTGGCAGGCTGTCTCCATGGACGGCCTCCTGTCCCGTGGCGACTTCCTCCGTCGCACTGCCATCATCGCCGCCGCGGCATCGGTGCCCGGGGTGTTTGCGGGGCGTGCGCAGGCACGGGTGGCGTCGGTGGATCCCGCACGCATCGCCCGGGTGGCCATTCACCCGGCCATCGGCATCGCCCGGGTGGGCAACAGCAGCGACGCGTTTTTCTTTGGCCCAGAAGTGCCGGGGCAGACACCCGAGGGCCCGTTCAAGGACGCCCGCGGCGCCATGGCGAAGCAGGCGGCGAGATTCCGCGTGTACGCATACGACGCCGACGGGCAGGTGCTCGGCGAGATCACCTCCAGTGATGCGGACATCACGTGGAGCATCACTGTGGGCAATGGCAAGGCCAACTGGTACGGCACCGACGTTGCCTTTGACGTGCCGGGGGCCACGGCGACGTCATTGCGCAACCCCGGGGTCGGGGATCGGGCGTCCATGTACCCACTTGCGACGACGCGCGAGGTGCATGGAGCGGGTGCGGCCCCCCGTCGGCTGACAGGAGGCACATTCGCAGACGTCCCCATCGACTTCGGTGAGGTGCTGACCGACGGCAGTGGGCGGTTGGTGGTGCTGCCCGGGGCGGGGCGGGCATATTCAGCCCCCGGCGCGCCGCCATTGGCCGGGTATGCCGATAACGCAGGGTGGATTGACGACACGTGTGACGGACCGGTCCGCGCCACTGTGATTATTGGAGGCCGGCGACTTCAGGCCACGCCAGCCCGCGTGATCTGCGGGAGCCCCAACTACGCGCCGGGCATCGCGAGCGGCATCACCACGCTGTATGACGCCGCCCTCTCGGGGCTGTACATCGCCGGTCGGCGGCCCAAGGGCCGCACGGACTTCGTCGCCGACGTGCTGCCCATCTTCCTGCGGATGACCGATATGCAGTGGGTGAACGCCGGGTATCTCGCGCGCTACGGGTTCGGCTCACAGCGCGATTGGGCACGGCCGGATATTCAGCGTCGGCTGGCTGATGCGTCGCTCGCCAATCGGGGCTTCAGGCAGTCCGTGCTTGGCCTATTCCGTAACCCGGCGTACACCGAGGTGCAGCCCGACCTCGAGCCGCAGATGTATGGCGACAGCGTCATGCTGCCGCCCAACCTGACGAGTGCGCGCCAGTGGTATGCCCTGACACGACTGCAGTACGCGCACCTCCGTTCCTGGGCCGCGGGGGCCTTTGACGCGGGCACGAGCGTGGCGTCGTCATCACTTCCTGAGATACCGACTGGGGATCAGCCGCGGTCCCTCGACCGCGCCGCGCTTGATGCCTGCCTGGGCGGGGCGTTCCATCCGGGCGTGGAGTTTCCGTGGATTGCCCGCGTGCACTGGATCTGGACGGATGATCTCCGCCTCCGTGATGCGACCACAC
>JBAXJA010000134.1:0-4293 GCA_037138115.1 Thermoleophilia bacterium | reverse complement strand
TCTCGGTGGGTGTCACCACCCGCACGATGACGTCGTGGGCTTCGAGGTACTTCAAGGCGCGTTGCACGGTGCGCCGGTCCATGCCGGAGACCTCGGCGATGCGGTCCACGCCGAGCGTGTCATTCATGCGCGAGTACGACGAGACCTCGGCGATGATCGCCAGGAGAACCATCGCCGGACCCGGCCCCTTTGGGTTCAGCGCGGCCAGCCGACGTTGCGCGTGGCGGGCGGCCATCATGCACTCCACGAACGGGTCACGCTTTACCCGGGTACGGGCCGTCGGTGCGGTGGTGCTGTTCATCTTGAATCTTTCCGACCATCACGCCGAGCGTGGGGCCTCGATATCTAGATCTCCCGCCATGCACCCCGGTGCTGCTGTCGAGTGGGTGCCTCGGGTTCGTCGGAGACCCTATTCACGCGTTCGGAGGTCACCGCGTAAAGAAACGGCCCGGGCGCCTCTCGACAAGGCGGCACCGGGCCGGAGATCCAGATAAGCGGGACCAGAGGAGTCCCGGCGTGCGCTCCCTTCAGGTGGTCTCTCCTCCACCTCAGCACGCGTCGGTTTATGGCCGACGAGGGCGAGTGTAACCACGAAGGCGGGCGTAGTGCAATACCCACCACACGCGATGGGTCAGCCGCGACCCCAGGGCAGCCGTGCCCGCCAGCCTCGCGGCGCCTTCTCCGCGACCTGTCCGGCGACCTGTTCAGGCCTGTCCGGCACCTGTTCAGGGACGCCAGGAGAGGCCTCGGGCTGGGGAGTGCTGGGCGTGGTGGCGGTGAGTACCCGCAGGGCGGTCTGTAGCCCCTCGATTGTTCTCTCCCGCTCTGCCGCGATGGCTTCAGCGGCCAGCCGCCGGGTGCGTTCGATCTCGACCTCATGCCGGAGCCGCATCATCTCTGTTTCAGCGCCGTTCGTGGCCTGTTCGGCGGCCTGTTCAGGCCTGTTCACGGTCAGTCCAGCGGACAGGAGATCGGACAGGGGGACTGTCCACGGCTGGGCGCTCGCAGGAGCACCGGTGACGACCTCGCGCTGGGCGTGCGGGAAGCGTCCTGCGTCTAGCAGACGGCGGATACGCGACCTCGACACGCCGCAGACCTCTGCCGCTTGGGAGATCGAGAAGGTGGTGTCCGTGCCCATGTTCGCCCCTGTGTCAGCCCTGTCCGGTTTGGACAGGCACCCTGTTCAGGTTCGCCGCGCTGTGTGCGCTCCCTCTAGGCCGGGGGTACTAGACCCCTCGTGGCACACGCGGAGGCCCGTAGATCGCTTCCCACGACGTCAGATTAGGAGGCCTGCGCCTCGATCTCGCGCCTGCGGGTGATCTCGATGCTGCGGACGTTGGCCGGGTGCCATTCGGTGCCGCCCCGGGGCTTCTCGATGCCGTCGGCGACGAGTGCGGCGGCAACGGCGCGGTACGACTCCCCAGCGGCCCGGGAGGCGATGATGCGGTCGGCCAGCCCACGGTCGGCGGCGTGGGCGCCCCGGTGGGTGCCGCGCACTCGTGCCTGCGCCTTCCATGCCCGGTTGCGCTCGCCGATGCGGTCGCGCTCGAACGCGGCCACCGATGCCAGCACGCCCAGCACGAGCATCCCGGCAGGGGTCGCGGTGTCGAGGCCTACGTCCAGCACCACCAGGCGCCAGCCGTCGCGCTTCGCTTCCTCTGCCAGCGCGACCACATCGGAGCCGGAGCCGAGTCGGTCAATCTTGGAAGCGACCAGTCCGGCGGCCTGCCCCTCGCGTACGTCGGCCAGCGCGGCCTGCAACCCGACGCGCTTCGCGGCGGAGCCTGCGGCGCGTGTGGCGCCGTCCTGATGGGTGGTGGCGACCTCGATGCTGTGGGCCGTGGCCCATGCCGTAATCACGGCGGTCTGATCGTCCAGGCCGAGACCGCTGGCGACCTGCCCCCGGGTACTCACGCGGAGGTAGGCGACCATCGGCAGACCATCGCGGGTGATGCGCCTGCGGCGGCGCTTGGTCGGGGTGTTCGTGGTCTCGCTCATGGCCTTAGTGTAAACGATTGACCAATCGTTTACAAGAATGGGCGGAATGGACGCAGTCCCCGAGCCTTGAGCACAGCCCAACCAAATGGCGCGCCCTTCGCCTAGCGTTCTCCTATGGGCATCTTTCGCAGGGACAAGAAGGCGGCACGCCCGGTCGAGACGGTCACGATGACTGTTAGCGACCTTCCGAATGGGTGGCGGGTCCATCTGGCGGGCACTTCGTTCAGGCAGACGGAGATTCGCGGTGTGTTGTCGGTCGCAACAAAGGACCCACCCGAGGGAATCCATGTCGTGAACCACAAAGGGACATTCCACGACGAGGACGCTCAGGCGTTGGGCTGGATCGAGGTGATTCTCATTTGCGAGCCGGACAATAAGCACGATGAGAACGCGGTCGCGGTCCTCTCAATGACCCATGGACAGTTGGGCTATCTCAAGGCGGAATGGGCGGCAGAATGGCAGCCAATCTTGCTTAGTCTTGAGAAGAAGGGCCAGCGTGGCACCTGCCCGGCATACATACGCGACACCGGCCACGACGCGCTAGCCGTGACGCTGTGCCTCTCTACTGCCGAGTACGCCGAGCGTTCCGGCGAGATCGACTAGCACCGGCTAGGCCGCACGTTGACCCTCTCCCACGTAATGAAGGGCTCCGCTACCCGCAGCGAAGCGCGGTGATGGAACTCACCGGATGCAACTCCACGCCGTTGGGTGCCACGCCTGTCTGCCCGTGCATCTTGTCTTTGAATCCCACGCCCGTGAGCGTGGCCGATGCGCCTACCGGGTAGTCAGTCCACGAGGTGCCCACCGTGCCGCAGGTGGCCAGCGTGGCCCGGGCTTTGGTCCACGCGGCCTTCGCCCATGACGGGGTACCCGACGCGCAGGATGGGGAGGGAATCTCAGCGATCATCGTTCCACCGGTCGCGGGGTCCGCGATGACCAGGTGGATGTCTGAGTCGTCCTCGACCTTTGCCGAGACAAGGTGCGCCGGGACACGGTAGGTCGTCGTCTCGAACGGAGATACCCGTGGACCCTCGCCTGCCTGCACCGAGGCCATCCCCAACTGTGCGATGGTCGTATTGCGCGGCTTGCGATTGACCAACCGCGCTGCGGGGTCCTGCAGGGTCTTCACCGCCCACCGCTCCACTCCACACCCGGCTACGCGAGCAGGTCGGGTCGGCGTCGGCGAACTTCCACCTCCACCACTCCCGCCAGCTCCCAGACACGGGCACGGCAGGCTTTCGCAGTAGATCCCGTTGCCGTTAGGGTCACGCGTGTTCGCTGCCCGCTGCGCGTCGGCCTGATTGGAGAAGTCCGAGCAGGTCGCTGCCATTGCGGTACCGGGGAGGAACGCCAAGACGCCAGCTCCCGTGATCACGACAGTGGTGGCGACGGCTGCCAATACGTTTGTGTTCATGCGGCAACGCTACGCCCATCGCCGATGTCGAGCAGGTCAGCCAGGCGTAGCAACGTCAGGGGCTGTTCCGTTGCCGGGGCGTCAATCTGACGGCGAGCACTCCACCGGTTGGGGTACCGGCGTTCGAGTATCCACGCGGCAGCTCGCCAATCAGCAGGGCTCGCCGTTGCCGCGTGGTCAATCAGCGCCAGCATTCGGCGTTCATGGTCGGCCTCTGCCCCCCGCACTTGCGCGGCAAACGTGGCGTACAGGTCGCCGCCAGGACGGTCGTCGCGGTCCTCCCCGCGCCGTATCCATTCCGCACCCGTAGCGGGCGCGATGCCGATGCTGGCGAACGCCGAGGAGCGCGTGGCACCTTCGCGGAGCAGGTCGCCAACGGCAGTGGTGAGCGCCGGGGTGAGGTTGGTCGGTCTGCCCATTATTTCGCAGATCCTTCGCCGACGATCGCCAGCGCCGCGATCGCGCCACGGATGTAGGCCTCCCGGTCGAGGGACGGCGCCGACGACTGGTCGGGCAACGCCCCGAGGATGCGCGTGAGCACGCTCGATGCTTCGAGAATGTCCACGCGGGAGGGTGGGGGATTCATCCGGTCACCACCTTTTGCCGGCGACGCATCTCAATCTCCGCCGCAGCCTGTCGGCGCTCGGCTTCCCGGTCGGGGTTCAGGGGTGCCGGTGACGGCCCTGCTATGAGCGGGGGCGATGACGCGGTGGCCTCTCGCGCGCGCGTGCGCGGAAGGTTTTCTCCCTCTCTCACAAACGTTTTCTTTTCGGGGTTACTTCTCGGAGGGGTGTCAGCGTTGCCACCCATGATGGGTGTCACGGTTGCCACCCTCCCCCCCCGGTTCTCCACAAGCGCGCGGAGCCGCTGCGGGGCTGGCG
>JBAXJA010000133.1:0-4376 GCA_037138115.1 Thermoleophilia bacterium | reverse complement strand
GTTCGGGGCTCGCGGTCAGCCGCCATGCCCGATTTTCCGTTCTTGCGTGTCGTGTAGTCGGTGCGTTCGTTGGGTCGTCATTGCTTGGTGTTCGGGTGACGTCTTGGCTTCCAGTGCGTTCCCGATAGTTCCGTAACGCTGATGCGGGGCACCACGCCTAATTTTCTCTCCACGGTACACTGGCAATCTCCATAGCCGTTGACGGGGAAGGGAATCTGCGTGGCGGTCGCACTGCTGGGCCTGCTTCTCGGCGCCGTGCCGGTCATTGTGCTTCCGGGGGTGCTGAGCACCTTCGAACCGGTCAAGACGCTCCTTGTGGACGCCATTGCCGTCCTGGCGTGCCTCGGCGCGCCGGTCCTGCGCCTGATCCCCGGCGTCTCGAATCCAGATAAGGGCCCCGGCTTGTTCGACCGCATCCTCGCAATGGACCGGGTGCGCCAGGTGACGATCGCTGGGGTCACCGCGTCGGCGGTCATCGCGCTGCTGGCCACGCTTTTCTCCGTGGCACCGGACACCAGTTGGTTCGGCACCCTGGGGCGCGGGCAGGGCACCATCTTCATGATCGCCCTCGGCGCCATCCTCATCCTCACCACCGGTGATCTCCGGTGGCCCGGAACATCGGCACTTCTGGTGCGCATCCTGGCCATCGGTGCTCTGCCGGTCGCCATCTCTACCGTCCTGCAACGGTTCGGCATCGATCCGGTCAGTTTGACCCTGTGTGGCGTTGAGCGTGTCCCCACCACCATTGGCAATGCGCTGCCGGGTGCCACCTACCTGAGCGTTGCCACGCTTGTGGCGCTGGAACTGGCCCGGCAGGCGTGGCTGCGCCGGGACGACGCGGAGGCCGAGCCCCCACCATCGACGGTGCTGGTGGCGGGTCCCCGGCGGGATACCGCCCGGCGTGGCCGTCGCACCGGAGGCGCTTTCGGGGGCACCGATACGCCAGTGGTTCGCCCCGGGTGGCAACGGCCGGTTGCGGAGGCCTCCGGGGCACTGGTGCTCCTGTACGGTGGCATGTGGGCGGTGCGCGACGACCTCTCCACCACGTGGCTGCCGATCCCGCTGGCGCTGGTGTGGGGAGCATCGGTGGTGCGCGCGGTTGGCCTGCGCCCGGTGGTGCGGTGGAATGTGGCGTTTGCCGGGTGGCTTGCGTTGGCGGCGGTGCTGCTCATCGGCAACGGCATCACGCTGAGCCGGGGGCCGGCGGCTGGCTTGGTGCTGGGCCTGGGCATCTGGATCATCGCGCTCTTCACCGGGGCGAAGCCGGGGACGCGCGTTTCCTCGGTGGCCATCCCGGTTGCCTTGGCGACGGCCGGCACGCTGGTGATGGTGGGCGCGTGGTTCACCCCATCCACGGTCTGCCTGGCGACGCCGGGAAGCCGGACGGCGGGCGCGAGTGCTCCGGCCCCGCTCCCCGCGGCATCCGGGGGAAGCGTCGCAACATCAGCCGCTGAGGCGAAGCAACCGGCATCGGCAACCGCCCCGGTGGCGCCTCCGGCCCCGGTCGCCCCGTCGATCTCCGACCAGACCCTCTCCGTGGTGAGTTCCCGCGTGAACATCTTCACCGATCCGCGCGTGTGGTCGAGCGTCAGCTGGCGCACGAACATCTGGGAGCAGAGCCTGGTGGTCTACCTGGACCGTCCCGCGCCGTCGGCCCCCCGGGCGCGGTCGATGGCCGCCGCCCTCGCCGGGGCGCAGTTCGGCGATGTCTCGCGGCTCAACGGCCTGCCCGACCATCGTCCGGCGGGATCGTGGTGGTACCGGCTCTTTGGGTACGGGCCGGAGTCGCAGGTCTTCGTGCTGGCCTCCAACGACAGTCCGCTGGTGGCGAAGGTCCAGGGCGACATCACCTACGACCGTGCGCACAACAGTGTCCTGGACGTGCTGCTGACGACGGGTGCGGTTGGGTTGGTGGCGTGGGTGGTCACGATCATCGGCGCGATGGCGGTGGCGTGGCGGCTGCGTCGCACGGTGACGGCGGGATTTGCCGGCCCGGCGCTGGCCCCGGCGCTGGTGTGCCTGGCGATCTCCGGCCTGACGGGCGTGGACGCCACGGCGATCACCTTCCTGGCGTGGACGATCACGACGGTTGCGCTGGTCACGGACCCATCGGACCGGGTATCCCGCGCAGCTGGGCCGGTGGAGCGTCGTCCGGCGCAGGCGGTCCCGGTGGGCGCATTGGCGTTCGACGGTGCGCAGTCGGGGTGGCGACCGGCGATGATCGTGGGTGGCCTTGGGGTGCTGGTGATTGCGACGGCCATCTGGGGACCGGGTGCGGGCGAGCTGGTGACGTGGGTGATTGGCGCGTTGGCGGGCATGGCGATGGTGGGCGTGGTGGTGGCGTATGGCGTTGCCGACCGGCCGGTGCCCGACTGGCGGGTGCTGGGCGTGCTGACGGTGGCGGGTTTGCTGACGGTGATCGTGATGGTTCCGGCGTGGAATGCGTTGGTGGCGGGGTATTACGTGCGGGTGACGCAGAACCCCGGCCTCGCCCGCGATGTGGCCACGACGATGCTGAAGAAGGCCACCACCCTTGACCCCGGCCAGGCCACCTACCGCGTGTTGTCCGGCAACGGGTAATTCCGCAGGCGTGCGATCGTTTTTTGGTCTGCGCTGATCTGTGGTCCGTGGGGGTGGGCTGATGTGGGTTCCAGGGGGTTGCCGTCGCCAGCATGCGTTGGTGGGGGTCCCTGGAAGCGCCCTCGCCAGCATGCGTTGATGTGGGTCCCTGGGATCGCCGTCGCCCTCGCCGGCATGGGGCAGTGGTGTGGTGGGGGCAGGTGCCGATTTGTGGTCCGCGGGCATCCCAGCCAGCATGCGTTGATGTGGGTCCCTGGGAGCGCCGGCGCCCTCGCCGGCATGGGGCAGTGGTGTGGCTGGGGTAGGTGCCGATTTGTGGTCCGCGGGCATCCCTGCCCGCATGGGTGGGGTAGTGGGGTGTTGTGACATGGATGGGGCTTCCATTCGCGAGGCCCCCACCCCCTACGCGTGCCTCCCATTGCGACGGGAGATGGGAGTGATTCCGTGCCCACCCGGACTTCGCCATTCCACGCGCTGATACTGGGCCAGCGAGGGCGCCGGCTCTCCAAGGATGATGCGCCGCCTCTCCCCGTCAATCCACTGTTTGGTGGGCCGGCGCCGTTCTGTGGTCCGCGGGCATCCCTGCCCGCATGGGTGGGGTGGTGGCGAGTTGTGGCATGGATGGAGCTTTCATTCGCGAGGATCCCCACCCCCAGCGCGTGGCTCCCACTGCGACGGGAGAGGGAGTGATTCCGTGCCCACCCGACGTTTTTCATTCCACGCGATGACGATGGGCCGGCGAGGGCGCCGGCTCTCCCAGGATGATGAGCCGCCTATCCCCATCAACCCACTGTTTGGTGGGCCGGCGCCGATTTGTGGTCCGCGGGCATCCCTGCCCGCATGGGTGGTGTGGTGTTTTACGTCGTTACCGTCAAAACGGTCATCCCGTATTGCATGAAGTGTCGATCAAAGGAAAACGCCACGCTGACCCCAAGCCGCTCCATCACCGAGAAGCTAACCGCATCCGTGAAAGAGAAGTCCTTGTCGCTGTAGGCTTCGAGAATTCCTACTGCTCGTCGTTCGTCATTGGGCGTCGGACGCACCATGATGGTCGTGCTCGCGACCACATCCCTGAGCACTTGTAATGCCGGGTGTCGACCCCGTCGAGACAGCACGAGCGCGTGGAGTTCCGCGAGGCAGAGAGTGGTTGTGACCGCGGAAAGGCCAAGCACGGCAATTCGGTGCGCGATCAACTTGCTTGCCCTGTTGTTCGCGTCAGACGGGTCCGCAAGCGCGTAGAACGCCGAGGTGTCGACGAACACGTGAGATCGGTGGGTCCGGGTAGTGCGTGCGCTCATTCGTTCGGCGGGTTGTGTGTCTCGGCAAGGTACCGGTACTTGTCTGACGACACTGGAGGATCCACTGCTTCTGATGCCGACCGTTCAGGCATGTGGCGATCGAGCTGGAAAAGTGGGTCATCGGCACCGAGGATGCCGGTCTTTCTACGAGGTCGACGCGGAGACGCCGTTCCGACTCTCACGTCGACAGTCAGTCCATCAAAGACCTGTCTTACGACTTGCACTTGCCCTGTCGCGCGGGCAGCGGAGACCAATTGTGCGATGTCCGGGAGTCCGGCTGGAATGTCTGCAGGTGTCTTGTCCATCGATACTTCCCTGCGAATCTACGGTGGCGACTTCGACCTGTTCAAGTCTACTTCGTCAGGCCGTCCAATCCCTCGTCCTCGCCAGTATGGGTTGGTGCGATGCCCTGGGAGCGCCGGCGCCCTCGCCTGCATGCGTTGATCTGGGTCCCTGGGAGCGCCGGCGCCCTCGCCGGCATGGGGCAGTGGTGTGGTG
>JBAXJA010000132.1:0-4420 GCA_037138115.1 Thermoleophilia bacterium | reverse complement strand
TCAGTGCTCGGTGCTGCCGGGCTCGACGGATTGCTCGGGCTGCTCTCCACCTACGTGGATGAGACTTTTGAGGGTGTTCTCCGGCTCGGGTTCGATGTCCCCGACAGCACGCAGGTGCGCGGCCGGGGGCCGAGCGCGTAAATCAGGTGTGCTGCGACCCCGGCGTCCGGGTCGTTCCGCGCGCGCGGCGCCGCTGATCTAACGCACGAGCGGCGAGCCGAAACATCTGGCAAGTTCGAAGGCGCGGGCGGCACGGTCCCCATCGCCCAGTCCTCGATACGCCCGGCCAAGGCAGTACTGCGCGTAATGGTCGGTGGGCGCGATCTCAGCCACCACCTCGAACTCCTCGACGGCCTTCGCATACTCACGCACCGACAGATAGGCCCGGCCCAGCGCCTCGCGGATCGACGCCTTATCCGGCTCCAGCCGCTTTGCGCTCTCCAGCGCAACGGCAGCCTGGTGAAAGTCGCGGGATGCCAGAAGCTCCATCCCCCGCTGGAAGTGTTCGTACGCGCCGACCTCGCTCATCGGCGAAATTGTACGCACTCCCCCCGCCCGCGCCATGGGGTACGGCTCCGGTGGAACCGCTACGCCGTGACCGGTGCTCCGCCACCCACGAGTGGCAGCACGGCATCCAGAATGGCGTCGGCGCACTGGCGCTTGCCCATACGGGGAAACGCCTGCTCGGCATCGCCGGGACCGATGATGGTGATGATGTTGTCGGGGCCCTCAAACGCAGCACCGTCCACGGCGGCATCGTTATGCACCACCATGTCCACCGCCTTCCGCACGCGCTTCGCGCGCGCCCGCTCGAGTCCCTCGGGCCCATGCTCTGCCGCAAACCCCACGAGCACCTGATCGTCGCGCAGCGCTGAGAGCTCGGCCAGGATGTCGGTCGTGCGCTCCATGTGCACCGTCAGCGAATCTGCCGCCGACTTGTCGAGCTTGCCCGCCCGCTGGTCAACCGGGCGGTAGTCCGCGACAGCTGCACACATGATGAGCATGTCCGTGTCGGGGAACTGCGCGCGACAGACCTCACGCATCTCGGCGGCCGTCGGCGCATCGAGGTACGTGATGCCCTGCTCGCGCGGCAGGTCAACGTTCGCCTGCACCACCGTCACATCCGCGCCCCGGTCGTGGGCGGCGGCAGCCAGGGCCCACGCCATGCGACCACTCGACCGGTTGCCGACAAACCGTACGGCGTCGATTGGCTCGCGGGTTCCCCCTGCCGAGATCAATACCCGCTTGCCCACGAGGTCGCCATGCTGGGACACCCCGCGAAGCACCGACTCAACGGCATCCACGATGACGGTGGGCTCTGCGAGTCGCCCCGGTCCGGTGGCTCCATCGGCGAGCAGGCCGCTCTCGGGCTCAATGATGCGCACGCCAAATGCCCGAAGGGTTTCGATGTTGCGCTGAGTGGCGGGGTGCAGCCACATCGAGGTGTTCATGGCGGGTGCCACCACCACCGGCCCGCGGAACGCGAGGTAGCAGGAGGTGAGCAGATTGGTGGCCATCCCCGAGGCCATCTGGGCGATGGAGTTCGCCGAGGCCGGTGCCACGAGCATCAGGTCCATGCCGTCGTTCACGTCGAGGTGGTGATACCCCGGCTGATCGGCGTCGCCAAACATCGCGGTGCCCACCTCGCGCCGCGACAACGCCGCGAACGATGCAGCGCCCACGAACCGCTCGGCGGTGTGGGTCATCACCACGCTCACGCCATGCCCGTTGCGCTGCAGCATGCGGAGGACGTCGAGTGACTTGTAGGCGGCAATGCCGCCGGTCACCCCAAGAAGGATCTCGGCCATGGCAAAACGCTATCGCCAATCACGCCCGCGCGCATCCCGGTGGCGTTGCAGAACCGATCAGGCCGTTGCGGACCGGATGATCTCCACCAGCTCGTCAGTGGCACGCGACGCGTCGTCGTTCAGGATCCGGTGGTCAAATTCTGCCTCGGCACCCATCTCCCCACGGGCCACCTCAAGGCGCTCGGCGATCTCCTCGTCGGCGTCGGTGGCGCGCTCGCGCAGGCGCCGACCCAGCTCCTCAAGCGATGGCGGGGCGATGAAGATTGAGATCGAGTCGGGCCGGAGGGCCCGGACGTTGCGCGCGCCCTGCAGTTCGATCTCGAGAATGACCGACCGCCCGCCGTCGAGGATGCGGTCGAGTTCGCTGGCCAGCGTGCCGTATCGGTTTCCGGCGAACTCTGCGTGCTCAAGGAATGCGCCCTGGTCCACCAGGCGGGCGAACTCTGCACGGCTCATGAAGTGGTACTCGCGGCCGTCGATCTCGCCGGGGCGCATTGCGCGCGTGGTGCACGACACCGCCACCGCCAGTGCGGGTACCTGCTCGAGTACGCCCCGGATGAGGGTTCCCTTGCCGGCCCCTGATGGGCCGGACACCACGAAGACCCGGTGCGCCGTGGCTATCGCTGCTTGAGCAGGTCGACCAGCTCGTCACGCTGGCGTGTGGACAGACCCCCGAGGGTCTTCCCCTGAGAGATCCGGCACTGGTTGAGCAACCGGGTGGCCTTGACCTTCCCGTACTTCGGGGCCGCCACGATGATGTCGAACACCTTGGCGGTGAGTACGAAGTCATCGATGGGCTCGGCGATGACCTCATCAACCGAGAGGTCACCGGACTTCAGGTCCTTCTTGAGCTTCGCACGCAGCGAGCGGATCTCATTTGCCCGGCGCAGGGCGTCGAGGCGCTGGTCGAGCGAGCGCTGCGGCGTCTGGGCCGTCTTTGGAGGAGTCGCCATCACGAGTCAGCGTACCCACGCGGCACCGCCCATAGCAACCCGCCCGATGACACGGATTTCGATGACGAAGTTCGCTCGCAGCAGGAGAGTGTTGCAGGATCAGCTCGTGATGAGGTCCTGCAGCGCCACCGGCACCACTTGCGCGGGGTCAACTCCCAGCGACTGCGACGCGGCGTCGGCTGCCTCCATCGTGGTGATGCAGGGCACCCCCGCACGCACGGCCGCGCGACGGATTGTCGCGCCATCGGCGCGATCCCCGCGACCGCTCGGGGTGCACACCACCATGGCGACCTCACCGCCGAGGATGAGATCAGCCACGTGAGGTGGACCGTCGGCAACCTTGTTGACCTCACGAACCGGCAGGCCGGCAGCCGCGATGATCCGCGCGCTCCCCCCGGTGGCCACGATGTCGAATCCGGCATCGATAATGCGCGCCGCGAGCGCCGCCAGCTTGGGCTTGTCTTCGTCACGAACCGACAGGAACACCGTCCCCGAGCGCGGCAGCGCCTGACGTGCTCCGCGCTGCGCCTTCGCGAAGGCCTCGGTGAACGTGTCGCCGATACCCATCACCTCGCCGGTGGAGCGCATCTCTGGCCCAAGCACCGGATCGGCCCACGGGAAGCGGGCGAAGGGCAGGACCGCCTCCTTCACCGCCACGTGCTTCATGGGATTGCCGACGGGGAGCCCGAGATCTGCGATGCGCTCGCCCAGCATGAGGCGCACGGCGTGGTGCACGATGGGCACCCCGGTTGCCTTGGCAACAAAGGGCACCGTGCGCGATGCACGGGGATTGGCCTCGATCACGTACGCGGTGCCATCACGCAACGCGAACTGCACGTTCAGCAGCCCCCGCACCCCGATGGCTTCGGCCAGCATCGCGGCCTGGCGCCTGACGTCGGCCACCGATTCGGGCGTCATGCCCTGCGGCGGCAGCACGCAGGCGGAATCGCCCGAGTGCACGCCAGCCTCCTCCACGTGCTCCATGACCCCGGCGATCCAGGTGTCGTTGCCATCGGACAGCGCGTCGACGTCGATCTCAACGGCACCGGCGAGGAAGCGGTCCACCATCACGAGCCCGTGCGGCTTCTCCTTCACAAGCCATGCCTTCAACTCATCGGGGCCTGACACGATCGCCATCGCGCGCCCGCCAAGGACGTAGCTCGGGCGCACCAGCGCGGGATAACCCACCTGCTCAGCGGCGGCCAGCAGATCCGCCTCGCCCTCAGCCATTGCCCACGGCGGTGCCTTCAGCCCGAGGTCGCCCAGCAGGGCACCAAACCGACCCCGGTCCTCGGCCATGTCGATCTGGTCGGGCGAGGTGCCGAGCACAGGGATACCGCGCTCCGACAGCGGCCGCGCCAGCCGGAGCGGCGTCTGACCGCCCAACTGCGCGATGACGCCCACGGGGCGTTCGGCCTCGCAGATGTCCAGCACCGCGTCGATGGTGACCGGCTCCATGTAGAGGCGGTCACTCACCCCGTGGTCGGTGGAGACCGTCTCGGGGTTGCAGTTGATCATGATGGCTGCGTAGCCCAATTCCTGGGCGGTCATGGCCGCGTGCACGCAGCAGTAGTCGAACTCGATTCCCTGCCCGATGCGGTTGGGGCCCGACCCCAGCACCACCACCGATGGCTTGCCGAGCGGAGTCACCTCACTCTC
>JBAXJA010000131.1:0-4428 GCA_037138115.1 Thermoleophilia bacterium | reverse complement strand
CCCCACCCGGGGTCTGACCCCGGCGATGCACATCTGTGACGGCGACTGACCCCCATCGGCGACTGACCCCACCTGGTAACCCATTCCATCGGAGGATTGACCCACCCGGGGTCTGACCCCGCGCGTGCACATTTGTGGCGCCGACTCGCGCGGGAGTGACCAACCCAGAGCGTGCACATTTGTCACGGCGACTGACCCCACCCGGGGTCTGACCCCGGGGGCTGCTGTGTTTCGCGATGTGGGGGTATCCCCACATCGCAATTGGAGGGGGCAGGGATCATCTCTCTGTCATCCCTGCTCCCCTCTCGAGGATCCCCATGAGTGCTGCGCCCGCCCGTTCCCGGTTGAGCCCAATGCGTCGTACTGCCGCCATCGCGAGTGCCGCGCTCATCGCGCTGGTTGCCGTCTCCGCTCAGGCGTCAGCAGTCGACCGCATCAGCAAGACACCCGGGTTCAACGCACGTTCCTGGACGCTCACGCAGCCCGACGCCAACGGCGTGCGCTACGTGGGTGGTGACTTCAGCTCGTACAACGCCTGGAACACGGGCGTGGCCGCGGTGGTGGACACCACGACTGGGGAAGTTGACCCGTCCTTCCCGCTTTTCGATGGGTGGCCCTATGTACAGAAGGTCATCTCCGACGGCACGGGCGGGTTCTACATCACCGGCGTGCAGTCGATTGGGGGCACCTCCGTGACCAATCTTGGCCACGTGCTCTCCAGCGGCGCATTTGACACTGGCTTCAGGCCCACCATCACAGGTGGACGGGTGGAGACTCTTGCGATGTCTGGCACCACGCTGCTGGTCGGTGGCAACTTCACGAGCGTGAACAGCACAACGCGAAACCGTCTGGCAGCCCTGGATCCTCAGGGCGCGCTCTTGTCGTGGAACCCGAATGTCACCGGGGGGCCCGTACAGAGCATCGCAATTGACGGGGCCACCTCAACGGCATACATCGCTGGTGCGTTCAATTCCGTGAGCGGCCAGACCCGCAATAAGGGAGCTGCTGTGCCGCTGGGCGCCCGCCCGGCCAGCGCGGGCACGTGCCTGGCCAGCTACGACGCCACCGACTGCGCACCCACCGGGTTCGACCCCAATGTGGCTGGCTACGCGGTATTCGACCTTGCAGTCGACAACGCGCACTCCACCGTGTACCTCGCCGGGGAGTTCACCAGCGTCGGCGGCTCGGCGCACGCTCGGCTGGCGGCAGTCGATTCGTCAACGGGTGTGCTTGACACTGGGTGGGATCCATCACCCGACGGACAGGTGATGACGGTGACGGTGGATGGTTCCCGGGTCTATGCCGGTGGCTACTTCGGCACCATCGCAGGGGAGGCGCGCGGGTGGGTGGCCTCATTCGCCACAACCGGCGTGCATGCAATTGACGCGTGGAATCCAAATGCCGCAATGGGGGCCGGGTGCCAGTGTGGCGACGGCGTGTACGACATCCAGGTGGTGGGGAGCACCACCTATCTGGCCGGCAACTTCTGGTCTCTGGGTGGCGTGCCCCGCAACAGGGTGGGCGCCGTTGACACTACGACCGGAATCGCCACATCGTGGAATCCCCACGTGGGCGACAAGGACAATGGCGCTGCCACCACCGTGTGGAGCATCGCGGTCGCGGGTACAAAGACGATGTTCGGTGGAACCTTCACATGGGTGGGCGGAATGAGGCGCGACCACGTCGCCGCCGTCGGGCCTGACGGGGTTCTTACGGACTGGGCACCAGCAGTGAACGGCTCCGTCTCGTCATTTGGCGTGCTGGGCGACACCATCTACATGGTTGGCGGCTTCAGCCACATCAACGGGCAGTCCCGGCAAATGGCCGCGGCGGTGAAGATGGATGGAACCCTGATGCCGTGGAATCCCCTTCCCTCAGGCGATCGTCCCGTCACGGTCGTTACAGCGCCCGGCAAGGTCTACATCGGTGGCTTCTTTAATGCGGTGGCCGGGGAGGCCCGGATGGGCGTCGCAGCTCTCGACCCCATCACGGCCGCAGTTGATATGAACTTCAACGGCAATCTCGATGGTGCAGTCGACTCTCTTGCCGTGCAGGGCACCCGCCTGTACGTGGGAGGTCGGTTCGGCAACGTCGGTGTAGTTCCGACGGGTTCGCTGGTGGCGCTCAACGCCACGACCGGAGCCCTCGACACCGGCTGGAACGCCGGCACACTTGATGGGTGCGCGTATGTGTTCTCGCTTGCCATCTACGGAAACCGGCTCTTTGCCGGCGGGTGCTTCGACAGCATTACCAACGACGCCACGGGCACGATTGCGCGCAAGTACGTCGCGGCCTTCGATACCACCACGGGTGCAGTCGACCAGAACTGGGACGCACACCTCACCGGTGGCATCAACATGTACGGCGGCGTGCTGGCCATCGCGCCCACCGCCACCGTGGTCTACCTCGGCGGGAGCGGAGCGGAGGTCGATCCGGCTGGCTCGGAGACGCGCAGGGGCCTCACGGCCGTTGATGCCACCACCGGTGCGCTCTTGCCCTGGCGTGCCGACACCTCAGGCGAGGTACGGGGAGTTTCGGCATCCGATGCTGCCGTGTATGTGGCGGGCTCGTTCGGGACTATCGGTTCCGCGGGGCGAAACAACACCGCGGCGGTAGGGACCGACGGCACTGTGCTGGCCCCCTGGCCCATGGACCCTGCGACCACCCGTACGCTCTCGGTGCAGATGGACGGCACGGGCGTGGTGGCATCGAACCCCGGCGGCATCAACTGCGGTGGCAGCTGCCAGTACGCCTATGCCATCGGCGGCGACGTCACGCTGAATGCCGACAGCACCGGCTCGGCGTTCACGGGGTGGAGCGGCGCCTGCACTGGCAGTGCCACCACATGCACCGTCACGGTCAATGCGGCCACGTCGGTGGTCGCGCACTTCGCCGATGGCACCGGTACCTGGGGCTCCGGCGGTGATGGCACCGGCACGGGCGCAGGTGACGGTGCCAATGCGAACTCGAGTTCCGACGCGTGTGCGGTATCCCAGCCCATCGCATCGCTCACGAAGCGCCCGCGGTTTACGTCGTCAAATGGGCGCACCACGCTCAGCGGGCTCGGGCTCACGCTGAATGCGGCTGGTCGCTACACACTCATCATCGAGACGGCGAGCGGTGCCCGCGTGTCGCTGGTCAAGGGCGCGACCATCTCGCGCCGCACACTGCGCAAGACCTTCTACGCCCCGGTGATGCGCGCGAAGGGCCCTGACGCGCTCACCATGCACGCCGTCCTCAGGCACGCACGCGCCACGGGGCTCAAGATGCGGGTGATCGTCTCGAACCGGTGCGGCGCCCTGCAGGCGCAGGACATCCCTCTGGGGTAGGTGCGGTGGAGATCAGCGCACCGGGGGCAATCTGCCAATGCAGCGCCAGCGGCGCGTGAGTACGGAACAAGAATTCCCGAAAACATTTGGCCACCTCCGGCCCATGCCAGATCGCTATTCTCACCTGATGCGCGCAGACGGAAGACAACCGGACGAGCTCCGGCCAATCGTTATTGAGACCGGGTTCATCACCAGTGCCACCGGCAGCGTGCTCATTGCCGCCGGTGACACCCGGGTGATCTGCACGGCAATGGTGGAGGAGCAGGTGCCCGGCTGGCGCCGTGGATCCGGCAAGGGCTGGGTCACCGCCGAGTACGGAATGCTCCCCGGCAGCACCGACACCCGCAAGCAGCGCGACGCCTCGCGCGGCAAGGTGGACGGCCGCAGTACTGAGATCCAGCGGCTCATCGGCCGTTCGCTGCGCTCGGTGGTTGATCTGGGCGCGCTCGGTGAGCGCAGTGTGTGGGTCGACTGCGACGTGATCCAGGCCGACGGCGGCACCCGGTGCGCATCCATCACCGGCGGCTACATCGCGCTCGAGCTGGCATTCCACAAGCTCATGGCCGATGGCCTGCTCAAGAGCATGCCGCTGCTCGACTCCATCGCGGCCATCAGCGTGGGCGTGGTGGGCGGCGATTCGCTTCTCGATCTGCCATACGTCGAAGACAGCAAGGCCGAGGTGGACATGAACGTGGTGGCCACCGGATCAGGCCTCGTGGTCGAGGTGCAGGCAACCGCCGAGGGTCCGCCGGTGGAGCGCTCGGTCTTCGACGGCCTTCTCGACCTCGCGCTGGACGGCTGCAAGACCTTGACCACCATTCAGAGAGACGCACTCGACAGCGCCGGGGTGCGGTAACCGGTGCCCCGACTGTCTCAGCGCGGGTCGGGTCCAAAGGACCCCTACCCATCGCCAGTAGGAGGGGCGCCGGTGACCGCACCCCGGCGTTCGCGGAACGCATACTCATCGCTAGCAGGAGGGCCGCCGGTTTCCGCACCCCGGCGTTCACCGAACGCATGCTCATCGCCAGCCGGACGGGCGCCGGATTCCGCACCCCGGGGTTTCCGGAACGCGAGTCCGGCGCGAGCAGGATCGCCTCTC
>JBAXJA010000130.1:0-4634 GCA_037138115.1 Thermoleophilia bacterium | reverse complement strand
TACGCCGACTGCTTCGCGGTGGCCACGGCGCTGGAGTTCCGCGTGCCGCTCGTCACGAGCGACCCGGAGATCATCCGCGCCAACGTTCCCGGGCTCGAGGTAATCGACCTGCGCGGCGCGTAGCCCTCGGTCAGGCACACCCATGGGCTGCCACGCAGGTCAGAGCGCCACCTTCAGCCAGAGCGCGGCCCACCCCGCCGTGACATTCGTCCGGCGCTACAGCCCGATGTCGGAGGCGGCCCGCCCGAGAAACGCCTCGACCGTGCGCAGATACTCGGGGACTGCAAGCAGGAATGAGTCATGCCCCCAGGGCGACTCGATCTCGCGGAAGGTCACCGGCACCCGCCAACTCTGCAGGTGACGGACGATCTCGCGTGAGTGCTCGGTGTCAAAGCGCCAGTCGGAATCAAACGACACCACCAGAAACCGCGTGCCCGACTTCTCCAGCATCGCGCCCACCGCAGCCGGGTCGGCAAATACGTCGAAGTAGTCCATGACCCGGGTCATATACAGGTAGGTGTTGGCATCAAACCGCTTGAGAAATGCCTCGCCCTGATGCTGCAGATACGACTCCACCTGGAAGTCGACGTCAAAGGCGAAACGGGGCTCCTCACCATGCTGCAGGCGGCGCCCGAACTTCTCGCGCATCGAGGCCTCCGACAGATACGTGATGTGGGCCATCATCCGCGCGATGGTGAGCCCGGTGTCGGGTGATCGCCCGGTGCCGTAGTAGTCGCCGTTCTGGAAGTCGGGGTCGCGCATGATGGCTTCGCGGGCCACCGCGCTGAACGCGATGTTCTGGGCCGAGAGCCGTGACGACGCACACACCACCACGGCTGCGGAGATGTCATCGGGGTAATCGATGGCCCACTGCAGTACCTGCATGCCACCCAGCGATCCGCCGATTGCACCCGCCAGGTGCCCGATGCCGAAATGCGCCAGCAGGGCCCGGTGCACGCTCACCAGGTCGCGAACGGTGAACAGCGGAAACCCGAGCCCATAGGCGCGCCCAGTCGCAGGATCTTCCGACCCCGGTCCGGTGGTGCCCTGGCATCCCCCGAGCAGGTTGGAGCAGATGACGAAGAACCGATCGGTGTCCACGGGGCGCCCCGGGCCGATCATGGTGTCCCACCAGCCCCGCCGTTCGGGGTCGCCGTGGTGGCCGGCGGCGTGCGCATCACCCGTGAGGGCATGGCACACGTAGATCGCATTGCTTTTGTCGGCGTTCAGGGTTCCGTACGTCTCGTACGCAACCTCCACCGGGCCGATCGTGGCGCCCGACTCCAGCACCAGCGGGTCGTCCTGCGTAAACAGGACGACCCGCTGGGTCTCGGCCAGGCCAAGGCCCTCCGAGGATGTGCTGGTCGTCAGGTGGTCACTTCCATCAGGCGGTTGCCTTCGACAGCGCCTGGTCAACATCCTTGATGAGGTCGGCGACGTTCTCGATACCGACCGACAGGCGGACCATGTCGGGCGTCACGCCAGCCGATGCCAGCTCCTCGTCATTCAGCTGCGAATGCGTGGTCGTGGCCGGGTGGATGACCAGTGACTTTGCGTCACCGATGTTTGCCAGATGGCTGAACAGCTCGAGCGACGACACGAATGCCTGCCCGGCCTCGCGCCCACCCTTGATGCCGAAGGTGAGGATTGCGCCAAAGCCGCCATCCAGGGTCTTCGTGGCCTGGTCGTGGAACTTCGATGACGCAAGCCCCGGGTAGTTGACCCACTCCACCGACGGGTGCGCCTCGAGGTGCTTGGCAAGGGCCATGGCGTTGCTGCAGTGACGCTCCATGCGCAGGTGCAGCGTCTCCACGCCCTGAAGGATGAGGAAGGCGTTAAACGGCGACAGCGCCGCGCCGATGTTGCGAAGCAGCACCGTGCGGACGCGACCGATGTAGGCCGCGGGCCCGAGGGCATCGCTCCACACCACGCCGTGGTAGCTCGGATCGGGCTTGGTGAGCCCCGGGAAGCGGTCGCTGTTGGCCACCCAGTCAAAGTTGCCCGAATCGACCACGATGCCACCGATCGAGGTGCCATGGCCACCGATGAACTTGGTGAGCGAATGCACCACGATGTCGGCGCCGTGCTCAAACGGACGGCACAGGATGGGAGTGGCCACCGTGTTGTCCACGATGAGCGGCACGCCCACGGCGTGCGCGGCGTCGGCCCAGGCGCGAAGGTCAACCACGTTCAGCGACGGGTTGCCGAGCGACTCCACGAACACCGCACGGGTGTTCTCGTCGGCCAGTTCGGCGATCGACTCGGGGTCGTTGCCCTTGGTGAAGCGCACTTCGATGCCGAACTGCGGCAACGTGTGGGCGAACAGGTTGTAGGTACCCCCGTACAGCTGCGGCTCGGCGATGATGTTGTCGCCGGCGCGGCACACGTTGAGCACCGAGTTGGTGACCGCGGCCTGACCGGATGCCAGGGCGCAGGCGGCGATGCCGCCCTCCAGCTGGGCGATGCGCTGCTCAAGCACATCCCAGGTGGGGTTCATGATTCGGGTGTAGATGTTGCCCGGCTCGGCGAGCGCGAACAGGTTCGCGGCGTGCTGGGCATCGTTGAAGACGAACGAGGTCGTCTGGTAGATCGGCACGGCCCGTGCATTGGTGGTCGGGTCGGGCACCTGACCGCCGTGAAGGGCGATGGTGTCGCGGTGCTGCTCGCTCATGAAGTGGTCTCCCCCGTGGGATGTCGCGGTTACTGCCGCTCTGCGACCCTCGGGGCCTGCGGCAATACTCATAATAACCTATATGGATTCGGGTATTTCAGTCCGCGTGTTTCACGGAGCTATTGGCGAACTGGAAATATCCCCTGAATGGCGATCAAGAAGTTGAGCGTCAGTGACGGCGGCATAACGGACATGGGCTGGCCCTGACCGGCAATACCCGAGGGCATCGGACTGACCGCACCAGATCCGGCCGCAGCCATGGTGCTCCCGCTGCCCGACGCCGACCCGCCGAGGGCCACCAGGTGCTCGTGCGGCGGAAGGTGGGCGGCCGTGAGGGTCACTTGCTCAGCGCCCTGACTCAGATACATCTCACGAGGGCTGAGCCCGGGGCCAGCCCCCTGCCCCATGGGCATTCTCCCGCGAAGGTCCGGCAACGCAAATGTGCCCGGGTAATTGCCCCCGGAGTAGAAGGGCCCGAACACTGCGAACAACGCCTGGTTCTGGTTCACCGGCACCGTTGATCCGTCGCACGTCGCCCAGTATGGCGGAGCATATTGGAAGCCCATCATTTGGATTGATCCCAGGAACGTTTCCATTTCAGGCCACCGCCTTGCGGTAGTACGCGCGGTTGATAATTGCTTCGAATATGGGCGTGTCGGTGGTGCGGATGACCGGCACCACGAACAGGTCGAACTGCTTGCCGTTCACCGATACCGGGTACGTACCCTGCGGAAGGTTCGTCCCCTTCGCGCCAGTCATCGTGACCCTGAACGCGTTGTGCCACAGCGACGACCCACTCTTCGCGCCCTCGGCCACGCCAAGCGGCTCGATGGTGCTGATGGTCAGCGTTACACGCTCGCCATCCTGCGTGGTCACCACCACCTTGGCGCCCTTGGTGTTCTCAAAGTTTCCGCGCTGATAGTGCCGGTGCGGTGCGCGGGCGGGGTGCGGCTTGGGGTGTGGCGAGCGCAACCATGGTGGCGTATCGGCGGGGCTCGCGGCGGGTGCAGCATTGGCCGACCCGGCGACGCCGAGTAGGCCCGCTCCGATGGTCGCTCCGGCAGCACCGGTGAGGAATGTACGACGCGATGTCGTCGCGCCCTGTCCATCGTCGCTCATGGGGGTCTCCTGAGGATGGTCTGCGTTTTGGTGGTAGGCACCGTACTTTCTGCCCGATAGTCTTGCCCGATGGAGAGCGCACAGGAATGGGTCCGCGAGGCCATCGACTGGATCGTGCTGATCATCGAGTCGGCGGGCGCGCTCATCATCGCCGTCGGCGCGGTGCTGGCATTCATCATGGTCATCCGCGCCTTTCGGCATGCGCTGCGGCCCGACGCCTTCACGCTGGCACGACTCACCCTCGGCTCGTATCTGGTGCTGGGGCTTGAGTTCCAGCTGGCGGCTGACGTGCTGAAGACGGCCGTGGCCCCCAGCTTTACCGAGATCGGCCAATTGGCCGCGATCGCCGGCATCAGAACGGTGCTGAACTACTTCCTTGAGAAGGAGATCGCGAAGGAGAAGGCCGAGTTGGGCGACTCCATGCCGGGTCTGCCCACCATCAGGCACTAGTCAGATGCTGCCCCGGCAGGAGGTCATCGCCTTCGCCGCCTTCCCCGTGCTGGTGCTGATGGGGCTCGCCGTGGGCGTGGCACTCGCCGCGGTTGGCCGGTGGCGCGATGGCATCTCATTCGGCCTCATGTTCTGGGTGGGAGCCGGGCTCCTCAATCTGGCTATCGCATCGACGTGGGCGGCCATCGCGACTTCGGTCTTCATCATCGCCCTGCGCCACCTTCTGGTTCCCGCACTGAAGATGAGCGCCCCGAAGTAGCACTGATCGGCGGGCAGATGAACCCCGGTATCCGGATTTCCCCACCGGCATCCTTCCGGGCCAGGGCCTAATATTCATGCCGTGAATCCCCTCGCTGCTCTTCGCCGATCGCTGGCCGTTGTCGCAGCCCTTCTG
>JBAXJA010000129.1:0-4656 GCA_037138115.1 Thermoleophilia bacterium | reverse complement strand
GTGAGGCCGGCGTCGAGTGCCTGCGACAGGCGGTGGGGGATCCCCTCATGCATCAGCGACGAGCGCAGCATGTACACCTGCTCGTCCGAATCGTCGGGCAGCGTGACGCGGAACCCCTCCTCCTCGACAGCCGTACCGCCATTGGCGGCGATCAGGTCGCCCACCGCGCGCAACGGATCGTCCTGCTTACCCTGGGCCCGCTCGCCCGATGACTGCGCCTCGGCGTAGCGGAAGAGCCTGCGGAACTCCCCCTGGGACATGGGTCCGATCTCCACCTCGATAGTCACGCGTGCTCCTCCCGGTCGTCGACGGGCGCCATGGTGTCAGACGCCGCCCTCCTCTGCGCCTTTGCCCGCAACTCCTGCAGGTGCGCGGCATATGCGGCCTCGGTCCCCACGGCACCGGGCTCAAAGAACGTGATGCCCTCCATGCCCTCCGGCATGCAGGAGTGCCCGGTCACGCGGTCGGGCACCGAGTGGGGATTGACGTACCCGGTGCCGTGCCCCAGATTGCGTTTGTTGGTGCCGCTCGCATCGCGCAGCGCAAGCGGCGGGGCCTTGGCCCCCTCCGCCTCCACGAGCGCCATGGCCGCGTTGATGCCCTGATACGACGAGTTGCCCTTGGGTGCCAGTGCCATGTAGGTCACCGCCTGCGCCAGATTGATGCGCGCCTCGGGCATGCCCACAAACTCCACCGCGCGGGCAACAGCAACAGCTACCTCGATGGCCCGCGGGTCGGCGTTGCCAATGTCCTCGCTGGCCAGCACGATGATGCGCCGGGCGATGAACTTGGGGTCCTCGCCCCCCTGCAACATCACTGCCAGCCAGTACAGGGCGGCGTCAGGGTCGCTGCCGCGCATGCTCTTGATGAAGGCCGAGATCACGTTGTAGTGCTGATCGCCGCCCTTGTCGTACACCACGGCCCTGCCGCCAGCGCGCTCCACGACGACGGTCGTGATGGGTCCATCCCCGGCCAACCCGGCAGATGCCTCCAGCAGGTTGAGCGCAAAGCGCGCATCCCCGCCACTGCGCGCCACCATGGCGTTTCGTGATTCCTCTGCCACCGCGACTGACCCCCCGAGCCCCCGGGGGTCGGCGATCGCACGGTCGATGAGGTCGGCGATCTCCTCATCGGTGAGCGACTCCAGCACCAGCACGCGCATGCGCGACACCAGCGCGGCATTCACCTCGTAGTACGGGTTCTCGGTGGTGGCACCGATGAGGGTCACCACCCCCTCCTCCACGGCGGGCAGCAGGGCGTCCTGCTGGCTCTTGGTGAACCGGTGGATCTCGTCAATGAACAGCACCGTGCGACCGCCGGACACCAGACGGTCGCGGGCACGGGCGATGACGGCGCGCACGTCGGGTAGTCCGGCCGAGGTGGCCGACAACTCCTCAAATACGGCACGGGTGCTTCCCGCCACCACGCGGGCCAGGGTGGTCTTCCCGCTGCCGGGTGGCCCGTACAGCACCATCGACGGCACGGCGTCGTCGGAAATCGCCCGACGCAGAAACCCGTCGGGCCCGAGCAGTGCTGCGTGGCCCACCACTTCATCGAGCGTGGCGGGGCGCATGCGTGCGGCCAGTGGCGCACCGGTCGCCAGACTCTGGTCAACGGCGTCGCCGAACAGATCGCGCTCGGTGCTCACGTGGACGGGGGCTCTGGCGGATCGACCTGATCGGGCACGCTCGCCCCGGGGTTGGCCCTGATCCACGCCACCTTCAGGTAGAGGTCGCGATCGGTGATGTCCGGCTCCAGATCGAATGACCCCATGCACAGTGGGCACAGCGTGGCATTTGCGAACTCGGGAATGCCGTCGCCGTCCACCTGCCCGGTGGGAAACAGCACCAGATCACCCCAGCAGTCCGGCGTGGGGCATCGCACCCTGGCGTCGGGGTTCACGAACGTGCTCTTCGGGATACGTTCTGTCACTCCGTTCACCCCTTCCAATGGGCCGCTGCCGGGTATGGTCCTCTACCGCCGGATGCCCTTCAGGTTACGTACCGCGGGCCACGGCAGTTGAATTGGTACTATTGCCGTTGGATTTACCGGGAAACGAAAAAAGGCCACGGAGGACCATGTCCCCGAGTTACCAGGACCTCATTGCAGCCGCGCGCGAGGTCATCCCCGAGGTTGAGCCGGCAGACGTCGCGCCCCGTGTGGCGGCCGGCGATGGACCACTCATCATCGACGTGCGCGAGACGGCCGAATGGGATCAGGGGCACCTGCCCGGTGCCGTGCACATCCCGCGCGGATTCCTCGAGAGCCGTATCGGTGGCACGGCCCCCGATTCCGACCAGGAGATTCTGGTGTCGTGTGCATCGGGCCAGCGCTCACTGCTGTCGGCACAGACGCTGCACGACATGGGCTTCACCAACGTCACCAACCTCGCCGGTGGCTTCGCCCGGTGGAAGCAGAACAACCACCCGGTTGAGATTCCGCGCATCCTGACGTCCTCACAGCGCTCGCGCTACTCGCGCCACATCCTCATCCCCGAGGTGGGTGAGGAGGGCCAGATGAAGCTGCTCGACAGCAAGGCGCTGCTCATCGGTGCCGGTGGTCTGGGCTCGCCCGCCGCCTATTACCTGGCCGCCGCCGGTATTGGCACGATCGGCCTGGTGGATGACGACGACGTGGACGAGAGCAACCTGCAGCGCCAGATCATCCACACCACCGACCGCGTGGGCATGAACAAGGGCGAGAGCGCCAAGCAGGCAATCGCGGCGCTCAACCCCGAGGTGCAGGTAAACGTGCACCCGTTCCGGGTCAACCGCGACAACGTGCTCGATCTGGTGTCGCAGTACGACGTCATCGTGGATGGTGCCGACAACTTTCCCACGCGCTACCTGCTGGCCGACGCGTCGCTCATGACCAACACGCCGCTGGTACACGCCAGCATTCTTCGGTTTGAGGGCCACGCATCGGTGTTCACCCCCTATGACGGCCCGTGCTACCGCTGCCTGTTCCCGGAGCCCCCGCCACCCGATCTTGCGCCGTCGTGCGGCGAGGCCGGCGTGCTCGGCGTGCTCTGCGGCGTGATGGGCAACATCCAGGCCACCGAGGCCATCAAGGTGCTGCTCGGAATCGGCGACACCCTGTCGGGCCGCCTGCTCATCTATGACGCCCTCGGCATGACCTTCACCGAGCTGAAGGTTCGCCGCGACCCCGACTGCCCGTCGTGCGGTCCCAATGCCGACCTGCAACTGCGCGACTACGAGGCCTGGTGCGCGGGTGTGGGCAGCCACGACCACGCAGGGGCCAGCGCATGAGCACCGTCAAGATTCCACCGGTGCTGCGTCAGGCTGCAGGCGGCGAGCGCACGGTCGAGGCCAAGGGTGCGAATGTGGGCGAGGTACTCGCCGCACTCTGCGAGGCACACCCGGCGATCGGCAAGCAGATCCTCACGTCAGATGGCGAACTGCACAAGTTTGTCAACGTGTACGTGAACGACGAGGACGCACGGCTGATGCAGTGGACCGACACCCCCGTGGGCGACGACGACACGCTGCTCATCCTCCCCGCCATGGCTGGCGGCCAGTAATGAGCCGGACCGGGCTCGAGGCACCGCCTCTGGCGGTATCTCCGGACATCGTTGCCACCATCGGCGAGACGCCCTTGGTGGATGTGTCGGGCCTGTCGCCCAACCCCGAGGTGCGGATCCTCGCCAAGATGGAGTGCGACAACCCCACCGGTTCGATCAAGGACCGCACGGCCAAGAGCCTGCTGGACGATGCCGAGGCGCGCGGGGTGCTGAAGCCCGGCGACACCATCATGGAGCCCACGTCCGGCAATACGGGGATCTCGCTGGCCATGATCTCCCGGGTCCGGGGCTACAAGCTCATCGCCGTGATGCCCGACAACGTCACCGAGGAACGCCGCAGGCTGCTCGAGATCTACGGCGCCGAGGTCGTGGAGAGCCCGGGGGAGACCGGCAGCAACGGTTCGGTGGAGATGGCCAAGGAACTGTCGGCAAAGGAGGGCATCCCGATGCTCTTCCAATACGGCAACCCGGCCAACCCGCGCGCCCACTACGAGGGCACCGCCGCCGAGATCATCCGCGACTGCCCCGAGATCGATGTGTTTGTGGCGGGCCTCGGCACCGGCGGCACGCTCATGGGCTGCGCAAAGCGGTTCAAGGAGCACCGCGCCGACATTCAGATCGTCGCCTGCGAGCCGCTGCAGGGCGACCCGGTCTCCGGCCTTCGCAGCCTCGACGATGGCTTCATCCCGCCCATCCTCGACATCACGCAGCTCGATCGCAAGCTGCTGGTGGAGAACATGGATGCCATCGTCATGACCCGGCGCCTGGCCAGCGAGCAGGGCATCTTCGCCGGGGTGTCCAGTGGTGCAGTGATGCATACCTGCGCCCGCGTGGCATCCACGATGGAGCGCGGCACCGTTGTGGGCATCATCTGCGACAGCGGCTGGAAGTACCTGTCGGCCGGCATCTGGACTGGCGAGCTCGACGTTGTTGAGGAGACCCTCGACAACGGCGTGTTCTGGTAGCCGGAGGCCCTTCGTGAAGCTCTCACCACGCCTTGCCGAGATTGTCATCGCGCACGCCCGCGAGGAGTTCCCCAACGAGTGCTGCGGCCTCATCGCGGGCAGGGATGGCGTGGCCACGCGTGTCGTGCCGACCACCAATACCGAGGGCAC
>JBAXJA010000128.1:0-4698 GCA_037138115.1 Thermoleophilia bacterium | reverse complement strand
GCGGCAAGCATTCGGACGAAGTGCCTGATCATGCTTTCCCCCCTGTATCGCGCTTGTGCTTCTCGCGTGCGCTCTCCACGCCCTTAATCCGCTCCAAGTGGAGCGCAGCAGCCTTGGCGCGGGCGATGTGGCCCGATGCATCGAGGCCCGCACGCGAACCGTTGAGGGCCGGCATCACATGACGGGCGAAGAGATCGTATGAACGGCGGGTGGCCTCGGGGCCAGCCCATTCGTGACCCCACAGGAGGAACGTGCCGAACCCACCCGTTCGCTCCTGCAGCTGCTCAATGAACTCCACCAGGTCGTCGGGGGTTCCGATCACCCACGACCCGGCCTCCACCATCTGGTCAACGGTCTTGTTCTTCGGGCCGGGTACTGGTGCAGGGCGGCCGGTGAGCGCCTGTACGTACTCAAACATCCACTCGCCGCCGCCTGTACGCACCTCCTCAACGGCCTGCTCACGGGTCTCGGCCAGATGCACGGGCACCACCACGCGCCAGTCATCGCGATTGGCCGTTCGCCCAGCCAGCGCGGCGGCCTCCTCGGTGATGGCCCATTGGGCGGCCAGGTCGGACGCGCCGAAGAAGAGGGAGATCGGTGCGGCACCCAGACGGCCTGCGAGGGCCATGCCAAACGGCGATTCGAGGCTGGGAATGGCCAGCGGCGGATATGGGTGCTGATACGGGCGCAGTTGCAGCACGGCGTCGTGCAGTTCCCAGCCCGGACCGCTCGCGGTGAGAGGTTCGGTGGAGGTGAGGAGATGCAGGATGGCCGCGAGCGACTGCTCCATGCGCGCGCGGATCTCCGACGACGGCACACCGAGCATTGCGGCATCCGACAGGTGCCCGCCGGGGCCCACCCCAAAGTTCACGCGCCCCCGGGTGAGATGGTCGAGCAGCACGATGCGGTCGGCCACCATCAGCGGGTGGTGGTAGGTCAGGCTCACCGCACCGGTTCCCAAACGGATATGCCGGGTGCGCTCGGCGGCCACTGCGAGAAAGATCTCGGGCGATGAGACGTACTCCCACCCAGTGGAGTGGTGCTCGCCCACCCACACCTCGTGCAGACCCAGGCGGTCCATCAGCACGATCAGATCAAGGTCGCGCTCCAGTGCCAACGTCGGGTTCTCACGGGGATCGTGGAACGGGGCGAGGAAGGCACCGAAGCGCATGGGTCAGCCTCCGAGTAGGCCGGTCACCTTGGCCAGGTCCAGCGGCTTTGCGCCCTTGGGAGCCGTAATGGGTGTGGTGGTGCCGAAGTCGGAGAACCGGGTGGAGATTGTGAACGCCAGGGCTGACACCTGTGACATGGCGTCCACCTTGCCCTTGAGCGCCACGTCGGCATCGGCGCCATGGATCAGGCCGTCGTCAGTGCCCACCCAGATGTCCACCGTGCCGTGCTGCAGCGCCTTGTCGGCCTGCGCAAGCGTTCTGCTGTTCAGGGCGTTGCCGGCACCAAGGCGCTTCGCCGTGCTGCCCAGATCGTGTGTGAGCGCGGCGGCATTCACATCTCCCTTGATGTGCACCGTCGGCACGCCAGCCAGATCCTCAGTGCCCACCACCTTCGGCGAGGCGATCCACCCCACGAGCGATGAGGGGAGACTCGTCGGGTCCACCGACTTCACGGATCCCTTGGGCGTATTCAGCTTCAGCGACTGGCCGAGCACCGAGATGTACAGCTGGTCGCCCAGCTTGGTGACGTTCAACTGGATGGGCGCCTTGGCGATGGTGGTGGAGAGGTCAAACGAGATATCGCCGGGCTTCCGCACGGTGCCCTCGCCCGAGATGTCCAGCGGCTGCGACAACGCCGCGCCCACCTGCCCACCCGCGCCCTTGGCCACGTCTGCGTCGAGCTTTGCCGTGAGGGCGACCCGGTACGAATCCTGAGCGGCGGTCTTCGCCGACGCGTCGCTGAGGATCTGCGTGGCGCTGCGCCCATCCGTGGATGCCGCGGGCGACGACGAGTCGCCGCATCCCACCAGCGTGAGCGCTGCAAGGCCAGCGGCGGGGATCAGGAGCAGGCGAGGTCGTCTCATGTAGCCGGTATAGCATGAGCCGCGTGCCGCCGACCGTCGACGACCGCCCGTGATCGACGGGCTCGAGATCATTCCCCTGGGGGCGGGAGCGGCATTCGGCGACCCCAATCAGGCCCAGAGTTCGTATGTCGTGCGCGCTGGTGACTCATCGGTGGTACTCGATATGGGGTCGGGCACGTTTAACCGGCTGACGGGCGTGATGGATCCGGTTGACCTCGGCGCCGTGCTCATCAGCCATCTCCATCCCGATCACCTGAGCGACCTACTGGCGCTTCGGGTGTACATGGCGCATGGCCCCGGCGTGGGGCACGCCCTTGAGGTGCATGGGCCCGCAGGGCTTCGCGATCGTCTGGATTCCATCGTCGGGGGCGAGAGTTGGGCCGACGTCACCTTCCACGAGATTCCGCGTGGCGAGGGCACCATGCTGGTGGGTGATCTGGTTATCGCTCACGCAGAGGTGCCCCACCTGCCACCCACGCATGCCATGCGGGTCGATCACGCGGGACGGTCCATCACCTACGGCGCCGACTGCGCCCCCAACGACGCCCTGTCTGATCTGGCCCGCGGTACCGACGTGCTGCTGCTGGAGTGCTCGTGGGGCACCGGCGACCTCGTGGAGGGAGTGCCCCACCTCAACGCAGCCGCAGCGGGGGAGATCGCCCGTCGTGCCGAGGCCGGTCGCCTGGTGCTGGTGCATGGCTATCCCGGCATCGACCGTGAGGCATCCGTGGCGCAGGCGCAAGCCGTGTTCGGCGGACCCGTGGAGTGGGCCCGTGAGGGCCGGACGATCACCGCATGAGTCCCAGCCCGCCACCATCCGCCCCGCGTCGGCCTGCAGGCCGGTCGATCATCGTCACGGTGGTCCTCAGCATTCTCATCCCCGGACTCGGCCACGTGTACACCGGTCGCTACGGGCGGGCGCTGGTGTGGTTCGCGGGTGCGCTCATCATTGGGGTCATCCTCGATCAGCAGGCAACGCTCACCTCCACCGCTCTGGTCATCCTCACGGTCCTCGGCCTGGCCGCAGCGGGTGACGCCGTGGTGTTGATGAAGCGCTTCCCACTCGGTGGCCCGTAGCCGTGGCTCGCATCGATGTGGGCGGCCTGCTCGCAGCGGTTGATGCACTCGCACCGTTCTCGCTGGCCGAGCCCTGGGACAACGTGGGGCTCATGGTGGGGCGTCGCGACCGTGAGGTCACCACCGTGCTGGTGGCGCTCGACCTGCGCGCGGCGGTGCTTCACGAGGCCGCATCCCTCGGCGCACAGGCGATCGTGCTGCACCACCCACCCATCTTCCCGGCACTCACGGCGGTGAGCGATGCCCGCACGTCTGGGCGTCTGGTGCTCCGTGCCGCCGAGGACCGGGTGGCCATCATTGCCGCTCATACCAACCTCGATTCTGCTCGTGGTGGTCTGAATGATCTGATGGCCCAGACGCTCGGAATGACGGGCACCACACCATTGGTCCCATCGCCCCGCGACCCGGCGCTCGGGCTCGGCCGGGTGGGCGAGGTCCCCACAACAACCCTCGCGGCGCTGGCTGCCCTGGCAGTGCGGGAGTTCTGCCCGCGCACGGCCAACCTCGGCCTGGCGGGGGATCCGGACATGCCGGTGCAGCGCGTTGCCATCTGCACCGGGTCCGGCGGATCGCTCATTGACGCCGCACGCGATTGCGGGGCTGATGCCTACGTGACCGGTGACCTCAAGTACCACGACTTTGATGCCGCTGAGGGGATGGGCCTTGTCAACGTGGCCCATGGCGCGGTTGAGGGCCACGTGCTTCGCATGTGGACGCCCCTGCTTGCGGCTGCGCTCAGCACCACCGGGGTGCAGGTGATGGCGTCGTCGGTGAACACCGACCCATGGTGCGCGGCCTGCTAATCTTCCCCGGCCTCGCGGGTGTAGCTCAGTTGGCTAGAGCGTCTGCTTGCCATGCAGAAGGTCGAGGGTTCGAGTCCCTTCACCCGCTCCTCGAGAAGCCCCGCTCCGGCGGGGCTTCGTCGTTTTCGGTGCCTATCTCGGGCTGACGCGAATGCGCGGCACGGGGAAGTCCGCGGGCGACTGGTGATGGGCATCTGCCGGCCCTGTATAGGGGTCGGTCCACGCCATACCCGCTGCCCCGCAGAACTGCAGGGTGGGCACCGTGTAGATGCGCGGGTTCCGCGGCCAGCCCACGCGCATGGTGAGCGTGAATGGTTGTGCGAATGGGGTGGGGTCGCCAACCGCGGCCCAGGTGACCGTCCAGTCCCCACCCGTCGCGTGGGCAATCGTTGGGGTCCACCCGGCCGGACCCGTGGGGCGGATCGACCGCCAATCAGACGAGAACCAGGCAACCACATGATCGGTGGCCAGTCCGCCGCTGCAGCCGTGCTCAATCGTCAGCGAAAGGTTGCCTGAGCCGCCGGCCGTGGCCGTCTTGCCGCCGAGCGTCACCACTGCGTGCCCCATCGCCGTGGCCGAGCACGCAAGGCAGGCCGTCAGTGCGAGGGCGGCGATTGGCAGGGTGCGCGGGAGTCGATGCATTGGGTGACCTTACTGGGCACCAGGGGTGGCATGCAGGGCGCTTCGTGTCCTAGTGTGCGGGTCCGCCTCGGCGACCTGGCGAACTGGGAACGCATCGGTCTGCAAAACCGACATGAGTGGGTTCGACTCCCACGGTCGCCT
>JBAXJA010000127.1:0-4736 GCA_037138115.1 Thermoleophilia bacterium | reverse complement strand
CTGCTTCGCCTCGAGCAGACGCTCGGGGCTGGAATAGCCGCCCGCCAGCCAATACGGCAAACCCAGCGCCCGCACCGTGGCCAGTTCCACGGTGTCGCGCGGTCCATACGCGGGCTGGCCGTCGTCCTCGAGCCTGAGGCGCCCGCGGGGCGGGGCGCTGTGCCCGCCAGCAGAAATGCCCTCCACTACAAAGCCATCGGGTCGGGTGCGGTCCTCGCGTGAGAGGTACGTGGCGAGCATGGTTGACGACACGATGGCGAGAAAGCGTGGCCGCGCCAGGGGCGGTGCATAGCCCAGAATGCTCTCGGGAGAGAATGACACCGAGGGAGCAGTCGCGGCGTCGCCACCATGAACCGCGAGAGTCAACTCGCCCTCGCGACCGAACGCGAACGCGTCGAGAAGATTTGGGATCTCCGCAGGCACACCCGCGCCCATCAGCACGTAGTCCACCCCGGCGAGCATGGCGCCGTACACCACGGCAGGTGTGGCCATCTGCGTCTTCTCGAGGTAGTTCACCCCAATGGAGCCGTTGTGCCCCTCCTTGGCCAGGAAGATCTCGGCGAAGTTCGTGACGACGGCAAGCTGAGCGCTCGCCCGGCTGGGGTGAACCACCAGCTGGGGTACGGGCCGAAACGGTGCCCCTTCGCTGATCCCCCCCTCCACGAAGTAGCGATCGATTACCTGCTGGGCGATGCGCGGGATGGGAAAGTGCGCGAGCGCACGGCGGTAATCGCCAGTGGGATCACCTCGCTGAAGCTGGCGGGTCACCATGACGTCGAGGCCGAGGCCGGACACCACGCCGAGGTGCCCGGTGAGGCTCACCGCACGGGCGAGATGCCATCCCGACACGCCAGCCCCCATCCCACCCTGAATGATCTCGGGAGCCCATGCCGGTGGGTGGGGCATTGGATCGGCGCCTGGCCGGAGCGACGGCTTCGACGACGAAGGCATCCGGCTCACGGCGGCTGAAGCATCCGGCCGTGTCGCGACTTGCTGGCTCCGATGATTGATCACGTCCTGCGCCTCAGTGCCGATGGACCACCACGCTCTCGATTCGCTGCGCTGCGCTGCGGACTCTATTATTACTCCAGTTCGCAATGTGGAAATAAACTTTACCACCGCACAATCCCGGGGTGGCATGCGCGCGTATGCGCGGATGTCACGATTCGCTGACTGTGCGCCGGCCCCGTCTTGACGGATCATCCCGATCGTCGGCGTGATGGCGCCTACGAGGTGACAGGTGGTCTGCCGGGTGTGCACACGCCCGCTTCTGCAAACCCATCGGCCGGGTGATGGAGTTCTCTCAGCACCTCCCATGCTGAGACGGCGAGGCCCGGGATGCGTCTTAGGTAGATTGATTTCGCAATGCCGACGTCCTCCCACTCGGTGCGCTCGTTTCTGGGGCGTGCGCTCCTCCTCCTCGCCGCCGCCCTCGCGTTGGTGGGTATCGCTGCTGGCCCGGCGACCGCCGCGACCATGACGCTCCCGAGCGGCAAGGTCCTCAAGTACGCACCCGTGCGGTCCGACCAGCCACCGGAGATGTCCGCCTTCGACCTCGCCTTCCACAACCTCGACTACAACGGCGGCCCGGTCATGCCGTCCAACACCAACTACACCATCTACTGGAGCCCCAGTGGCCTCTCCGCCTTTCCCGCCGGTTACGCCAATGGGGTTGACCAGTACTTCGTCGACTTGGCGCACGACAGCACCCTGTCGCAGGCCAGCGGTGGCGCCGGGCGGCAGAATGTGGAGTCCGTCGCGACCCAGTACAACGACTCAAACGGCAATGTGGCCGCCTACGACTCGCACTTCGGTGGGCGCATTGTTGACACCCAGCCCTATCCAGCAAATGGCTGCAGCGAGGTCGGCGTTTGCCTGACCACCGCGCAGATGGAAGCTGAAATCAGCCGTGTGGTTGCCAGCGGTCACCTGCCCAAGGACATCAGACACCAGTATTTCCTGATCACCCCACCCAACGTCGAGAGCTGCACCGGCGGCACGCCGAATGCCAGCTGCTCGGCGGGCTCGACCAGGCCCCTCTACTGCGCATTCCATGGCTCCATCGGGCCGGAGGACTCCCCGATCATCTACTCCGTCGACAACTACGTCACCGGGGTTCAGGGTTGCGACGGCGGCACCCATCCCAACGGTGACTCGGACGGCCTCATCTCGGGGGGTCTGAGTCACGAGCACAACGAGGCCATTACTGACCCACTTGTCAACGTACAGACGGCATGGGCCGACACCGCGACCGGCCTCGAAAACGGCGACAAATGTGACCGGGAAAACGGGGCCCAGGTGATCAACGGGCGCACCTACTGGTATCAGCCGGAGTGGAGCAACTTCACCGGGCAGTGCCTTTACCGGTTGCCGTTCGCTCCCATGCCGCTTGCGGCGTCGTTCACGACTACGCGCATCTCCGACACAACAGCGACGTTAACGGCCATCACCGATGCCGGTCCGGGAGCAAAGTACGTGTGGATCATCGACGACGACTTCACCCCAATCGAGACCGACTCGCCCACGATCACGCACGAGTTCCCGTTCTTTTCTTACAACGTGGCGCTCACCGTGATGCGAGCAGACGGCATGAGCAGGGGTGCCGCCGGACAGGTATTCCTTGGCACCACTCCGGCAGCCGCGTTCACCGCCCCTTCCGATGTTCTCGCAGGGGACGACGCCACCTTTGACGCGTCCGGTTCCACCACGACCAATGGAGCAATCACTGACTACCGCTGGGGATGGGGCGATGGATCTGCCGATGGTTCGGGTGTCTCCGTGTCGCACCGCTTCAGCACATCCGGGACGTACGCGGTGTCCCTCACCGTGACTGACCGAATTGGCCTGACCAGCACCGCCACACATCAGATCGTCGTCGCACCTCGCCCCAGTGCTCCCGCCGCCCAGAGCCGATCGCTCACGGTTCGATCGACACGCCCGTCGTACACGCGGCGCTCGGTGGTCATCACCTCGGCCGTCACCCTTCCCGGCGCGGGCACCGTGGTGGCCCGTGGCACCACGACGCGCGGCGCGCGCAGGACCACGCGATGCAACTCGGTGTCGCACATCGATTCGGCTGGCACCTACACATTTCGGTGCACGCTCGGGCCGGCATCACGGACGGGTCTACGTCACCGACCCCTCACCCTGCGCATGGCCATTACCTTCATCCCGGACGGCGGCCCGTCAACGGTGTGGTCCCACATCATCACCTTGGGGCGCCACACCTAGCAGGGACTCCCTGCGCGGGGCGGTTGCACCCGTGACCCGCCACTTGCTGGGCGGCAGGTCGTCTGTTGCTATGCGAGAGTTGGCCCGATGAGCATCTCGCCCGACCTCAAAGCCACAGCACGGGCGATTGCCGCACGTGTGGCGCATTCGGACATCGATCCACCGAAGGATCGGCGTCGTGACGTGCCGCGGCCGCCCGGGCCGCGGGGGCTGCGGTTTCCCTTGCGCTTCGCACGGCCCAGCACTGCGCTCGGAGCATTCGTGGAGTTGGAGCGGGACTATCCCGAGATTGCATACTTCCGGCTGCCCGGAGAACGCTGCTACATGCTCTCCGATCCCGCGCTCATCGTCGAGGTGTTTTCGCGCGGGCGGGAGGTTATGAAGGGCCGGGCGCTACGCGGCGCGAAGGCGGTTGTGGGCAATGGCCTGCTCACAAGCGACGGCGAGCCGCACCTGCAAAGGCGGCGACTGGCGCAGCCCGCCTTCCACCGCGAGCGCATCGCCGGTTACTCGCGGGACATGGTGAGAATCACCCTCGAGTGTGAAACGGGGTGGGTTGACGGCGCTGAGGTTGATATCTCAACGGCCATGTCGGAGCTCACCTTCCTCATCGCGGGCCGCACGCTATTTGGCAGCGACCTGCGTGGCGACGCGAAGGAGTTCGGCGAGAGCCTGAATGCCGTGATGAAGGGCCTCGGCTCGCGGCTTCTCATGAGCCCGCGCATGATCGCGCTCGATGTGCGCATCCCCACCCCTGGGCGCCGGCAAAGCCTGCGTGATCTCGCCACACTCGACGCCACCATCCTGCGGATGATTGACGAGCACCGCGCAGCTGGGGACACCGGCGATGTGCTCAGCATGCTCATCGCGGCGCAGGAACAGGGCGAGCGCATGACCGACGAACAGTTGCGCGACGAGGCCATGACCATGGTGCTCGCCGCGCACGAGACGACTTCGGTCACGCTGTCGTGGACGTGGATGCTGCTCGCCTGGAACCCCGATTGGGCCACGTGGCTGCACGAGGAGCTGGACTCTGTGCTCGGTGGCCGGGATCCCGGGATGGACGACCTGCCAAACCTTCCTCGCACCCGGGCGATTCTGATGGAGGCGATGCGCCTCTACCCCGCTGCATGGGCGCAGGGGCGTCGCCTCTTGGTCGATATGGAGGTGGGCGGGTGGACGATCCCCGCCGGGGCCATGGTGTTCGCATCCCCGTTCACGCTCCATCGCAGCCCCAGGTGGTGGACCGATCCACTGGTCTACCGACCCGACCGCTGGATCAATGATGACGGGGCATTCGACGAGGCCGCGCCAGGGATCCCCAAGGGTGTGTGGTTTGAGTTTGGATGGGGCAATCGCAAGTGCATCGGCGAGGCCTTCGCATGGACCGAGGCGCTCCTGGCCGTCGCGCTGCTCGCGCAGCGATGGGCCCCGGAGGCCGTACGGGGGCCCGGGGAAGTGCTCCCCGCTGCAGGAATCACCCTTCAGGCCCCCGGCGGCATGCC
>JBAXJA010000126.1:0-4745 GCA_037138115.1 Thermoleophilia bacterium | reverse complement strand
CTGCAGATCTTGATGCGGCCATGCATGACCTGATTCAGCGCTCGGATGCCGGGCCAGCGGTGCTGGTCGCCGGCGTCAGCGGCAGGACGCCTCCGGTGGGTGGTCCACTCGACGACGCCCTGCAGTAGCCGGGTCTACTGGGGCGCACCGCCGCTGCCCTGCACCAGCGCCGACACCGTGATCGGCTGCCCCTCGCACACGGTGATCGTGTTCTGTCCCGTGGTGGTCACCTTGATCGACTGCGTGGCGCCGGGGGGAGTCACCGTCACATAGCCGGTGTTCTCGCAGCCATCGTTCTGGGCATTGGTGAATCCCAGGCTGTACGACACCGACCCATTGGGTGCGAGCGTCAGTGTGCTGGGGCCCGGGTCGGTAAACAGCGTGGTGCCGCCCCGCTTGACAGTGCCAGCGAGCTCGGTGCCGTTCGCGGCGTAGAACGCCATGCCGGGATAGCCCCCCAGGGTGCACGGCGGGCCCATGCCATTGTTGGTGAGGACGACGACGACCTCGGCCGACCCCGCTCCCGCCTGGCCCTGGCCCAGACTCACGTCGAGATCGCCATTGGCGCACCGGGTGGGTGCGCTCGCCTCGGTGACCGTGCTGGCCGTCGTCGTGGTCACGGCGGCCGTCGTGGTGTCTGCAGCAGGAGTTGTCACGGTGGTGGTCGCGGTATCGGTGACGGTGGTCGTGCTATCGGATGAGCATCCGGTGAGGACGATGACCGGTACGGCGGCGAGGGCAAGTGCTGCTGCAATACGTGCGGGCATGGACATGGGGTGCCTTTCGTGTGGTCAGCGCGGTGGGGTGATGTCACCGCTTGATGAGAGACGTGCGGCCGTCGGGCCGAAGTCCTGTCGCGACAGTGACTGGATGATCGAAATGCCCGATCCACCGGGTGACGGCACGCCGTCCCCGGAGAGCGTGGTGGGGGAGAAGCGTGCGGCGGTAAACGCGCCGTCGGGCGCGAGGCTCACTGCGAGCACACCGCTCTGGCCGCTGACCCCGCCCACCGCGAATGTCTTGTAGCCCAGGAAGTTGCCGAGGCTGTAGGCGATGAGCCGCCCGTTGCGGAACTCCATGCCGCGCAGCACATGGGGGCCTTGGCCAACCACCAGATCGGCGCCGGCATCGACCATGGCGCGGGCGAGGGCACGCGAGTTACCGCGGTCCTCGCCGAGGAAGGTCTCACTTGCGCGTGGCACGTGCGTCGCGCTCGAACCCTCTGCCCCCACATGCATGTTCACCATCACAATGGGTGCCATCGTCGTGGCCTTTCGCACCAGGGCGGCAGTGGCGGGGATGTTCAGGGCGTTCTGCGACCACGAATAGGGCGCCACCGAGATGACGGCCACCGATCCGCCGCCGGGGAGCTTCTGCACTGCGATCTCACCTGGCCGTCCGGCGTGGAGGATCCCCTGCGAATCGAGCGCGGCCACGGTGCTGCGCTGCCCGCTCGTGCCCCAGTCGAGCGCGTGGTTATTGGCGATGCCCATCACGGTGAAACCCGCGGCCTTGAGGTTGCGTGCGTACGAGGGTGGGCTGGCAAACGCATAGCACCCGCCACCGCTCGCGCCGCCGCACTTCGACCCCGGGCCGGTGGCCAGCGCCTCTTCGAGGTTTCCGAATACCACGTCGCCCTTCAGCAGCGGCGCGACCGAGCTGAAGAGGGTTGATCCGCCTGCCGGCGGCAGCCCGAACTCGGGCGTGCCCATGACCACGTCGCCCACCGAGGTGATGGCCACATTCGCGGTGCCCTGCACAGGCGCCGCGCTCTCCGCCGTGGGGGCTTTGGCAGCGGGTGCGGCCTCGGCTCTTGACGGCGCCGGGGAGTCCTCGCCGTCTGAGTAGGCGATGGCGGCCACGATCACCACGAGGACAAGGAGGCTGATCATCAGCAGCGGGTTGCCGCGCCGCCTGCGTCTGCGCCGCCGGGCATTCCTTGGCGCCGGGCGCCGGTCTCGTGGCGATGAACTCACGGGGATGAAGTTAGCGGTCGCCCCGGGGCGACCTGCCTGCGCCGGGTGGATACGGGAGAGAAGGACGGACTAGACTTAGTCCATATCGGAGAAGGAGAAGACCCGCATGCGCATCACGGTGGGAATGCACGAGGCGAAGACCAACTTCTCGCGTCTCGTCCGTCAGGCGAATGACGGCGACGACGTGGTGGTGGAGAACAACGGATCGCCAGTTGCGAGGATCGTGCCGTATGTCGAGCCACCGCGTCGCCGCAAGGGCGGATTCGCGCGAGGGATGATCTGGGCATCCGAGGACTGCTGGGACCCTGATCCGGAGCTGGAGCGCCTTTTCTACGGGGGCGATGAGTGAGAGTCCTCATTGACAGTGCCACGCTCATCTGGTGGTTTGCAGATGACCCGCAGCTGGGCCCGGAGGCGGCGCGGATCATTGAGAACCCCGGCACCGAGGCGTTTGTCAGCGTGGCGTCGGTGTGGGAGATATCGCTCAAGCGGGGCATCGGCAAACTGCGGGTGGAGGGGGAGGTCGCCGAGTGGATGGAGGCTGGGCTCATGCACGACCTGCCCATCCGGGTTGACCATGCCGTCAGAGCGGGGGCACTTCCGATGCACCATCGCGACCCATTCGATCGCATGCTCGTCGCCCAGGCGCAGGTCGAGGGACTGGTACTGCTCACTCCTGACGCCGCGCTTCGCACGTACGACGTGCCGGTGATTGACGCCCGAACCTAGCCGTGCATCCGGGCTATATCGCGGAGCGGATCAGTTCGACGAGCAGTTGATCGGTGACGTGCTCCGGCGAAATACCCGGGACCAGATCGGCCACACCGGCGGTGCGGGACGCGATGTCGTGTGCCGCACCCTCCGGCGCACCCACCGCCTGCAGAAGGCGTACGGAGTTGAGGCGCATCGGCACACCCACCTGAATGATGGCCCCCGCCTGCTTTCGCACCTGTGAGAGCCCGAGCAGTTTGCGGTCGCCCACCACCACCTCCCAGGGGGAGAGGCCACCGAAGCACAGGCCCGATGAGGCACCCACTGGCCATGCGCGCGCCTCGTCGGGTGGCACGGCTCGCGCCCCCGCGATGCCGAGGCCCTGGAGCGCTGATGCCACTGCCTCGCCAACCCAGCGGTAGGCGGCCACAACATCGTCAGGCAGGCGCGGGTCACCGTGAATGAGGATCACGTCGATGGCGATGAGATCGTCGTCCCACAGCACCGGGCCGCCGCCCGATGCGCGTGGCACCAGTTGCAGCCCCGACCGGGCGATGGCGTCAGTGTCCACCGTCTTCAGCTGGGCCCGCCCGCAGGTGATCGCAGCGGGAGCCACCTGGTGCACCACCAGTGCCGGGCCATCTGCATCGGCCAGCATTCGCAACGACAGTGCCAGGGCATCTGGTACCGACTGCGAACCCGGCCGGACGACGCGCATCGGGCCTACGACAGGTAGGGCGCCACGCCCTCGCCCTGCTGGGCGGCATCCATCACCATCTCGCTGATGGTGGGGTGCGCGTGGATGATCTCGCCCAGGTCGCGCATGGTGTAGCCGTCGCTGATTGCCACACCCACCTCGTGAATCATCTCCACGGCATGTGCCCCCATGATGGTGGCGCCCAGCAGCAGGTCGGTATCGGCATCGGCGATGAGCTGGGCGAACCCGTCGCTCTCACCCTCGCCGAGTGCCTTGCCCGATCCGGCAAAGCGGGCCTGCCCCACCTTGATCTTGAGGCCCTTCTCCTCGGCGGTGTCGCGGTTCAGGCCCACCGTGGCGATCTCAGGGTGCGTATAGATGCAGGAAGGAACCACGGTGCGGTCCATCGGCACCTGATGCGGGCCCAGGATGTTCTCGGCGGCACGTGCGCCCTCGGCAGATGCCAGGTGCGCCAGTTGCATGCCACCGATGCAGTCACCCACAGCCCACACCTTCGGGTTCGCCGTGCGTAGGAACTCGTCAACCTCAATGTGGCCGCGCTCGTTCACCAGCACGCCGGCCGCCTCCAGCCCGATATCGCGGGTCTGAGGCTTGCGGCCGATTGAGATGAGCATCTTCTCGGCGGAGATCTCGGTGCCGTCGTCCAGCTTCACGGTGACACCCGTATCGGAGTACGAGGTGACCTCCTCGAGGCGGCGACCCAGATGGATCTCGGCGCCATCCTTCGCGAGGTACTTCTGGAACTGCTTGGCGGTGCGGTTGTCGATACCGGCGAGGATCCGCGGCAGCATCTCCACCATCGTCACCTTCACGCCCAGCGGCTGGAACAGGCTGGCGAACTCGCAGCCGATGACCCCTGCACCAAGAATGAGCAGCGTCTCGGGCACCTCGGGCAGCACAAGGATGTCGTTGCTGGTGAGCACCGCGGGGTGGTCCATGTCGATGCCGGGAAGGCCCGCGGGCTCGGTGCCCGTGGCCACCACCAGGTGGTCGTACTCGACGCGCGTGCCATCGACCACCACGGCATCACCATCGATTACGCCCTGCCCCTTCAGCACGGTGACGCCCTTGCGCTCGCATGCGCCCTGCACGCCACCGCGCATCTTGGTGACGATGTCCTCCTTGCGGGCCATCATGGCGGCGAAGTCGTATCCAACCTCGCCCACGAGGATCCCGAAGTCCTTTGCCTCGCGGATCTTTCGCAGCAGGTCGGCCGCGGCCAGTAGGGCCTTGGTGGGAATGCAGCCCCAGTTGAGGCAGGTACCTCCGAGCTCCGCCCGCTCGATAAGCGTGACCTGCGCTCCCATCTGGGCTGCGCGGAGGGCGGCGACGTCGCCGCC
>JBAXJA010000125.1:0-4754 GCA_037138115.1 Thermoleophilia bacterium | reverse complement strand
GCTGCGACGGCAAGAAGCAGCGCTGCGGCTGCAAGGCGGCGGGTCAGTCCGACGACCTCGCCGACCCGAGGAGCGCACGCACAGACGCACCGGTGTCATCGCTTCGCATCAGCATCTCGCCCACGAGGATTGCATCAACACCGGCCACCTCGAGGCGCTCGACGTCCGCGCGCGACGTGATGCCGCTCTCGGCCACCACAATTGTTCCGGCCGGCGCGTCCGGCAGCAGCCGCAGCGCTGTTTCCGGATCCACCTCAAGCGTATGCAGATTGCGGTTGTTCACGCCGATGATCTCGGCACCGGCCTCGATGGCGATCTCCATCTCGTCCTCGTCGTGCACCTCCACAAGGCAATCAAGCCCGGCGGCGGCGGCGATCTCCTGAAGTTCCACCAGGCGATCAGGGCTTAAGGCGGCAACGATGAGCAGCACGGCATCGGCCCCGGCAGCCCGGGCTTCCACGATCTGGTACTTCGTGACGATGAAATCCTTACGCAACAGCGGAAGGGCACACGCGGCGCGAGCCTCAATCAGGTCGTCCAGCGAGCCACCAAACCACGCACCCTCTGTGAGCACCGAGCATGCTGACGCGCCAGCGGCCTCGTAGGCCCGCACGATCTCGCTCACTGTCGCGTCGGGACGTATGGGCCCCTTGGACGGACTCGCCCTCTTCATCTCGGCGATGAGCGAGATTCCCTCGGCGATGAGCGCCTCGGAAAACGGTCGGCTGCGACGGGGCTCGATGCGCGCTTCGAGCACCTCGATGGGAACGGCTCTGGCACGGGCATCCACATCCGTGCGGGTGCGCTCGATGACCTGTTCGAGAAAGGTGGACATGTCGGGGGTTCGTACCTCTCTATGCCGCGGGCGCCAGGCGCCCGGTCGTATTGATGAAGCGCTCGAGCACATCGTTCGCCGCGCCTGAGGTGGCGGCCTCCTCGGCGCGCTCCATGCCGTCCTGCAGCGACGATGCGATGCCCGCCATCCACAGCGCGGCGGCTGCGTTGACCACAAGGATGTCGCGCACCGGCCCGGCGGCTCCGCCGATCGCACGCACCAGAATGCGCGCGTTGTCATCGGGACCCCCGCCGGCCAGATCGCCAGGCGACGGCGGCCGGATACCGAGCGACGCCGGGTCGATCACAAACGCATCCAGGCGGTCCTCCTCGATGAGCACTGCGTCGGTGGCATCCATGGTGCTGATCTCGTCAAGTCCGTCGCGGCCACACACCACGATGGCGCGCTCGGTGCCCAGCCCGCGGATCGCCTGCCCAACGCGCTGGATGTAGTCGCGGCCGTTCACCCCGATCACCTGACGGCGTGCCCCCGCGGGATTCGCGAGCGGGCCGAGCAGATTGAAGGCCGTGCGCACGCCCAGCGCCTTGCGCGCAGGGGCCACATGCCGAAATGCCGGGTGGTGACCCGGCGCGAACATAAACCCCACTCCGACCGTCTCAATGCACTCGGCAACCGCCTCGGGGGCGAGGTCCACCCGGGCTCCCATTGCCTCCAGCACATCGGCGCTGCCGCACGACGACGTCACCGCACGGTTGCCGTGTTTGGCGACGTGGGCACCGGCTCCGGCGGCGAGGAACGCGGCACCGGTGGAGATGTTGACCGTGGATGGTCCGCCCCCTGTGCCGCAGGTGTCCACAAGGGTGAGCGACGGGTCGACCGTGACGGTCTCAGCCCGTACGCGCACGGCGTCGGCGATGCCCGCCAGTTCCTCCGCAGTCTCCCCCTTCGCGCGCAACGCGATGAGAAACCCGGCGACCTGGGCGTCCTCCACCGATCCATCCATGATCACGCCAACGGCGGCCTGCGCGCCGGCCCGGCCGATGTCCTCGCGGGAGAGCAGGCGTTCGATGGCGTCGGTGAGGATTGGGTCGGGCACTAGATTCGTGTGTCCAGAAAGTTGCCGAGCAGGGTACGACCTGCATCGGTGAGGATTGACTCGGGGTGAAACTGCACGCCCTCCACGGGAAGTTCGCGGTGGCGCAGCCCCATGATGACGTCGCCATCGCACCATGCCGATACCTCAAGCACGTCAGGAAGCGTGGCCGGGTCAACCACCAGCGAGTGGTAGCGGGTGGCGGTCATGGGCTCGGGCAGCCCGGCGAACACGGTACGCCCGTCGTGGCTGATCTCACTCGTCTTGCCGTGCACCGGCTCAGACCCCCGCACCACGTCGCCACCAAATGCCTGACCGATGGCCTGATGGCCCAGGCACACGCCCAAGATGGGCACCTCCCCGGCCATCTCGCGGATGACATCCAGCGAGATGCCGGCCTCGTCGGGTGTCTTGGGGCCGGGTGAGATGACCACGTGCGTGGGCGTGAGGTCGCGTATGCCATCCACCGTGATGCGGTCGTGGCGGTGCACATCCACCCGCGCGCCCAACTCGGCCAGATACTGGAAGAGGTTGTAGGTGAACGAGTCGTAGTTATCGACGATGACGACGTGGGGGCTGCTCACCAGTCCTCCTGCTGCGCCGCCACCTCGATGGCCCGAAACATGCCCGCAGCCTTGCGCTGGGTCTCCTCGAACTCCGATTCGGCGTTGCTGTCGGCCACCACGCCGGCACCTGCCTGCACGTGGCACCCACCATTACGACACACGATCGTGCGGATGGTGATGCAGGTGTCGAGGTCCCCGTTGAACCCCAGGTAGCCGACCGCACCGCCGTACGGCCCGCGCTTGGTGGGCTCCAGTTCGTCGATGATCTCCATTGCCCGCACCTTGGGGGCCCCGCTCAGGGTGCCCGCCGGGAACGTTGAGCGCAGCGCGTCCACGGCCCGCCGCCCCTCGGCGAGACGCCCCACCACGCTGCTCTCGATGTGCATCACATGGCTGTAGTACTCGACCACCATCAGATCCTTCACCCGCACGCTTCCCGGCTCGCACACACGACCAAGATCGTTACGGCCCAGGTCCACCAGCATTACGTGCTCGGCACGTTCCTTGGGATCGGCCAAGAGCTCCGCGGCCAGCGCCAGATCCTCCGCGCGGTCGCCACCGCGTTGGCGGGTACCGGCGATGGGACGGGTCTCAACCACGCCCTCGGTCACCTTCACCAGCATCTCGGGCGACGATCCGGCCAACTGCACATCGCCGGTGTCGATGAAGAACATGTACGGCGACGGATTCACCGTGCGCAGGCCGCGGTAGATGGCGAAGGGCTCGAGGTCGGTCTGCACTGAGAACCGCTGTGAGGGGACCACCTGAAATGCATCGCCGGCGTACACGTACTCGCGTACGGCCTCAACCCCGGCACAGAACCGGTCGTGGCCGATATTGCTCTCCACCATCCCGATCTCGGCGGGGACATGAGGTGTCGGTACCGGCACCGGGCCCGCCAGACGCGCCTTGATCGCCTCAATCACACCGATGGTGGCCGCGTAGGCCGGGTCCGGGTCAATACCGGTCTGCACCGGGCACGGGGCCATGATGGTGATGGACCGCCGGAGGTGGTCAAACAGCACCACGGGGCCGGTCACCATCATCACCATGTCGGGGATCGCCAGATCGTCGTGCGGTACGTCGGGCAGGTGCTCCACCGTGCGCACCAGGTCGTAGCCGAAGAAGCCCACGGCACCGCCCCAGAACGCCATCTCATTGGCCGGCGGGGCAACCGCCGCATCCAGCACCACCGACTGCACCGCGCCAAAGGGATCCGAGGCGTCGAGCTCCGTCTCGGTGCCGTCGTCCCGACGCATCACCAGACGCCCGCCCTCGGCGCGGATAATGGCCCGGGGATCGATGCCGAGCATCGAGTACCGGCCAATGCGCTGACCCTCCTCGGCAGACTCGAGCAGGAAGCACGGGCCACCGTCACGCAACTTCAGCATGGCGCCCACTGGCGTCTCGCAGTCGGCGAGATACGTGTGAAACACCTGCACCTGACGGTATTGCGAGGAGAGCGCCCGCACCTCGTCCAGCGAAGGGGTCACCGCGATGCCCGCGCCGGGGGTGCGCGCGGGCACGTCGATGCGAAGGGTGGTCACCCCTGCTCCCGCCTCCGCGATGCCAGTTCCTCGGCCACGTCCGCCAGGCGCACGTCGAGCGACTGCCACAGCACAACAAGGTGGTACAGCAGATCGGCGCTCTCATAGATGAGCTGATCGCGCTCCTCACCCTTCGCCGCGATGGCCACCTCGGTGGCCTCCTCGCCGATCTTCTTGCACATGGTGTCAATGCCGCGGTGGATGAGCGACGCCGTGTACGACGACTCGGGGTCGGCCTCGGCCGCGCGGGCACGCACGATGGCCTCGAGGTCGGGAAGCATGGCGTAGGGCGCATTGTCGGCACCCACCGTGCCGCTGAGGGGCACGTGGAAGCAGCTGTTCTCACCGGTGTGGCAGGCAGGTCCGGCGGGGCGCACCGACACCACAATGGCGTCGTCGTCGCAGTCGGTGGACACGCCGGTTACCACCTGCGTGTTACCGCTGGTGGCGCCCTTGTTCCACAATTCCTGGCGCGAGCGGCTCCAGAACCAGGTCTGGCCGGTCTCCAGCGTGCGCCCCAGCGACTCGGCATTCATCCACGCCAGCGTGAGCACGCGACCGCTATCGGCATCCTGAACAACAGCGGGCACGAGCCCGTCGTCGCCGAAAGCGATACGGCTCGCGGGATCGCCCGGCACGGCGCTCACGCGGCCACGCCCATAAGGGTGTCCACCATCACAGGGGCGGCGTTCGTCGAAACCCGCTGCGCTCCTGCATCCAGCAGGGCAATGGCAGACATGAGGTCACCCACC
>JBAXJA010000124.1:0-4767 GCA_037138115.1 Thermoleophilia bacterium | reverse complement strand
CGTGAGCTGCTGGCCAACGCCCGCAGTGCCCGAGATTGCGGGCAGCTCGGTGTTGGCGGGCTGACCGATGACCACCGTGGTGGCATCGCTCGCCTGGTCGGTTGTGTGCTGGCGGTTGTGGGCAGTCACCACAACGCGCAGGTACTTACCGGCATCTGCGTCAGCCACGGTGTACGCGTCGGTGGTTGCACCGCTGCCCGAGGCGCTCGTCCAGTTGCCGGAGCCATCGTCGGAGACCTGCCACTGGTACGTGGGGCTGTCGGTTGCGAAGGCGTTCCACGTACCGGCTGTTGCGGTGAGCACTGCACCCGTACCGACGGTGCCTGAGATCGCCGGTGCGCCGGTGTTCACAGGTGCCGGGATGTTGACGGCACCCGTAGGGGTGCTGTAGGCACTGGTCGAGGCAGCGTCGTTGGTGGCAGTCACCTTCACGCGCAGGTACTTGTTGTCGTCGGCGAGCGCCACGGTGTAGCTGTTGGTGGCGGCGCCGCTTCCGGTGGCGGCGACCCATGGCGCGTTGCCATCGTCAGACACCTGCCACTCATACGCGTAGCCACTGGCATCGGCCGGCGGATACGTCCACGTGCCCGAATTGGCCGACAGCGCGTCGCCCACCTGGACCGTGCCCGTGACCGCAGGCACCACCGTGTTCACGGGCGGCGCCGGCACCAGGACCGCATTTGTGTATGCCGCCTCCGACCACGTCGAGCCGTTGTGCGCGATCACACGCGCCTGCAGATACTTCCCGGCATAGCCGCCGGGGATCACGTAGCTCGACGTCGTGCCCGTCACGCCCGATGCCACCGACCAGCCCGTCGAACCATTGTTCGACACCAGCCAGCGGTACGTGTAGCTCGCCGGCGTGTTCGTCCACGAGCCCGCAGACACGGCAAGTGTGTTCCCTGTCAGCGGCGTACCCGAGATCGCCGGAGCATCGGCACCACCGGAATTGACCGGCAGTGGGCCCGCTGCTCCAGACGCCTGCGCCACCGAGATCGGGGTCGCGTCGCCGCTGGTGCCGTTCAGACGCATGAGCCCGGTGCCGTCAAGGTTCACCCGCACAAGCCCCTTGTCGTTGTTGTACCCGGGGCCGTCGTACGGCCAGAAGAAGAAGTAGAGCGCGTTCTGATCGATACCCATGCCGCGAATCGGACTATTGCGGCCGAACGACGCGTTGACCCAGCAATTCTCTACTCCTGTCCCCGTGATGTCAGCACGCGCAATGCAGGAGCCCCTCCCCCAGTAGATGTAGTCGCTGCCCACTGCGATACCCGAGTTCTCGTTCATACCGGCCGGCATGAAGTCGTTCTCCGAAGCACCGCCGGTGATCGGTGCGCGACCCATCATGTCCCCGTTGGCACCCGCGCGGTAGTACAGGTAGTTCTTGCCCCGAGCCAAGATCTTGCGATCTCTGACGTTGAGGCCCGTGACGAAGTTGGGCCGGTAGTCCGACCCGTCGATGTTCGACCGCGCAATGGTGGCGCCACTGTTGTTGCGATAGAGGTACTGGTCGTCGATGAGCGCGCTTCTCGACCAGTCGCTGTTCGGAACGGAGACCCCGGTGCCCCCGGCTGCCGGGGCCGTGTACCACCCCGACCAGTAGTTCGTCGTGCCGTTCGACGAGAAGCCGTTCCAATCCTGATTGGGATTCCAGTACGAGACGCGAGATGTCGCATCACTCAAGACCGACCAGCCCGACTGCGTGAAGATGCGGGTCGGATACGGCTCGTTTTCGATGACGACACCCGTGGTGCATGCCGTGGCCGTGTCGCCGTCTGACGCCGTGACGCACACGCGCAGATACTGCGTCGCGTCGGCAAGCAGGATCAGGTAGGTCGCCGTCGCATTGCCGAGGTTCGTCGAGTTGGTCCACGACCCCTCGGCTCCGGTCGGCGACGTCTGCCACTGATACGTGTACGTCAGGCTGGTCTCACCCGGGGTCGTCCAGGTGCCCGTCGACGCCGTCACAACCTGCCCGCCCTTGACCAACCCTGAGACCACCGGCGGGGCGGTGCTCGTCGGTGCTGCCGACGCCTCTGTCGCCGGGATCGCAAGCAGGCCCGCCAGCACGAGCGTGACGGGCCACCACGACGGGCGGCGTCGAGTGGCGGGAGGCAGATCAAGCGGCGGGGCAGCGGGTGTCATGACGGCACTCCTGAGGATGGGGCGAACGGGGATCACCCCCACCATCGCCCTCTCTCAGAAACCCCACAAGCGCCCGTAGGGTGCCACCCCCCTGTGCACCCCTCACGTAGGGGGCTACCCCCCTATGCGAACTCCCGGAGCACGGCCCGCACCACCGACCCCCCGCCATCTGCGGCGGTACGCGTCCACTCCCCGCGGGTGGCGTGGGTGATGATGGCGCTGCCAAGCCCGGGGGCGCCTGCGCCCGGCCCGGAGCCGTCGTCGGTGACCACCACGACAGTGCGCCCGTCGGGGGCCTCGGACACCTCCACGCGCGCGTGCCGTGCACCGCCATGGATATAGGCGTTGTTCAGGCACTCCTCAATCACCGCATCCGCGGCCTCAACCTGGCCCGGCACGAGCGCCGGCAGCGCAGCGGGCAACTGCACGTCGAGCAGGCCCAGCCAGCGGGCGCGCAGGTCGTCAAGCACATCGGTGAGGCTCGGCTCGGCGACAGATGGCGGTGGCACGAAATCGGCATCGAGCGCGACGCGGGCATCCTCAAGCGCCCGATGCAGTGCCGTGCGATCGCCGCCCTTCACCGCCTCGTCAATGGCGATTGATGCGGCGACGAGGCCGGGCTGCACCGTGCTGTGCACGTGCTGCGCCACGTCCCTGGAGAGCCTGGCGTTGGCCTCTTCGAGCACGCGCTGGTCAACCTCCGCCTCGCGCCGCGCCTCCTGCAGGCCCACCACCACTGCACCCGCGGAATCGCGAGCAGTCAGCAGCACGGAGCCGGCCAAGGTGACCGAGAAGAAGAACACAAGCGCCGAAAGCGCCCCGGCCCCCGACGCAATCGCGACAACGCGGGGGTCGAGCCAGCCGGACGGGGACGCCCACACCACGAGCAAAGCCACCGCGACGGCGGCCACCGTGATGACCAGCGCGAGCCGCCGCAGCCGGGCGATACACATACGTCCGATCCTGAAGACGATGGCCGCCCAGAGAATGAACACCGCAGCGGTAAGCAACCCACCCGCAGGCCGCACGCCCCACACTGCGCTGGACCGTGCAATGCTGAGCCAGAGCGCGACGACGGCCAACGGGACGATGGGCAGCGGGTGTGCCCGCATCGAGATGCTCAGCACCTCGCGCCACGACACCGAGTCGGGTATGTCCTGAGAGGATCGCCACACCTCGTGCCCGGAACTGCGCACCGACGTGCGGGCCGTGTCGCGAAGGGCGTCGGCAGCCCGCGCAGGGGAGGCGGCGTCGTCAGACGTAAGGGCGCGCGCGAGAAGTTCGTCTGCTGCCGCGCGTGAGCCGCTCGACATGGTGCGGGCATCCTCAACGGCGCCCGCAAGCGTGGCTGCCAGAGCGCCCGATGCCACCAGCGCGGACGCCCGGGCGTCAACGAGCGCGCGCAGCACGCGCGTGCGCTCATCCGCGTACCACCGTCGCAGGCCCACCACGTAGACCGACAGCAGGTAGATGGGAATCAATGCAGGGCGCAGCAGAAGCACCTCGCGGATGGAGACCCCCGATGGCAGGCCCTGGGGGAGCACTGCAAATTCAAGGGCCAAGGCCGCCAGCGTGACCACGGGAATTGCCACAGCCACAGTGATGAGCATTCCCAGGGGAATGAGCCGGCCAGGGAAGTGCGTGGCAGCCACCCGACCGGCAACAACGAACACCAGCCCCACCAGCACCACGATGGGCACCAGATTGAACGCCAGCAGCCCTCGCCCTTCATCGGCGTTCACCACCGCCGACACCGACGCGATGACCATCATCACAGCGAGAATCAGGAACGTCGGGAGGGCAAACGCTGCGCTGCCTCGCAGGATGTCGCGGGCAGGCGGGGCCTGCGCGGCGTTACCTGGCTTCGGGTCCACCCTGCGCGCCGATCAACCGGTAGTACTCACGCGTGATCATGACACGCTGATTCCGACTGGCATCGTTGGTGATGTCGAGCTGCTTGGCGATACGCGCAATGAGGTGCTCCACCGACTTGACCGCCACAACGCGGCGCTCGGCGATCTCGGCGTTGGTGAGCCCCTCAGCCACCATGCGCATTGTCTCGATCTGCACGTCAGTGAGGCCGTGGTCGGCGGCCGCTTGCGCCGCAATCTGCCGCGCCCCGGGCTGGGCGCGCTGAATAGCGCGGTCGATGGCGTGGCGCACCACCATCACGTCATTCACATCGCTCTTCACCACGTATTCGGTGCCGGGCGGAATCTGCAGCAGCTTGCCGCCCACCAGGCGGGGGTCGGAGTACGCGGTGAGCAGCACCACGCCCACGTCGGGATTGGCGGTGCGGGCGGCATGGGCAAGGGCAATGCCGTTGGGGCCGTGACCCAGATCAAGGTCAGTGACCAGGGCGTGCACGGTGCCATTGGACAGGTGCTCGACGGCCTCGCTGACATCGGCGCAACTGGCAACCACGCGCACGCCGTGCTGGCCAAGGGCAATGCCGAGCGAGCTGCGAAGCAGCGCGTTGTCTTCCACCAGCAGCACGTTGACCATGTGCCTATAGAACTCGTAGCAGGGGCTGATGGCAACCAAATCGGCGCCCGAACGCTGCCGATAGGGGGCTAGCCCCATGCGACCGGGTGCGAGAGGGCGCACCAACGCGCGAGGGCG
>JBAXJA010000123.1:0-4937 GCA_037138115.1 Thermoleophilia bacterium | reverse complement strand
CGACGAGAAGATGTTGACGACCCCCGACGACAGGCTTCCAGCCGGGGCGGCACCGCAAGACGCCGGCTGGATCGTGCAGGTGGGATCGCCACCCACGTCCGGAGCCCCCCACGCCACCACCGAGCCATCGACCTTGAGGGCGGCAAATGACGTCGCATTACGGAACTCGGTTCCGCTGCTGGCGGTGCGGACGCAACTGGCGAGCAGCAACGGCAGCGCGATGATGGCCGCGGCAGCGACAAGGCGAACGGTGCGGGGCATGTTGTCCCTACGTTGGGGGATGGACGTATCTCATCGTACTCGCGTCACCCAGAAATGTGTTTCTCGCACCCCACGCCGTGCGCGTCGGGCCCGGGGCCTGACGACGCTGCGGCGACGCAATCAGCCAGTGACCGCCCGCGTGGGAGCCACCCACGAGATCCGCACGTTCTTGACCGACCGCGCGATCGCGGTGGAGCCCTTCAGCGCTGTGGTGGTGATTGCCCAGCGACCGCGTGAGAGGCGAATGGTGCAGGTATAGGTACGTGCCGTGCCACTGCCGGCGATGGTGCATGTGCCGCGCACCTGCCGGGTTGAGGCGGCTGCGTGCGTGCTCGCGCGATGCTGCGCTGCTGTCGATATGGCGGTCGCAACCTGCGTGACGCGAGTGGTACCCGACGGCACGCGCCCCCGGGTGGTGCAGATAAGGCGTGCACAGGTGGTGCGGCCCGCAAGGGCAGGCACGCTGCCGTTGGTTGTATTGGCTGCGGCCGTGGCGGCGGGGGTCACGTTGACCGATGTGCTGGTCGGCCCCGCACCACGGGAGTAGATGGCCCGTATGCGTACCGCGTACGTGGTGCCGTTGGTGAGGCCGCTGATGACCACCGGGCTCGTGGTCGTGGCTGGTGAGGCCGCTGTCCACGGCTCCTCGTTGAATGAGTACTCGTAACCGGTGATCGACTGGCCATTCGCGGCACCCTCCGCAAAGGCGATGCTTGCGCTGCCGTCACCCGGGGTGGCAACGAGCGAGGTGGGTGCCGACGGCGGTGCGAGTGCATCAGCGAACGGCGACGCGATGTAGATGACTCCCGACGACAGGCTTCCCGGGGGAGCGGGACTGCATGCCTGAAGGGTCGGATCGCAACCTGGATCGCCCCCGGAGTCGGGCCGGCCCCAGGTGACGACCGAGCCATCGCCCCGCAGGGCGGCACCTGCGCTGTCGTTGGAGAACACCTGCCCAACACCCGTAAGTGCTCCGCCCACCGGGATCAACGAACTACCGCCCGAGCCGCTACTGCCCCAGGTGACCACCGAGCCATCCTGCTTCGCAGCGACGAAGGCGTCCGTCATCCACATGATCTGAGTGACCCCGCCGGAGAGGGACCCCGTTGGTGCAGGGGTACATGTACCCGGGGTCGGGTCGCATGCGGAGTCGCCGCCACCCTCGGGATCGCCCCAGGTGACCACCGAGCCATCCTGTTTGAGCGCAGCGAACGCCTTCGCACTGGCGAAGATGGCCGTGACCCCGCTCGCGAGCGATGTGGCGGGGGCCGGCGAGCACGACGCGTCCGGGGCGCACGAGGCATCGCCGCCAGCGGCGCTACTACCCCAGGTGACCACCGAACCATCGCTCTTGAGGGCGGCAAACGCTTCGCTAGTGGCGAAGATGCTGGTTACGCCGGTGAGCGCGCCGCCCACCGGCGCTGAGGAGTCGCCTCCAGTTGTCGCTAATCCCCAGCTCACCACGGAGCCATCGGACTTACGGGCGGCAAAGGCCGAATCGGTGCTCTTGATGGCCGTGACGCCCGACGTGAGGCTGCCCGCAGCCGCTGGCGAGCACGGGGCAGGGCAGTTGGGATCACCGCCGTTGTTGCCATCGCCCCACGTGACCACCCCTCCGCCGGACGTGCGCGCGGCAAATGCGTACCCGTTCGGCACGATGTCGGTCAGACCCGTGAGCGTTCCACCCACAGGCGCCGAGGCATCGCCACCGTAGGCGGGGTTGCCCCAGGCGACCGCGGATCCGTCGGTCTTGAGGGCAGCAAACTTCTGAAACCCGCCAAACACCTGGCCAACACCGGACGAAAGGCTGTCCACAGGAGCGGGCGAACAATCTACGGCCGGAGTGCACGAGGCGTCTCCACCCCCATTGATCTCGCCCCAGGTGATCACCGAGCCATCGGTCTTGACGGCCGCGAAGGCCCCCTGTGTGGATGAGACGGTACGCACGCCCGATGACAGGCTGGACAGAGACACCGGGTGACACGTCGGACCCGCGAGGGTGCACGAGATCTCACCACCATGGTTGGGGCCGCCCCACACCACGAGCGAGCCATCCGACTTGAGGGCCGCATAGGCCCCTTCTGACGAGAAGATGCTGGTGACGCCCGAGGAGAGACTTCCGATTGGCGCCGCGCCGCAATTTGAGGGGTTGACCACGCAGGCCGGGTCGCCGCCACGGTTGGCGGCCCCCCATGCCACCACGGAGCCATCGGCTTTAAGTGCTGCGAACGAAGTCGCGTTGCGGAACTCGTGCCCGTTGTTGGCGCAACTGGCCAGCAGGAGTGGCAGCGCGATGACGACGGCGGCGGCGAGGAGGCGGGCGGTGCGGGGCATGCTGTCCCTACGTCGGGGAATAGACCCGGGTAATTGTACCGGCGTTGTCCGAGAGGCGCGTGGGTGGCGCAGGGATTGCCAACCCGGCGGGGGCATTTTCGAGACGGAAGGAGCAACATTTCCGACAGACCGGTCAGGGACCGGCAGACCATGAAGCGGGCACCAGAAGCGCGGTAGAGGCAGAGGACAGCGCGCCGTCGGCTTCAGGCACAGCACCAGGCGGGGTGGCGACGGCCGGAGGGGCCGTGGTCACCCCGCCGTCACGCTGGGGTGCCCTAGATGAACCGCTCCGCCATGGGCGGTGGCGCCCCGCCCCCCGGGACCGCACCGTGCAGTTCGGCGACGTTGCCAAGAAACCAGACATCGAAGTCGTTGCCTGAGCTGGCGAGTGCCGGGAGGAAGGTGCCCGCACCCGGGCCCTCCACCACCACGAGGGCAAGGAATCCGCCATCGGGTTGGGGCTGCAGGTACGCCCGGTGCTCATCCAGCCCGAGACGGGTATTCATATCGGCGAACTCGGCCTTTCGCGGACCGGCAAGCTCTCCAGCCCACGACTTCCAGGCATCCACCTTTTCGGCGGGAACGGGAACGACCATGGCGGGCATCTGTGTACCTCCTCCTATGAGTTGATCCGGCGCGGCCGACTCTAGGTCTGAGCTGAAACCGGCACGCCATCCTCCCGTGCCGAAAGGGCGCATCTGAGGGCTTTCACAGGTTTTCCGACCGAGGCTGGAATCGGGGGAAACCCGCGACAACTTGCGGGCAAGCCCCGTGTCGGCGGCAATGGCCCCGGGGTTACCGTGGACCCACCGGAGTCAACAGGGGGTACGCGGTGCTCAATGTCACGGCACTTCTCGGGCGACCGAGCGGATCTGATTCGCTCAGGTACGGACGCCACAGCACGACAACATCGGGTGCCGCACGTGCACCGGTCGTGGTGTGGAACTGCACCCGCACGTGCAATCTGGCCTGCCGTCACTGCTACTCCGACTCAGACGCGAAGATCTACGACCAGCTGAGTGGCGACGAGGCCCGGGCACTCATCACCGACGCAGCAGGCATGGGGTCGCCGGCGTTCCTGTTCTCGGGCGGTGAGCCGCTGATCCGGCCCGATCTCATGGAGCTCATCGCCCACGCCCGTTCCCATGGGCTGCCCGTGACACTGTCGAGCAACGGCACCCTCATTGACGACGACGTGGCCCGCACGTTGGCTGACCTTGAGGTGCGGTACGTGGGGATCAGCCTGGACGGCATCGGTGAGGTGCACGACACCTTCCGTGGCCGCAAGGGCGCGTACGACCACGCCATCCGTGGCATCCGTGCGCTGCGCAAGGTGGGCGTGAAGGTGGGAATCCGCATCACGCTGTCTCCTTCGTCAGTCCCCATGCTCGATGACCTGTTCGAAGTGGCGGAGCAGGAGGGCATCGGTCGGGTGTGCTGCTACCACATGGTTCCCGCCGGGCGCGGCCAGGGCGAAGGCCTGATGCCCGTGGCCGAGGAGCGCGCAGCGCTTGAGCGTGTGTTTGCCCAAGCCGAGCGGTGGGTGGCGGACGGCCGCGACATCGAGGTGCTGACGGTGGACAACTACGCCGACGGCCCCGCACTGCTTTTGCGTTTGGAGAAGAACCACCCCGAACTGGCAGACAGCGTTGAGGCCGCCCTCACGTGGAATGGCGGCCAGCGCGGCGCCGGTGGGCGCGGACTCGCCGCCATCGACTGGGTCGGCAACGTGCGCCCCGATCAGTTCTGGGGCGGGCCGCCGCTCGGGTCGGTGCGCGAGCGCCCGCTGTCGCAGATCTGGGCCGATGCCCCGCAGCTTCTCGCCAGCCTGCGTGGCCGTGCTGACAATCTCACCGGCCGGTGCGCAACCTGCCGCTTTCAGCGCATGTGCGGCGGTGGCCTCACCTCACGCACCGTGGCGTGCGGACTGCCCATGGAGGCCCCCGACCCCGGCTGTCACCTGACCGACCGCGAGATCACCATGACTGCCGCTCAGCTCAGCGGGGCAAAGGCGCCGTGCGCCAAGTGCGCAGGAGGGGCGGCGGGATCATGCAACCGTCCGGATCAGACTGCCACCACCGCAGGCTTCTGAGCACGATCCCCAAGGCGCCCGAGCGCGGGCTCAGTCTGATCGATGCGGCAGTGACGGGCGGCGGCTCATGCATCAGCCGCCGCCCGTCACCTCGGCCAGGGTGCGCGCGGTGCTGAACACCGGGAGGGCTGTGGTGCGGCCTCCCACTGGCCACTGCGGGGCGCGGTACACGGAGATGCGCGCTGCTGGTACACAGTCGCCCGCCGGCAGGCAGGTGAGGATGCCCGACAGGCCGTTGTAGCCGGCGACG
>JBAXJA010000122.1:0-4956 GCA_037138115.1 Thermoleophilia bacterium | reverse complement strand
TTACCGAGGACGCGCTGGGTCCGCTTGACGCGCTGGTGCTGAATGCCGGCATTACCCGCGATGGCCTGATGATGCGCATGAGCGACGACGACTGGGACGCGGTGATCGGCACGAACCTCTCGGGTTCGTTCTTCACCGCCCGCGCGGCGCTGCGGGGCATGATGAAGCGCCGCAGCGGCAGCATCGTTGCGATATCGAGCGTTGTCGGCATGATGGGGAATGCGGGCCAGGTGAACTACGCAGCGGCCAAGGCCGGTGTGATTGGGCTCGTGAAGTCGCTGGCGAAGGAGGCGGGCTCGCGCGGGGTACGCGCAAACGCGGTGGCACCGGGATACATCGCCACCGACATGACCGCCGGGTTGCCGGACGACGTGCGCGAGCAGTTGATGTCGCACACGCCGCTCCAGCGGCTCGGAACACCTGAGGACGTCGCGGCACTCGTGGCGTTTCTCTGCACCGACGCGGCTGCGTTCATCACTGGGACGGTCATCCCGGTTGATGGCGGCCTGGCGATGTAGGCGGGAGAACCAATGAGCAGGCTCATTCAGGACGGCAAGTTGCGCAGGGTGGTGGTCACGGGCATCGGTCTGGTGACCCCATTTGGCATTGGTCGTGAGGCTGCATGGGACGGCGCCATCTCAGGGCGATCCACCTCGGCCACCATTACGAGCTTCGACTCGTCGGAGTGCGAGACGCACTTCGCGTGCGAGGTACCGGGCTTTGAGCCCACCGACTTCGTGGAGCACCGCGCCGCGCGGCGCATGGACCGCTTTTCGCAACTGGCAGTGGCGGCAAGCCGGCTGGCGCTCGACGACTCCGGCGTGGAGGGCACCGCCCCCAGGGATCGCATCGGCGTGATGATCGGCAGCGGCATCGGTGGAATCGAAACCTTCTACCAGCAGGTTGTGGTGTGCCGCGACCGCGGGGCCGACCGGGTGAGCCCGCTGTTCATCCCGATGATCATCGCGAACATGGCGGCAGCACAGGCATCGATGGACCTGGGGTTTCAGGGTCCGCTTTCGTGTGCCACCACCGCCTGTGCTTCGGCCAACCACGCCATTGGCGACGCGTTCGATCAGATCCGCCTCGGCCGCGCCGATGTGATGTTTGCCGGCGGCGCTGAGGCCGCGGTCACCTACGTGGGGATCGTGGGCTTTAACGCAATGAAGGCCTTGTCCACGCGCAACGACGACCCGGGCACCGCGAGCCGCCCGTTTGACGTCGGTCGCGACGGCTTTGTAATGGGCGAGGCCGGCGCAGTGCTGGTGCTGGAGGAGAAAGAGCGCGCCGAAGCCCGTGGCGCCGACATCATTTGCGAGATGGTGGGCTATGGACTGTCGGGCGACGCACACCACATCACCGAGCCCGACCCCACCGGCGCCGGCCCGGCGAATGCGATGCTGATGGCCCTTGCCGATGCCGATCTGGAGCCGGCCGACATTGACTACATCAATGCGCACGGCACCTCGACACCGGTGGGCGACCCGTCTGAGATTCGCGTGATCAGGCGGGCGTTTGGGGACGAGCTCGCGGCGCGCACGATGGTGAGCAGCACGAAGTCAATGCACGGGCACTGCCTGGGGGCTGCCGGCGCGCTTGAGGGTGCACTCACGGCGCTGTCCATCAAGCACGGCATCGTGCCCCCCACGATCAATCTGAACGAGCTCGACCCCGAATGCGCGGGTGTTGACCACGTGATCAACGAGGCCCGTACGGCAACGGTGGACGCGGCGCTGTCGAACGTCTTCGGCTTTGGTGGTCACAACGCCACCCTGGCCTTTCAGCGCGCGGGAGTTCGGTGACGTCGAACCGCGCCCACCAGCCGCCGATGGGCCGCGCGCGCGCGGGAACCACGTTCGCCCGGGAGATCTGGTTCAGATGTACCAATCGCATCTACGGCCCGGGTACCAGGACCCGCCCGTGGACGTGGATCGGCGATGAGCGCATCGCGATCGGCAGCATCCCCACGCCGGCGAGCCTGCTGGTGCTGGCCCGGGAGGGCGTGACCCACGTGGTCAACTGCCGTGCGCACCTCCAGACGACTTTCAGTCAGGATCTCTCAGCCGAAAAGCAGTTGTTTGGCGCCACCAACGTGGCCGTTGCGCCCATGTGGGACCACGGCCGTCACCAGCCCCCCGCAAAGTGGGCCGATGCAGCCGAGATGGCGGCGCGCTGGCTTGAGGACGACCCGCACGCCCGCGTGCTGATCCACTGCCAGCGAGGCAGGCGCCGTTCGATGATGGTGGCCTATGCGGTGCTGCGGCTGAGGGGCCGTGCACCAGAGGTTGCGGCAAAGGAGTTGCTGGAGAATCGCCACGAGGGCCGCATCGTGCCGGCATACCGTCGGGCGATTGAGGATTGGCTCACGTCACGCCCGGCAGAGGTACATGGCATGATCGGCCGCGGATGAGTCGCGTCGGCCGCAACATCACAGTGTCTATTGACCGCCTCCGGCATCTCGGGCACCGACAGGACCGCCCGGGCCGGATCGCGAGCGATGCCAGCACCTGCCCCAAGTGCGACAGCCATTACTCGGGCGATGAGATGCGCCGCAATCTGCGCGTGTGCCCGGCGTGCGGCCACCACTTCCCGGTAACGGCCCACGAGCGGCTCGAGCAGCTCGGTGAGCCGGGCGGCTACGTGGAACTGTGGTCAGACCTGCGCGCCGCCGACCCGCTGCAATTCACCGACCTCAAGCCCTACGTCGATCGCATCCGTGAGGCCGAGAGCAAGACGGGCATGAACGAGGCGATCGTGTGCGCCGAGATCGAGGTGCGCCACGTGCCGTGTGTCGCCGCGATCATGGACTTCACGTTCATGGGTGGTTCGATGGGCGCGGTGGTTGGCGAGAAGCTCGCCCGGGCGTGCGAGCACGCTGCGCAGAAGGGCATCCCGCTCATCATCCTGTCGTCATCCGGCGGTGCCCGTATGCAGGAGGGCACTCTCGCGCTGATGCAGATGGCCAAGACCGTCATTGCGCTCGATGCCCTGGCCGAGGCGCAGGTGCCCGTCATCATGATTCTTGCCCACCCCACCACCGGTGGCGTGTGGGCATCGTTTGCCTCACTCGGTGACGTGACGTACGCCGAGCCCGGTGCATTGATCGCGTTCAGCGGCCCCCGGGTGATTGAAGAGACCACCCGTGAGGTACTTCCCGCCGACTTCGGTCGTGCGGAGCGTCAGCTGGCCAACGGGCAGGTGGATGCCGTGGTTGACCGCCGCGAACTGGCTGCCCGTATCGGGCGCGTGCTGCACATCCTGGCGCCACCCGACGGCGAGGCACTGCTGGCCGCTCCGCCCGGTTGGGCACAGGGCGGGGCCGAGCGGGTGGGGCGCGTGGCGCAGTCGCTGCCATCTATCCCGGGCAAGATCATGGGCCGCATTCGCCCCGGCAGCGGTGACGACGAGGGGCCTGCAGAGTGAGCGGCGGCAAGCCAGACGGCCCGTCGTTTGTGCGACGCGTCACCGGCAAGCTTGGGCGATCGTCCGGTGCCCAGGTGGATGAGGATCTGTGGGCCAGCATCCAGCTCGCCCGCCATGCCGAGCGGCCGTACACACTCGACTACATCAACCGCATCACCTCCGACTTTGAGGAGCTGCACGGCGACCGCTTGTTCGGTGACGACCCGGCAATGGTCGCCGGCTTCGGCAGGTTCCATGACCGCGCGGTGGCGTTTGTGGGTCAGCAGAAGGGCCGTGACACCAACGAGCGCACCTATCGCAACTTCGGCATGGCGAGCCCCGAGGGCTATCGCAAGTCGATGCGCGTGATGGAGATCGCAAACCGCCTTGGAATGCCGATCGTCACGCTCATCGACACTCCCGGGGCATTTCCGGGTGCGAGTGCCGAAGAGCGTGGTCAGGGCGGTGCAATCAGTCGCAGCATGCAGTTGATGTGGCGGCTCGACGTGCCGGTCGTGGCAGTGGTCATCGGCGAGGGCTCATCGGGTGGTGCGCTGGGCCTCGGCATCGCCGATCGCGTGCTGATGCTGGAGAACAGCACCTATTCGGTGATCAGCCCCGAGGGTGCGTCGGCCATTCTGTGGCGCGATGCATCGCAGGCGAAGCGGGCGGCGCAGGCATTCAAGCCCACCGCAGCCAACTGCTACCGCTGGGGCGTGGCCGACGCGGTGATCCCCGAGCCGCCCGGTGGCGCCCATACCGATCATGAGCAGGCCGCCGAGATCCTGGGCCAGTACCTCCAGCGAACACTGCTGGAACTCGAGGCGCAGACACCGGCTGAGCGCCGGGTGGCTCGCCGGGAGCGCTTTCGTCGCCTTGGTCCGCTCCGTGATCCCGAGGGTGGCGTGGCCATGGCATCGGGCCGGGACGCCCCGCCGCCCGGCTGACCATGCCCGACGCGCCGCCTGATGACGCCGAGCCGCGGCGTATGGACGCAACGCGGCTCGTGCCCATTGATGATGCGCTGGCGTTCGCACATGCGCTCCCGCCCGGCGAGCCCGCCGATCCCTGGCCGCAGGTGCGAGACATTCTTGACGAGGCCCGCGCGTCGCTGCCCAATGCCGAGTTCGCCGAGCTTGTGACCGCTGTGCGACGGGTCGTGGCCCCACTGATGGAGGGGCGTCCGCCGGCGTGGCCTCCCACCGGGCCCTCGACCGGCGACCCGTTGCGTAGCGGCCCATCCGCCGTGGTGCGCGACGTTCGCGCCACGCTGTGCCTGTCGGCCCGTCACGGTGGGCCAGGGAGCGGCGTGACGTTGGCCATGCTGGGCAGGCGTCTTGAGGCCCATCTCGACGATCTGGTGACCGGGCACGACATCTAGTCGCGGGCGGTGTCACTCCCGCCACCTGGGCGCAGCACAAGGAGTCCAGCCGCGGGAGTGAATACCGCGTGGTGAAAGCGCCCGAGCGGCTCGCCATCGGCTTGGAGGGCAACACCTTCGTCGCTTTCCATGGTGATGCGCTCGTGCGCAACGCCATGGGCCACCTTTGATGA
>JBAXJA010000121.1:0-5031 GCA_037138115.1 Thermoleophilia bacterium | reverse complement strand
GGGCTCTTGCTACAAGTGCATGAACTGCGGGAGCACCTCGGGCTGCAGTTGATGTAAGCAGGCAGTCCCAGAATGACCGGAAGGCCCCGCTGAGTCGGGGCCTTCCGCATTCTGGGGGCTGAACACCGTGGCCAATCCGGGGTGGACGGCATGTGGCCAATTTCTGGGCGGCGACGCGACCGCGTGCAGCTGATGAGTCCAGCTTGCGTCGCACGCCCATCTGGCCCTCGTGTGCGTGACGATGTACGGGCCAGAGCCCGGACCGGGAGGGTGCCACGTGCCCGCGATGAGTGAGTATCGTTATTTTCGTGAATCCCTCCGTCCACCACCACCGCGCGCACTCACGCGTGCGAACCGTCGCCCTTGGCGCGATCATCGTTGTCGCGGGTGGCCTGGTTTTGCCAGGCATCGCCAGCGCGGGCTCCGACTTCTACGTGACGGTGAAGAACGACCTCAACAACCGCACCGAGCCGGGCTTTCCGAAGGTGGCGCTGCAGAATCGGGGCGACTTCAAGTGCTGGTGGAACGAGGACCTCGACCAGGGTCCCGACGCCCTGGCGGCGGCACCGGGCGGGAGCAAGAAGCTGCGCACCGAGGTGCAGCAGAGCAAGGCCCCATGCCTCACCGACTTCCTCGGCTACCGCGACGTCGAGGTGGTCATCAAGGAGACGGCCGCGGCCGAGTGGGTTGCGATCGAGGGGCAGGGCGGCTTCCGGTTGCGGTTTGGCCGCGGTTCCGACTTCGGCTCGAAGGACCCGAGCGACTGCGACCCCGACGCGTGGGGGAAAAACTGCATGTCGATCCTGGGCTTCCCCGGCACGTGGGCCACGCGGCCGGGTGGCGTGGGCCTGGTGTGCCTGGTGCTTGACCGCTTCGACCAGAACGGCAAGAACAGCCGGGAGCAGGTGTCGAACGCCGTCATCTCGGTGCGCGACGACCTGAAGTGCAATGTGCCGCGGGCGTCAGTGTACTGGCCGCGCATCAACGGCACGCCGGTGGGCACGGGCTTCCCCAAGATGGGACCGACGGAGCGGCGCGCCAAGGTGCAGGCGGAGGCGGGCAAGGCCAGCGCGCTCATGCCGATGGTGGCCAATGTGATGAGCGGTGCCCGCATCATCTGCGCGTGGGGTATCCGTGACGAGCCCGGCAAGCCCACCAACGTTCCGACGCAGTGCAACGACGCCGCGTCCGACTCCGGCAAGTACCAGCTGAACGACCTCACCATCCCCGAGGCCCTGCCGCCCGACGGGCGCCCGCCCAACTTCAAGGTGCTCAGCGAGCTCGTGACCGGCGACCCCTTCGTGCTGGTGGCGAAGTCGTCGCAGACCCAGGCACCCGACGCGGGCGAGGGGCAGGTGACGGTGCAGGCGCAGACCTCGTGGGGTCACCAGGAGTCGTCCCAAGACTCCAAGTCCTTTCAGTTCGGCAGCAAGGGCAGCTACGGCGTCGAGTGGAAGTGGAAGACGTCAATGATGTTCGCCGAGGCCGAGTCGACGGTGAAGACGTCGGTGGAGGCCAGCGTCACCGCGACGCGTGGTTCGCAGACCGGCTTCCAGAGCACCACGACCAAGCAGGTGAGCCAGAGCTTTCAGGCCAAGGCTCCCGCCGGTGCCACCACCAGCCTGCGCGTGTACAAGACCTCGTTGAACAACGACTACACCTATCGCGCCGACCTCTGGTTCGGCACCGATGGCAAGGGCGAGGAAGTCGGTAACCCCGCGGCGGTTGCGCTGGGCATGACGCCGTCCAGCCGCCAGGAATGCCTGGCGCTCACCATCGGCGATGCCACTGTGACCGGATCGTTCATGGAGTTCGGCAAGCGCCGGTTCGACATCGGCGACCTGGGCCCGCGGGGGACCGCGAGCGCGAGCGACCTAGCCTTCTACGACTCGCTGGACAGCTTCTACGTGGGCGAGCGACGGTGCCCGGGTTACCCGCGTGGATTCGCCTCGGCCGCGGGCATGAAGGGTGACGGCGTCGGATCGTTCTCATCCGACGGCGAGGAGCAGGTGCGCGTACTCGACGCCAACGGCAAGCCGGCCTTCACCGCCGATGGTTCACCGCGCTTCATGATTACCCAGGCGCCGGGGCTCACAGCCTGCGTTTTCGTTGCCCGCTCGGCGGGTGGTGTGCCAGCGCAGGCCAACGCCATCCCGCACCAGGGCGGAGCCGTTCCGTGCGTCGGATCGATGCAGGGCGCAAGCGTCACCGTGCCGAACCCGGGCGCCATGGTTGCGCTGCGGGGTGGCGACGACGTGCACGCCGGCACCGCTGCTTCAGAGCTGATCGTGCCGGGGGCGGGCGACGATGTCGTGAGCACCGGTGGTGGGGCATTGAACATCGTCGACCCGTCACCGGGCGACGACCGCATCACCGGCGGTCCGGGGGGCGACTCTCTGAGCGGTGGGGTGGGGGACGACGTCATCAATGGCGGCGGCGGCAGTTTCTGGCTGAAGGGCGGCCCCGGCAACGACAGCATCACCCAGCGCGGTGGCGGTGGCAGCATCTGGGGCGGTGCGGACGACGACCTCATCCGTACCACCTCAGTCACCGGCGGAATCACGGGTGGCCCTGGCGACGACCGCTTCGTGGTGGCCGGACGCGCCACGGGCGCGGTGTTCGGCGGCGGCCCGGGGGATGATCGTTATGAGATCGCCGCCGGAAGGGGATGCGCCAGCGTGTTCGAGCTGCCGGGACAGGGCACCGACACCGTGGTGACCAGTCGCTGCCTTCGCCCCGCGCCCAACGTGGAGCGAATCGTGCTGGCCGGCACGGCGCCGCTTACGCTGCGCACGGGCGAGGGCCACCAGGTACTCACCGGCAATGACGCCTCCAATGTGCTGAGTGGCGGTTCCGGCCCCGACGTGATGAACGGCGGCGGTGGCGATGACGTGATGGAGCTGGGCAGCGACCGCTACGACACCGCCACGGGCGGCCCGGGCGCCGATCGCTTCGTGCTCCTCGGGCGTCCGGCAACCGGTTACCACGGACGTCTTTCCCGAAATGCGGAGGCCCACCGCCTCACCGACTTCTCCGCGGCGCAGGGCGATCGCATCGTGTTGAGGCCCGGGTCATTCGGCACTGAGGTGCGTGGCCTCGCCCGCACCTGGACCGTGGTCACGGGTACCGACCCGCAGCCGCGTGCCGCGCGCCCCACCCTGCTTGTGAACCCGTCCACCGGGCTCATCGCATTCGATCGCGACGGCACCGGGATCATCGGGCCGCGGGTGGTGGCCATGGTGCCCGTGGGCACTCCGGTCACGCGCGACATGTTCATCATCCGATGAGAGCGACGCCGGCCCTCGCTATTGCCGCCCTGCTCGTGAGCGGCGGCGTTGCCGTGGCGGGGTTCACGCCCTCGACTCCCGACCTGAGTTCGCTCGTGGTGCCGTCGGGCGGTGCGCCCGGTATGCGCATGACACCGACCCTCGACGGCAGTGCCCTGCTCCTGGCCACTCAAGCCGCCCTCGATGGCGTGCCGCCAACCGTGTGGCGCAAGGGCATCGACATGCGTCCGGGGACCTCTGGTGGCGTGTCTCTGCCCGCCTCGCCCGGGATCGTGGCTGTGCTCGACGGTGCCACGTACCCGAATGGCGGTGTGCTGGTGGAGCGGGCATGGGCGGTGTCGGCGGGTCGCCCGGGTGTGATCACCCCATTCGACCCGGTGGCCATGCGCGAGAGCGGCTCGCCGTTCACGCTCGATGCCCTCGACGGCGAACCGGTGGCGGCCGTGCTGCAGCCCGACGCCGGAACGCCGACTGCCCGCATGGTCTTCATCGCCACGGATGCCACGCCCCCGCGCACTCTCCAGGTGCGACTCGATGGATCGAAGACGAAAGTCGTTGATCGGCTGGTGGGTGATGAATACGGCTCGGTGACCGCGCTCTCCGCATCGCCCGACGGCCGATTCATCCTCAGTGCGCTGCAGAGCCAAACCGATGCCGGTACCCCGGTGTCCATCATCACGCGCGTCTCGACCAACGGGCTTGGGCCCGAGGGCCGCTCCATCGTGCTCGCGCAGTCAACGCGTGTGAGTTCGCTCATGATCACGGCCGACGGCACCACGGGGTACGCCATCTCGGGTGGCACGTCCGCCGCCGGCGACCAGGCGCCCGCGTCGGTGGCCGTGCTCGACCTGGCCACGATGTCGGTGAAGCCGGCGGGCGTGCACGCGATGCCATCTACCTTCGGCACCCAGTTCGGCGCGGGCTCGGGCGCGCTCACCCCGCAGGGCGACGAGATCTTTCTCACCGGCGACAGGGTTGGATCGGGTCTTGGGCCGGCATCGGGCATCGTCCCCACCGACTCCTTCACGGCCATGGTTCCTGCGACGCGGGGAACGCCTGGCGCTGCGGGACAGGCCGTGGTGGACAGCGGCGGGGTATGGGGCTTCGTATCGAGCTCGTTCGTGCCCGCCTCCGTGGGCCCGGACCGCCAGTTCGCTCTCCTGGCGCGCATGCGCCTTGCCCAGCCGCGCACCCTCACCGTAGGTACCGTTGGCACCGGTGGTGGTGTGATCGAGGGCGCGCCCGGTGGGATCCTGTGCGCGACCGGATTGGACTGCGTGCAGCAGTTCCGAACACGTCAGGTGGTGCAACTCACGGCGTATCCGAACCCGGGATCGGTGTTCACAGGGTGGTCCGGGGCATGCGCGGGAACCGATGACGACTGCACGGTGACGCTGGACGTGGCGAAGACCGTGCGTGCCGGCTTCGCCAGAGCAACGCCTGCCGTGCTGACGGTGTCAATCGGCGACAGCCCCCAGGGCACCACACGCGTGGTGTCGACTCCCTCGGGAATCGACTGCACCCTCTACACGGGCACGTGCAGCGCATCGTTCCGCAAGGGCACGGAGGTCATCCTCGCTGCCAGTGATCCCGATGGGACCGTGCGGGAATGGACCGGCGCCTGTGCGGGGCAGCGCGACTCCTGTGCGCTGGTCATCACCGGGTCATCGAGCACGTCGGTGAGCATTGCCTCCCGCAGGCCGGTACCCCCGGCGCCTCGCCCCACCCCTGCGCCGCCCACACC
>JBAXJA010000120.1:0-5086 GCA_037138115.1 Thermoleophilia bacterium | reverse complement strand
CCAGCCTTGGTGGCCCAGGCCCAGGTGCCATCTGCGTTCATCTTTGCGGTGAACACGTCTTTTCTCGCCGCACTGGTGAGGGTGGTGCTTCCAAAGGTCGCGGTGTCTTGGAAGTACCCAGTCACAATGGATGAGCCATCAGGCAGGGCGGAGACGCCGTAGCCAAAGTCAGTCCCCGTGCCACCGGCCTGGGCGGCCCAGCTCACCTGAGGCGGGGGCGCGGCACACACGGCCTGAACCCCGACACACAACACAATGGCGCTGCACACACAACCGATAGCGGTACGCAGATTCATGGGTCAGCGGCCTTATCTGGAATCCGGGAGTGGGAGTACCAAGAGGGGGGGTACATGATTACGGTGTCACACACGAGGCCTGTGGTGGGGATCGCCGCATGTCTGACTCGGGCGTGGTGCATTTCGCGGGGCACCTACGAGGTGATGTGTGGGGCGGTGCCCCCGGCGGGCATTCGGATCCCCTGCAGGCAACACGCCTATCTCGCGGTACCACCTTTGCGCCCGAACTGGATGCGGCTCTCATCACCGTGAGCCAGACGCATGATGTTTTCGCGGTGCTTGTAGATGACGAACAAGCCCGCCAGCGCGATGAAGACCACGTACGACCACGGTGCGCCGAACACGAAGGCAAGAGGAGCGGCGGCCAGCGCGGCGACGATGCTTGCCACAGACACGTAGCGCGTGAACACCACCAGCAGGATCCACAGCACCAGCAGTACGCCACTTGCCGCGGGCACCAGCCCGATGAGTGCGCCCGCTCCCACGGCCACGCCCTTGCCGCCCTTGAAGTGGGTCCAGACCGGGAACACGTGACCCAAAATCGCGAGCGCCCCGGCTGCGATGGGCCACGGGTTGTCGGTGAGCGCCACGGCCACGAGCACTGCGGCGGCGCCCTTGGCGATGTCGAGCACCATCACGGTCACACCCGCCGTGCGACCGAGGGTGCGGAATACGTTGGTGGCCCCCAGATTGCCACTCCCCGCTTCGCGCAGGTCAACTCCGTGCAGCTTGCCGGCGATCAGTGCGAAGGGGATGGAACCCAGAAGGTAGGCGAGGACGAGCGCGAGGGCCTGGTTCACGGATCTCCGGTGACGTCGGGAGCTGGCTGGCGGTTCTCGAAGAGCCTTCGCCGGGCCATGATGAAGTAGTAGGCGCCCGACAGCACTGTGAGCACCACGGCCAGCCACAGCAGGGTGTCGTACTGCCACTGCTGGCCCACTTGCAGGATGACCCACGCGATCGCCACGTTCTGGCTGACCGTCTTGGCCTTGCCGAACCGGCTCGCCGGAATGACCAGGTTCTCGCTGATTGCGACCAGTCTGAGGCCCGTAACCGCGAACTCGCGGGTGATGATGACCATGGCGATCCACGCGCTGACCTGCGCCACCTCCACCAGGCAGAGAAGCGCGCCGGTCACCAGCAGCTTGTCGGCCAGCGGGTCGAGGAACGCTCCTGCCACCGTGACCTGTCCGCGGGATCTCGCCAGCCACCCATCAAGCGAGTCGGTACCAGCGGCAATCACGTACAGCCAGAAGGCGGCCCACCGGTCGATGGTGCCATCCATGAGGATGAGCGCCATCACGACCGGGATCAGCGCGATGCGGGCCGCGGTCACCAGGAGTGCCGGATTCATGGACGTGCGGGCGGACACGTCCGGGAGATTAGGCGGCGGCGGAACCTCACCACCCGATCTCCCCCGCACACGGTGCGATGCTGGCCCGCATCATGAGACGACTCCTCGCACCCGCAATCGCAATCGCCGTGCTGTCGGCACCCGCCATCGGGTCGGCGGCGGCGCCCATCGTGTGGGTGCAGGCCGGTCACGCATCCCCCGGCGAGCCCGGCTACTCGGTCCAGACCGGGGCCGGTGGCGGCCCGTTCGGCAGCGAGATCGCGTTCAACGTGAAGGTGCGCGACGACATGGTGACGCGCTTGAAGGCAGCCGGGGTTGATGCCCGTCCGCTGGTGAGCAAGGTCATGCCGATGGGCGCATCTGGCGCCACGTTCATCTCGATCCACTTCGACTCGCCGGGCGGCGGCGCAGGCGTGGGACGGGCGGTCGTGGGCGGCGGCGAGAACTACTACCACGGTGAGGGAATGGGCGATGCGAGCCAGACGCCCTACGGGGACAGCGGCTCGCACCGGGTGCCAGCCACGAAGGTGACCGCCGCCGTGGCCGCGAACTCGGCCAACCTGGCCACCCGCATCAGCTCCGCGCTCAAGGGCATTCACACACCAGCGAATGGGGCATCGGCCAGGTTCAATGGCGTCGAGCCGCCCAGCGGCAATGCACGGATGGTCCACTTCTACGGCTTCTACCGCACCCAGGCCGATGCCCGCGTGCTGGTGGAGGTCGGTGCCGCCGGCAGCGACGACCCGTTCCTACGCAAGGTGCCACTCATCGGCAGCACGCTGTCAGCCACGATCGTCAAGGATCTGAAGGCCCGCAAGCTCCTCTCGTAACAGTCAGCAAGCGGCAAAACGAGGCCGGGGTCGACGGAGCGGCAACACAAGGCCGGGGTGGCCATCAACCCCTGGCGATAACCACAGCAATGCAGCATGCGCGGGCAACGCCCTCGCTTCTGCCGTTCGCGCTTTTTCGCCAGGGGTTGATGGCCACCCCGGCCGTCCGAACCCGAAAAGGTTATGGGTCTTGATGGGCACCCGGCCCCGAAAATCCCGTAGGGGTGATCGAAACCCGCCGGCTACTTCGCCTGCGTACCGCCACCCCGGATGCCGTGCACCGGCCGGCCGGCCGCGATCCACTGGTAGTACGAGCACGCCGGACCCATTGAGGTCTGGTACTCGATCACCCGCGGGTTGCGACCGACTTCCTTCGCGATCTGCGCGTGCGTGAGCAGGTTGGGGTCGTCCATCTCGGGCCAGCAGATCACCAGATGCGCCGCGGTGATGTGCTTGGCCACAAAGCCGCAGCCCTCGGCCGGGCATGGCCAGGGGTCGGTGGAGATGCAGTACCAGCCGTCGAAGTCCTGATCGGAGTCGTCGGTCCACAGCTGCTCGTCCACACCAGTGGACTCGTCGGTCATCTCGATGACGCCGACGCCCGGGCCGGTGGCTGGATTGAGAATGCGTTCCTGATCGCTCACGGGCGGGATCCTACTTCCACTCACGTAATTCGTCGGCAGCGGCGTCGGTCCCTGACACCGGCACTCCACCCCGCCGATGTGTCACGGTCGGATGAGCCACCGATGCGGACGAGCGCGAGCATGTCTGTATCCACGGCGGAAACCGGGGGTTTGGTACGTTGCCGCGGCACGCATGGGACCCCGACCCGGCGTGCCCGTCACCACCACAGGGAGCACGCGTGAGCAGGGGATCGAGTGAAGCCAGGAGCACAGACTCCGGCATCGCCATCGAGCCGGTCTACCACCAGTCCGACGTCGACGGGCTGAATCTCGCCGACGCGCTGGGCGAGCCCGGCCAGTACCCGTTCACCCGTGGCCCGTACGAGACGATGTACCGGCAGAAGCCGTGGACCATGCGCCAGTACGCGGGCTTCGCGACCGCCGAAGAGACCAACGAGCGGTTCAGGTACCTGCTCGCCAATGGCGCGCCCGGACTTTCGATGGCCTTCGATCTGCCCACGCAGCTCGGGATGGACTCGGATGACCCACGGGCGCTCGGCGAGGTCGGGCGTGTGGGCGTGGCCATCGATTCGGTGGATGACATGGCGCGGGTATTCGACGGAATCCCGCTGAGCGACGTCTCCACCAGCATGACCATCAACGCGCCGGCCGCCGTGCTGCTCTTGCTCTACCGCCTGGTGGGCGAGAGCCAGGGCGTGGCCCCCGACCAACTGCGCGGCACGATCCAGAACGACATCCTCAAGGAGTACGTGGCACGCGGGAACTACATCTACCCGCCCCACGCGAGCATGCGGCTGACCACCGACACCTTCGCGTACTGCGCCGCCGAGATGCCGCGCTTCAACACCATCTCGATCAGCGGGTACCACATCCGCGAGGCCGGCTCGACCGCGGTGCAGGAGGTGGCGTTCACGCTGGCGGACGGCATCGCATACGTGCAGGCCGCGGTGGCAGCGGGTCTCGATGTGGACCGATTCGCGCCGCGCCTGTCGTTCTTCTTCAACGCGCACTCCAACTTCCTTGAGGAGGTCGCCAAGTTCCGGGCGGCCCGCCGCCTGTGGGCGCGCATCATGAGGGAGCGCTTCGGTGCAAAGGATGAGCGCTCCATGGCGCTGCGCTTCCACGCACAGACCGGCGGCAGCACCCTCACCGCCCAGCAGCCCGACAACAACGTTGTGCGCGTGGCGCTTCAGGTGCTGTCGGCGGCGTTTGGCGGGGCGCAGAGCATTCATGCCAACGGCTTCGACGAGGCCCTGGCCCTGCCCACCGAGCAGTCGGCCAAGTTGGCGCTGCGCACCCAGCAGGTCATTGCCGAGGAGACGGGCATCACCGACAGCGTTGACCCCCTGGCGGGCGGCTGGATGGTGGAGTCGCTCACCACGGAGATCGAGGAGCGCGCCGAGGAACTCATCACCCGCATTGACGAGCGGGGTGGTGCTGTGGAGAGCATCGAGTTCATGCGCGACGCGATCGGTGACGCGGCCTACCGCTGGCACCGGTCAATGGAGAGCGGCGAGCGCAAGATCGTGGGGATCAACATTCAGGCCGAGCCCGACGACACCCGCATCGACATCCTCAAGATCGATCCCGACGTGGAGCGGGCGCAGGTGGCCCGCCTCGACTCCCTGCGCGCCGCACGCGATGAGTCTGAGGTGCATGCTGCACTTGACGCCGTGCGCAATACCGCCCGCGGCACCGACAACCTGCTGCCGCCCCTGCACCGGGCGCTGGGCGCCAGGGCCACCATCGGCGAGGTATGCAACGTGCTGCGTGAAGAATTCGGTGAGTACGACCACATGAAGGCGGCGGCTGGATGAACACCTCCGACGCCGAGCAGCGCCTCGACGCCCTGCGGGCTGAGGCAACGAATCCCTCCGGCGAGGCCGGGGTGGACCGCCAGCACGCACGCGGCAAGCTCACCGCCCGTGAGCGCATCGACCTGCTGATGGACCCCGGCTCGTT
>JBAXJA010000119.1:0-5121 GCA_037138115.1 Thermoleophilia bacterium | reverse complement strand
GCGTCGCCGATGGCCTGTGCGCGGAGCAGGTCGCCGAAGGTGTGATCCTGGCCGGGAATTGGCAGGTCCGGACCGCCCGGTCCGAGGAACTGCACGAACACGCCCGAGCCCGGGCCACCCTTGTGCAGTTGCCCGGTGGAGTGCAGAAACCGGGGGCCCCATCCGGCGGTGGTGGCGGACTTGGTGCTGGCGCGCACGGCGGCGCGGATGGCTTCGAGATGGCGCTCGCCACCCGGCGTGGGCGTGGTGAAGGCGAGAAGCGCCAGGTAGTCACCCTTCTCCAGCATTCCAATGGCGCGCGCGATGGCCTCAGGCCCTTCGCGGTCGTCCTTCGGGATTCCGTTCTCAGATGCCAACGCCTTGTTGGCGGCGTCCTTGGCCGCCTGTACGTCGGGCTGGTTGAAGGGGTTGATCCCAAGTTCGGCACCCGCCGTGGCGATGGCGATCTCGAGGGTCATGTAGAGCGCGCCCACGTCGAGCGGCTCGCGCAGGTCGAGCACGAAGACGGGAATACCCGATGCACCGATCAGCGCCACGTCGTCGTCGTGCTCGCCCGTGAGCCGCAGGTGCAGGATGACGCGGTCAAACCCATACTCATCCGGGTCGCCGAGGGGCTCGCCGGCGATCGGGATGATCCCCTCACCGTCCTTGCCCAGGCTCTCGGCCACCAACTGCTCGGCCCACAGCCCGAACGATCCGATACCAGGGTCGGCAACGATGGTGAGCTTGTCGCGCCCCGACCTGGCCAGCGCGGCGAGTGCCACGCCCAGCCGTGGGCCATCTGATCCCTCGCGCGCGGCAGCCGCACGGTCGAGCACGTCGGCGACGGACACCCCGGCGAGGGCCATCGGGATGAGGCCAAACAGCGTGAGGGCCGAGAACCGGCCACCCACGTCGGGCATGTTCTCGGCCACCATGCGCCAGCCCTCGTCGGCGGCGCGGACGGCCAGGGGAGTTCCCGGGTCGGTGATGGCCACAAAGCGGTCGCGCCAGGCCTCACCCAGGGCGTCCTTGATGAACAGACCCACATGCGCGGCGAATGCCAGCGGCTCTGCCGTGGTACCGCTCTTGCTCGAGACGATTGCCAGACACTTGGCAGGGTCAACGCCCTCGGTAATACGGGCGACGGCCACCGGGTCGGTGGAATCGAGCACGCGCAGCTCAATGCCATCACCATGGCCGAATGTGCGGCGGGTGACCTCGGGCGACAGGCTCGATCCGCCCATGCCCAGAATGAGCGCGTGGCGGATGCCCTCCTGATGGCAGGCGGCCACGAGCGAGTCGATGTCGGCAATATGCGGTCGCATTGCCTCGGGAGCCCTGAGCCACCCCATCCAGTCGCGCGCGGCATCGGCGTGCGCCCCCCATGCAGCGGGATCGCCTGCCCGCACGTGCCCGATGAGGCCGCGGCCCTCGGCATCGGCGATGGCATCTTCCACGAGCCCCTTCGCCGGTCCGGGGCGCATCTCAAAGTTCATCATCGTGCCGCCTTTGCGATCGATGCGCGGGCGGCGTCGGCCACCGCGGTTGCGGTCATTCCAAGCTTCTCCATGACCAGCGCACCCGGCGCCGACTCACCGAAGCGGTCGATGGCGACGATGCGCCCGTATGTACCGGTCCAGCGCTCCCAGCCAAACGGTGATGCGGCCTCCACACCCACGCGGGCGAGGATGGCCGGCGGAAGGACCTCGTCGCGGTAGGCCTCGGGCTGCGCGCCGAAGATCTCCCACGAGGGGATGCTCACCACGCGTGCCGAAATGCCGTCCGCGGCGAGAAGAGCCCGCGCCTCAACTGCGAGCGACACCTCTGATCCGGTGGCGATGAGCGCCACGTCGTCGCCCGGTGCAACCACATAGCCGCCCTTGTCCACTGGCGGGTCGAGATCCATGGTGGGAAGCGCCTGGCGTGTGAAGACGAGCGCCGTTGGCCCGTCCGTGCGTGCGATGGCCTGTCGCCAGGCGGCAGCGGTCTCACGGGCATCAGCGGGGCGCAGGGTGACCAGCCCCGGAATGGCGCGGAGGGCAGCGAGCTGCTCGACTGGCTCGTGAGTGGGCCCGTCCTCACCCACGGCGACTGAGTCGTGCGTGAACACGAAGATGACCGGCAGGTGCATGAGGGATGCCATGCGAATGGCGTTCTTCATGTAGTCGGAGAAGGTCATGAAGGTGGCGCCGAACACGCGGAAGCCTCCGTGGGCGGCCATGCCGTTGAGCGCCGCGGCCATGCCGAACTCACGCACGCCGAAGTGCAGGTTGCGCCCCGAGTACGACCCGGGAGTCACGTCGCCGCCATCCTTGATGGTGGTGTTGGTGGACGACGCCAGATCGGCCGCCCCGCCAACCAGCTCCGGGATTCCCGCGGCCAGACCATTGAGCGATTGCCCTGACGAGACACGCGTGGCCAGCGACTCGCCGGCCGGGAACTCGGGCAGGTGCGCGTCCCACCCGGCGGGCAGGTCACCAGCAAGACGGCGACGAAGCTCGGCGGCCTCTCCCGGGAAGTCGGCGGCGTAGCCATCCATCGCGGTCTCCCACTCGGCCACGTATCCGGCACCGCGCGCGCGCAGCACGCCCGCCCACGCTGCCACCTCGTCGGGTACAAGGAACTGGGCGTCCTCGGGCCATCCGTAGGCCTTCTTGGCAAGGCGTACCTGCTCCTCACCCAGCGGCGCACCGTGCGCCTTGTTGGTGTCCTGCACGCCCGGGGCACCGAAGCCGATGTGGGTGTGGCAGCGCACCATGGTCGGTCGGCCATCGGATGCGCGTGCCTCGTCGAGTACGCGGTTGATCTCGTCGAGGTCGTTGCCGTCGTGGATCTCCAGCACCCGCCATCCGTAGGCGGTGAACCGGCCCGTGGCGTCGTCGCCGAACGACATCGATGTGGGCCCGTCAAGGCTGATGTTGTTGTCGTCATACACCACCACCAGGCGCTCAAGGGCAAGGAAACCGGCCAGGGAGGCGGCCTCGTGCGAGAGACCCTCCATCAGGTCGCCGTCGGAGCAGATAACCCACGTGCGGTGGTCGATCACCTCGTGCCCGGGGCGGTTGAACTCGGCGGCGAGCATGCGCTCGGCCAGTGCCATACCGACCGCGTCGCCAAGCCCCTGTCCCAGCGGACCGGTGGTCACCTCAACCCCAGCGGTCACACCCAGCTCGGGGTGTCCCGGGGTGATGCTGCCCCACTGCCGGAACTGCTTGAGGGCCTCGAGCGGCAGGTCGTACCCGGTGACGTGCAGCAGCGCGTAGAGCAGGGCCGACGCGTGGCCGGCAGACAGCACGAAGCGGTCGCGGTTGGGCCATGCAGGGTCGCCGGGGGCATATCTGAGCTGTCCCTCAAAGATGCGCCAGGCGACGGGCGCGAGGCCCATCGGGGCTCCGGGATGCCCGGAGTTCGCCTTCTGGACGGCGTCAATGGCGAGGGTTCGTACGGTGGCGATGCAGAGGTCGGACGATGCCGGCTGAGTCACGTGTTGCTCCGGTTCGAAGGGCGGCCGCAGCCTACCGACCACGTGCGCCGCCGCCCGGGCACACGGCGGTCGCGGCAATCAGATGCTTCGAACCTCGGTGCGGTCGGCTCTGCTCAGGGTCAGATAGGCGACCAGAGCAAGAATGAGCGCGAGAAAGATGAGGCTCGTGTCGGTGGTCCCGATTCCGAGTCCGCCGTCAGCCCGTGCCTGTGACAGCCAGTCGCCGATTGATGCACCGAGCGGCCGCGTCATGATGTACGCGAGCCAGAACGACAGAATCGCGCTCAACTTGAAGGCGTAGTGCAGGAGTGCGATTACGGCGATGACCGCCGCGAATATCCACAGCGCTGTGACGTACCCGAGGGCGAGCTTTTCGGACAGCAGGTCGCCCACCGAGGTGCCAAGTGCGAATGTGAGCAGAATCGTGACCCAGTAGAAGCCCTCACGGCCAGTCGTGACGATCGAGTGGATGGAAAGGGTGCCCTCAGTCGTGTGCCAGAGCATGAACCACGCGATGAGCAGCACGGCGAAGATCGTGGTGGTGGCCTCGAGTGACACACCGAAGTTGTCAGTGAGATTGTCGGTGATGTTGGTTCCCACAACGCTGATCAGCACTACCGCCAGCCAGTAGACCACCGGCACGTAGCGCCGCAACGCGAACTGAATGGCAAGGACCACCACCAGGGCGGTTCCCATGACGTATGACGTATTGGTGAGGCCCCAGCCGCGTGTGGTGCTCAGGTAGTCCGAGAACGTCTCGCCCACAGTGGTGCACAGGACCTTGATGATCCAGAACCACAGGGTTACCTCGGGCACCTTGTTGAGCATCTGGCGCCCGATGGACGGGGTGGGAACGCTTTGGGTCGTCATGGCGCGCCATGTTGGCGGGCGGCACCTGACCACCTCCTGATCATGCATCGTGGGCGGCCCGTAGGCTTCAGCCATGATCGGTCGCGTGGCATCCACGGCTGGGGTGTTCGCCCTCATCGCACTGGCACTCGCCGGATGCGGGTCGGGTGAGCAGGCCCTGCGGGTGCAGACCACATCCCCGGCGGCGTTCGTCGAGTCGGTGCGCCAGTTGGTGCAGCCGGCCGAGCGAATGGGGGTAATTGCCACGACCGCACTGTCCGGCGAGGGCGCCCAGGCGTCGAATATTGAGGTGGATGGCTTGGTCGACGACATCACACGTGAGGTGCGCGAGTTCGGTGCCCTGCACCTGGGCGACCCGGCACTCACGGCCGAGCAGCGGCGCCTGCTGGCGGCCATCGGTCCGATCGTGGCCACCATGCGTCAGATGCGGGGGGCACTCAAGGCATCCGGCAAGGTGGGCCTTCAGTCAGCCACGTCACAACTGCTCATCGCATTGAGGGGGATCCCATCCGCCGCGCAGCCCTCGTCCTGATCGTCACTACCGTGCTGGGCACGGCCGGGCTCGCCGGTTGTGGTGGTGCGCCCGATCCGGTGCCCACCGCGCAGGTCGCGCCCGGCACAACAGTGACCCCGTCGCATTATCTGGCGCTGGTACGTGAGGCGGTGGCCGCCGCCCGCGCTGCCAGCATCCGCCTCGACGCCTTGCCCGATGGTCTCACTGCGGCCCAGGCACAGGCAGCAGCAGCTGGCCTCGCTGCCGCTGCGGCACGCGCCGAGCGTGCGGC
>JBAXJA010000118.1:0-5147 GCA_037138115.1 Thermoleophilia bacterium | reverse complement strand
CCAACCGTCTGGGCGGCAACTCGCTGCTTGAGGCCGTGGTGTTCGGCGCCCGTGCGGGCGAGGCATCTGCCGCCTACGTGCAGGAGCACTCCGCCGCACCCAAGGTGCCCAGCAACGCGGCAGCCGAGACCCAGGAGCGCATCGAAAACCTGCTGGCCCGCGACAAGGGCATTCGCCAGTCTGAGATCCGCGACGATCTGGCCGACGTCATGCAGGAGAAGGTGGGCGTCTACCGCTCGGGCCCCGTTCTTCAGGAGGCCAAGCGCACGGTCACACAGCTGCGCGAGCGCTTCCAGTCCGTGGTCGTGGACGACAAGGGCAAGACCTTCAACACCGACCTGATCCACACCCTCGAGACCGGATTCCTGCTGGATCTGGCCGACTGCATGGTGACCGGGGCCATCGCCCGCACCGAAAGCCGCGGCGCGCACTCGCGTACCGACTTCACGGAGCGCGACGACGAGAACTGGATGAAGCACACCCTTTCGTATCTCGATGACGGTGAGGTCCGTCTCGACTACTCCGAGGTGACCATGACCAAGTACGAGCCCCAGGTGAGGTCCTACTGATGCCTGAGACAACGTTCCGGATCTTCCGCTACCAGCCGGACTCGGGCGAGACCGAGTCGTACCACCAGGACTTCCAGCTGGAGCACGGCGAGAAGACCACACTGCTTGACGCCATCCTGCGTATCCAGAATGAGCAGGACGGCACCGTGGCCGTGCGGTACTCGTGCCGCAGCGCCATCTGCGGATCGTGCGCCTGCAAGGCCAACGGCAAGACAGTGCTGGCCTGCATGACACAGGTGGAGCACGTCAAGACCGACAGCGGCCAGGAGATCGTGCAGGTCGATCCCATCGGCAACTTCACGCCCATCAAGGATCTGGTGGTCGACATGACGCCGTTCTGGGAGAAGTTCAAGGCCGTCAAGCCCTTCCTCATTCCCGACGGCCCGGCACCGGAGAAGGAGCGCCTGGTGCCGAAGGCCGCGATGGAGAAGATCGCGAATGAGAGCAAGTGCATCCTGTGCGCAGCCTGCTACTCGGAGTGCAATTCACTGGCAGCCGACCCCGAGTTCGTCGGGCCGGCGGCATTCGCGTGGGGCTACCGCTTCGCAGCGGATGAGCGGGATGGCCAGCGCAAGAACCGCGCCAAGCTGTACTCGGGCGAGCATGGCGTGTGGGACTGCACCCGCTGCATGTTCTGCAACGAGCGCTGCCCCAAGGGCGTTGACCCGCGGGACGCCATCGAGAAGCTCGGTTCCATCGCCTTCCAGGAGAAGGTCACCAGCGACAAGGGTGCCCGCCACGCAAAGGCGTTCCTCATCTCGCTGCGCACGGGCGGCAAGCTGAACGAGATCCTCATCGCGCCCTATACCGACCCCCTCGGGGCCCCGTTCAACGCGCCGTTGGCGCTCCGAATGGCCCAGAAGGGCAAGCTGCCCAAGTCGCCCCTCACCCACAAGGTGAAGGACCGCGACCAGGTGAAGAAGCTCATCAAGAACGTCAAGGAGACGATCTAGTGCCGCGTCAGTTCGCGTATTACCCAGGATGCGTGGCCGAGTTCAGCTCGAAGGAGCTCAACGCGACCACCAAGGCACTTGCACCGCTCCTCGACATCGAGTTGCTGCCCATGCCTCAGGCCACCTGCTGCGGTGCGGGGGACGTGGCTGAGGCCAAGCCCAACCTGTACCTCACGCTCAACGTGCGAATCCTCTCCGAGGCCGAAGCCATGGGCGTCGACATCCTCACCATCTGCAACGTCTGCACGCTCAATCTGCGCCGCGCGAACAAGATGGTGAAGGACGATCCGCGCGTGCTTGAGGCCGTCAACGAGGAGCTCGTCAAGGCCGGCGCCCGTCCATACCAGGGCACCATCGAGGTGACGCACCTCCTGTGGTTCCTCGCCACCGAGGAGGGACTGTCCCTGCTCGAGGCGCGCGGCCCCAGAGGCCTCAACGGCCTCAAGGTGGCCCCGTACTACGGCTGCCAGCTGCTTCGGCCGTCGTCGGTCATGGGCTTTGAGGATCCGGACCGCCCGCAGTCACTCGAGCGCCTCATCACTGCACTCGGGGGAGAGGTGTCCGACTACGAGGGCAAGAGCCGCTGTTGCGGCTTCCCCATCATCCTTGCCCGCGAGGAGGTGGCACTGAAGGAGTCGCACGTGGCCCTGTCAGGTGCCCGTGACGCCGGTGCGCAGGTGATGGTGACCCCGTGTCCGCTGTGCCACCTGGCGATGGACGCCTACCAGCGCAAGACCGAGCAGCTGATGGGCGAGGAGTACGCCATGCCGGTGCTGCACCTTCCGCAGCTCATCGGACTGGCCCTTGGCCTTCCCACGAAGACCATGGAGTTCAAGCGCCATCTGGTGCCGGTGGACGAGGTGCTCTCAATCGTCGGCGCGTAACGCCCGCACCACCCACGCGGTATCGAAACGGCCCGGGCCCCGTCCGGGCCGTTTCCGTTTTCGCAGTCGCTACGGTTTCATCGTGCGCCCCACTCCGCTCACCCATGCCTCAGTGCGTGACCTGCCCACCTGCTGCACCGACTGCGTGTTCTGGCAGACGCTGCGCGGAGGGGCCGACTGGCAGCGCCGGGCCAGGTGGGCCGACCGCACTGAGCGCGACTTCGGCCCCTGGGGCCGCGTGCTGGCCGATGGTGACGAAGTGCGTGGGGTTATGCAGTACGGCCCCTCGGGCGCCTTCCCCCGCGCCAAGGTCCTGCCTGCAGGACCACCCAGCCGTGACGCCGCCCTGGTGACCTGTGCCTACGTCACGGGCGATGGCGCTGCCGACGCCCTTGAACGCCTGCTGCTGGAGGCGCTCGCCGACATCAAGACCCGGGGTATGACGGCCATCGAACTGTTCGCTATGCGCTACCCCGACGAGGTCGACCCGGCCGACCGCGCCAGCCTCAATCACACGCTGTTTGACCTTGACATGCTCGAACGGCTCGGGTTCAGCGCCGTGCGGAGCAAGGGGCAGGTGAGCCTCATGCGCCTGGAGCTCGGGGCGCTGGTACCAGGCATGGTCGATCGGGCCCGTGCGGCCATCGGCGAACTGCGACCCCTCCCCGGCCGCACCCCGCTGCCCGCGTGACCCGTCGGCTCGCGGCCATCGTCGCGGCCATCCTCGTGTTGGTTGGGGCTGCCACGGCGGTTGGTGATCCGGCGCTCGAGCAGCTGCGTCAGGGCCCCGTGTACGTGAGCCCTGCGGTCACCGGTGCCGGCACGCCGGATGCCGTCGCCCGCCTCTCCGCCGTGGCAGCCGAGCTCGCCGCCAGCGGCCGGCCGGTTCGCATCGTGGTGGTGAACGGGCCCGTGGGCGCCGTGTCGATGCGCGACTACGCCGTGCGCCTCAGAGACGAGTTGGGCTTCGATGGAATGGTGGTGGCCGTGGCCCCGGGGCGCGCCGTCGGTGCGGCCGGCGACCGCAGCCAGGGTGCCGTGACACGCAGCCTGCGAAACGCCAAGGTGGGAGTGATCGCCGACCCAGTGGAGCGCGCGGCGGCGGCGGCAAAGGCGGCGGCAGGGCCACCACTGGCGCCCTCCAACAGCGACCTGGTACGTGCAGCGCTCGCGCTCCTGGGCATGGCCCTGGTCGGTGGAACATGGGCCGCCGCATTCGGCATCCGGCGCGCCAATCGCCGTCAGCGGCTCATGCTCGATGATCGCAGCGCGATCGCACGAGTGACGCTTGATGCCATCGGTGCGCGGCTCGATGTCGTGGCGGGGCTCCCTGCTGATCATGCACGCGCTGACGACCGACTGGACGCGGCCACGCGCGTTGCGCGTCGCGCGCAGGCAGAATTGGATCAGGCGGCCTCTGCTGCCGACGTGCTGCCGGCCGAAGCCCTGGTGGACGAATCGTTCAGGCTGCTGCGTGAAGCGGAGCACGAAGCTGACGTTCCGTCGCCGATCGACCCATTCGAGGGTCTTTGCCGCGTGGATCCGGCGCACGGACCCGCGACGGGATCTGCTCCCCTCGCCGATGGCCAGGCGCCCATCGCCCTGTGCGCCCCGTGCATGGCGCGTGTGCGCAAGGCAAACCCGCCCCAGCGACGCATGGTCCCTGGCCTTGATGGTGACGTCCCCTACGACTCCATACAGCGGGATGTGTGACCGAGCCGCCCGCGGCGCAGTGAACTACGGGCTCGCGGCCTAGAGCCAGCCGTTCATCACGAGGCTCTCGGCAATCTGCACGGCGTTGGTGGCCGCGCCCTTCCGCAGGTTGTCCGCGACGATCCAGAGCGCCAGACCATTGGGGTGCGAGGCGTCATTCCTGATGCGCCCGATGAACACCTCGTTGCGGCCCGCGGCATCGCGCGGCAGCGGGTAGGCGTTGGCACGAGGCTCATCGACCACAACCGCGCCGGGGGCCAGCATGAGGATCTCGCGGGCCTTCGCGGCATCGAGCGGCGTGGTGGTCTCAATGTGGACGGCCTGCGAGTGCGCGTACATCACCGGCACCCGCACGCAGGTGGCAGATACCCGCAGATCGGGCAGGTGCAGCATCTTGCGGGCCTCATTGCCCACCTTCACCTCTTCGCCCGTGTAGCCCGAATCGTCGAACACGTCGATGTGGGGCAGCACGTTGAAGGCGATGGGGTGCGGGTACACCTGCGGGTCGGGCTCGTCGCCCACGAGATACCCGGCGGTCTGAAGGCGGAGCTCCTCAATTGCTGCCTGACCCGTCCCACTCACGGCCTGATACGACGACACGATGACGCGCTCGATACCCACGGCGTCGGCGATGGGCTTGAGGGCCACAACCAGTGGCGCGGCCACGCAGTTGGGGTTGGCGATGATCCCGGAGTGGTTCGCGATATCGCCCTCGTTGACCTCAGGCACCACCAGCGGCACCTCGGGATCGGTGCGAAATGCCGATGAGTTATCGATGACCACGGCTCCGGCCTCAACCGCCGCAGGTGCGAAGTCCCGTGCCCGGTCCGATCCCGCCGAGAAGAGCGCGATCTGGATTCCCTCAAATGAGTTCTCGGTGAGCTCCTGCACCTCAAAGGGCTTGCCCAGGTAGTCGATAATCTTGCCGGCGCTTCGGGACGAGGCGAGCGGGCGAAGCTCCGTGACCGGGAAGCCCCGCTCCTCGAGCACGCGGATCATGGTGCTGCCCACGGCGCCGGTGGCGCCGA
>JBAXJA010000117.1:0-5149 GCA_037138115.1 Thermoleophilia bacterium | reverse complement strand
TACGACGAGGTTTCGCAGGTGGCGGGTGCCATCACTCCCGTTCCCGGGGGCGTGGGACCCATGACAATCGCTTTCCTACTGGCCAACACCCTCCAATCCGCCGAACGGCGGATGGGAGACGAACCGACAAAGGGAATCATCACGTGAAGATTGCGATCTTCGGCGGCACCGGCGACCTCGGTCGCGGTCTCGCCATCACCTTCGCCGCAGCTGGCCACGAGATAATCGTGGGATCACGCAGCCAGGAGCGCGCCGACCAGGCCGCCGAGGGCCTGCGCGAGGCATACCCTGACGGCAACTTCGTGCCCATGGAGAACGCTGCCGCTGCGGCTGCTGGCGACATGGCTGTGCTGTCCATTCCATGGGAGGGCATCGAGCAGACCATTCCTCCGCTGGCCGAGCCATTGGCCGGCAAGGTGCTGGTCACCGTGGTCAACGCGCTCAAGTTTGGCAAGAGCGGCGCGATGGCAGTGCTCGACCTCCCCGCACCGTCGTGCGCGCACCAGATCCAGGAGTTGGCGCCCGATGCCAAGGTCGTTGTGGCCTACAACAACCTGCCCGCTGCCGGGCTGCAGGCACGCCACCGCATTGAGGGCGATGTATTGGTGTGCGGCAAGAGCAAGGAGGCCCGCGAGGCCGTCATCGCACTCACCCACGACATCCCCGGGTGCCGCGGACTTGACGCCGGCCCGCTGGCCAATGCCATCATCGTTGAGGGTATGACCGCGATCATCATCAACCTCAACAAGCGCTACGGCGGTGAGGGCTCGATCAATATCACCGGCCTGGAGAACGCTCCCGCGCGCTCCTGATTGCCGCTGATCACCAGCCGGCGTGCACGGGCTCACTGCCCGCGCCGCCCGGTTGGTGATCAGGCGTAGCCGAGCTCCCCGAGCCGCTCCTCGCCCAGCCCGAGATGGTGACCCAGCTCGTGCAGCACGGTGATGCGCACCTGGTGCCGCAACATCTCGGGGTGGGGGAAGTGCTCAATCATCGGGTGCATGTAGATGGTGATCCTGGGCGGCATCCCGAGTGACGGCATGCTCCCCGCCGTGATGGGGTATCCCTGGTACAGCCCGTAGAGCGATCGGCCCGGGGCATGTGATTCAACGAGAAGGGCGACGTCGCCAAGCGCCGCTGCGAACGGCTCGGGAATACCCTCGACCGCCTCATCAACGAGTCGTTCAAATTCGGCTCGGTCATCCACGGCCGCGAGGGTATCGCCACGGCGCGGGGTCACAACCCCGAACGGTCCCCGTGTTCCCATCCGAGGTGTACCGGGGTCACATCAGAACCGCCCCGCAGCGCAATCACACCCGGTATGCCCTCAATCATGCGGCCCACGACCACAGTGTTCCGGGGCAGTGACACTCCCGGCGGAATCGCAGCAAGCAGGGCGTAGTCCTCTCCGCCAGTGCTGGCGAGAAGGTCGGGCTCCAGACCGAGGGCAACTGCCACGTGATCCACTCCCGGTGCCCGTGGAACGGCATCCAGATCGATCTCTGCGCGAAGGCCACTCGCACGCGCCATGCGGCTTGCGTCGAGGAGCAGCCCGTCGGAGATGTCCATCAGCGCATCCGCCCCGCAATCAGCGAGATGGTGGCCAAGTGAGAGAAGGGGCGTGGGTCGCCGGTGGCAGTCAACCAGCGCGTCGCGGTCGGCGAGACCAGTTCCAAGGACCGGGTCATCGAGGATCAACAGCCCCGCGGCCGACCCCCCGAGGGCCCCGGTGATCACCAGGCGATCGCCCAATCGCGCCCCGCTTCTGAGCACCGGTCGCACGCCGTGGCGCATGCGCCCGGTCACCGTCACCGCCAAGGTGAGCACAGGCGCATCGGTGATGTCGCCCCCGGCCACGGTGAACCCGTAACGCGCTGCCATCTCCTCCATTGCCCCGTACATCTCATCAACGTCATCGGCGGTGATGTCGGGAGGCACGCCAAGTCCAATCAGCACGGCAACGGGGTCCGCCGCCATCGCCGCAATGTCGGACAGGTTTACAGCCAGCGCCTTGTGCCCGATGTCAGAGGGGGAGTGGGTGGACCTGCGGAAGTGCACACCATCAACGAGCATGTCAAGTGCCATCACCATGCCATTGGCCAGTACCGCTGCGTCGTCACCGACACCGGTCACCACCTCACCGCGCACTCCCACGCGGCCTGCGATTCGCTCAATCAGTTCGCGCTCGTCGGCCACGATCCGACGGTACCACCCCCGCCGCTGCCCCTCGGCTACAGTCCGCCGCCGATGATCGACGACACCACCGTCCGCCACGTAGCCCGACTGGCCCGCCTTCGCCTCGATGACGCAGAGGAGCAGGTGATGCGCGAGGAGCTCTCGGGCATTCTTGAGCACATCGACGCCATCCGGGGGATGGACCTCGACGGCGTCCCGCCCACCACCCACGTGATTGAGCTCGAGAACGTGCTGCGTGCCGACGAGCCACGGCCGGGGCTGTCGCAGGAGGACGCCCTGCGTGAGGCGCGCGCCGTGGTGGATGGATCGTTCGAAGTGCCGAGGATGGACTGATGGGTCTCCGCGACCTCAGCGCCACGGAGCAGATCGCGGAATTGGCCGCCGGCCGGGTGTCGTCGCTGGAGTTGGTGGACGCGCACCTCGACGCCATCGCGCGCGACGACGTCGAGGCATTCCTCGCGGTTGATGCCGAGGGCGCACGAGCGCGCGCCCGCGAGATCGACGCGCTCCCCGAGCGGCCACCGCTCGGCGGTATCCCCCTTGGAGTGAAGGACGCGCTATCGACCCGGGACATCGTCACGACGTCGGGGTCGAAGATGCTCGAGGGATTTCGGCCTCTCTACACCGCGACGTGCGTCGCCCGCCTGGAGCAGGCCGGTGCCGTAGTGGTGGGCAAGACCAACATGGATGAGTTCGCAATGGGGTCGTCCACCGAGAACTCCGCGTATAAGAACACGCTCAACCCGTGGGATCACGACCGGGTGCCCGGTGGCTCGTCTGGCGGGTCCGCTGCGGCGGTGTCCGCCCGCGAGGTGCCCTGGTCACTCGGTTCGGATACCGGCGGCTCCATTCGTCAGCCGGCCGCCCTGTGCGGCATTGTCGGCATGAAGCCCACCTATGGGGCCGTCTCGCGGTACGGCCTCATCGCCTTCGCGTCGTCACTTGACCAGGTGGGGCCCTTCGCTCGTACCGTCGCTGACGCCGCCCTGCTGCTGAAGCACATGGTCGGCCACGACCCGATGGACTCCACGTCATTGGAGTGGCCCGCCCCCATCGATGTGCCCATGGCCACAGACCTCGCGGGCCTGCGCATTGGTGTGGTGGAGGAGTTGATGGGCGAGGGCATCGACCCCGGCGTGAAGGCCGCTGTGGAAGCCTCCCTGGGAAAGGCGGAGGCGCTCGGAGCCACCATCATCCCCGTGAATCTTCCCACGGCGCTCAGCGGCCTCGCCACCTATTACGTGCTGGCGCCGGCGGAGTGCTCGGCCAACCTCTCGCGGTTCGACGGCATCCGGTACGGGCCGTCAGCCGAGGCCGACAACCTTCTCGACCAGTACGAAGTCACCCGCGGGCGGCTGTTCGGCCCCGAGGTAAAGCGACGCATCATGCTGGGCACATTCGCGCTGGCGTCCGGCTACTACGACCAGTACTACGGACGGGCCCAGCGGGTGCGCACGCTCATCGTCCGCGAATTCGCACAGGCGTTTGAGGGTGTGGACGTGCTCGCATCACCCACATCACCCACCGTGGCCTTCCCGATCGGCGACCGCACCGCCGATCCGTACGCGATGTACCTGGCCGATGTCTGCACGATCCCGGCAAGCCTCGCTGGGCTGCCGGCGATCTCAATCCCGTGTGGCCTGTCCGATGGTCTGCCGGTTGGGCTGCAGCTCGCAGGTCCGGCCTTCAGCGAGAACCGCCTTCTGGACGCCGCACACGCACTGGAGCAGGCCATCGCGTTCGACACCCGCCCTCCGGGGCTCGCGACATGAGCGATCTCGAGCCGGTCATTGGCGTGGAGATCCATGTGCAGCTGTCTACGCGAACAAAGATGTTCTGCGGCTGCGCGCCGTCGTTTGGTGATGCACCCAACACGCATACGTGCCCGGTATGCCTCGCGCATCCCGGCGTGCTGCCCGTGGTCAATGGGGAGGCGGTCCGCAGGGCCCTCATTATCGGCCTCGCGCTCGGCTGTGAGATCGCCCCACGCTCAATCTTCCACCGCAAGAACTACTTCTATCCGGATCTGCCCAAGGCGTACCAGATCTCCCAGTTCGACATTCCCATCTGCGGCCGGGGCGAGTTCACGGCCATCCGGGAGGACGGCAGCGAGCTGACGGTGGGTATCACCCGGGCGCACCTCGAGGAGGACGCCGCCAAGCTCACGCACGGTGGCGGCCGTCGCGCCGGAGCCGATGGCTCGGTCGTGGACTTCAATCGGGGCGGCACGCCGTTGGTGGAGATCGTCACCGAGCCCGACCTCCGGTCCGCGGCCGACACCGCCACGTTCTTGCGCCAGCTTCGCCAGACGCTCCTGTTTCTCGGGGTGAGCGACTGCTCGATGGAGGAGGGGTCGATGCGTGCCGACGCCAACGTGTCGGTGCGCCCGGTGGGCAGCCAGACGCTGGGCGTCAAGACCGAGCTCAAGAACATGAACTCCTTTCGCTTCCTCGAGCGGGGCGTCGAAGCCGAGATCGCCCGGCAGCGCGAGATCATCGCGTCCGGGGGCCACGTGCAGCAGGAGACCGTTCACTACGAGCCCGACACCGGCCACATCACGTCGCTGCGTTCAAAAGAGGAGTCGCACGACTACCGGTACTTCCCCGAGCCCGATCTGGTGCCCGTGGCACCGGACCCGGCATGGGTGGAGCAGTTGCGCACCGAGCAGCCGGAGTTGCCGATCCCGCTGCGCCGCCGCCTCGTGGACGAGATGGGACTCACGCAGGAGGATGCCGAAGTGATCACCGGCAGCCCGGAGCTGGTCGCCTACTTCATGGAGGCCGCAGGGCTCGCCGACCCGAAGTCCTGCGCGAATTGGATTCGCGGCGAGTTGCGGGCGCAGTTGCGCGAGACGGGGCAGGAGCCCTGGGAGTCGAATGTCACGCCCGCTCACGTCGCCGCCCTGGTCGGGCTGCTGGCTGAGGGCACGGTATCGGTGCCGGCGGCCAAGGAG
>JBAXJA010000116.1:0-5346 GCA_037138115.1 Thermoleophilia bacterium | reverse complement strand
GAATGCGCGGCGCCCCGTGATGTGGGCCACCGGCACCATCTCGCCGCGACGCGCAATGAGCGCACGGCAGGCAGCCAGTTCGTCGGGCGTCAGCGGGCGCTCGCCCTCGGTGTAGAGCGCGATCCGTTCCAGACCCAACGCATGGCCGATCAGGATGTCCGCATCAAGGCGCGGGGTGTCAGATCCCTTGCTGCCGAGCCACTTCGCCGAACGCTGCACGACCTCGGCGATGGTGAGGATCTCAGGTGCGGTTCTGCCGCCCGGGGCGGAGCCGGGACTCACCCGCGCCTCATCGCTCATGTCAGCCACTCCCAGTCGCCGGGCGGCACGGGGGCAAACCCAGTCAGTCGTTGCTCGCGGCGGCCAGGTCGGCTTCCTGCTGCTCCAGGAGCAGCCGGCGCTCCTCGCCCTGCAGTGCGTCGGTAATCGCCTGCAGGTGCCCCTGCAGTACCTGCTCCTTCAGCGGAATGGTCACGCCGATGCGGTGATCGGTCACGCGGTTCTGCGGATAGTTATAGGTGCGCACCTTCTCCGAGCGGTCGCCACTTCCCACATGGGCCTGGCGGGTGGTCCGGAGTGCGGCCTGCTGCTCGGCCTGTGCCTTCTCGAGGAGGCGGGCACGCAGCACGCGCAGCGCGCGCTCCTTGTTCTGGAGCTGGCTCTTCTCGTCCTGCATCGACACGACGACGCCCGTCGGAAGGTGCGTGATGCGCACGGCGGAGTCGGTGGTGTTCACGCTCTGGCCACCCGGGCCGCTGGAGCGGTACACGTCGATCTTCAGGTCGTTCTGGTCGATGGTCACGTCGACCTCGTCGGCCTCGGGCAGCACGGCCACGGTCGCAGTGGAGGTATGAATGCGCCCCTGGCTCTCGGTGGCCGGAACGCGCTGCACGCGGTGAACCCCGCCCTCGTGCTTGAACACGCTGAACGCGCCGTCGCCCTTGACGGCGAAGGTGGCCTCCTTCACGCCACCGGCGTCGGCCTCGCTCACGTCGAGTAGTTCCACCTTGTACCCACGTTCAACGGCGTAGCGCTGGTAGATGTCGAGCAGATCGCGCGCGAACAGCGCGGCCTCCTCGCCGCCGGTGCCGCCGCGGATCTCCACGATCACGTCGCGCGAATCGTTTGGGTCGGGCTCGACCATGGCCGACCGGATGAGTGGCTCAAGCACGTCCACCTCGGCCTCAGCCTCTTTGAGCAGCGCACGGAAGTCGTCGTCCTCGCCCTCGGCCAGCATCTCGCGGGCCTCAGCGGCGCGCCCTGAGGCATCGCGCCACCGCACGGCCAACTGCGCGGCTTCTTCGAGTCCGGAATACCGGCGGTTGAGGTCGGCGTAGCGCGTGCGGTCGGACGCCGCCTCAGGGTCCGAGAGGGCCTGCGACAACTCCGCACGCGTGCGCTCCACCTGGGCCACCAGGCCCGCGACTCCACCGCTCATGTCAGCACCCACAGGGGAGCGGGCGCGTCATGCGCGCCCGCGGTGGCTAAGGCTGTGCCTGCTGGCGCTTGCGGTTGAAGCGCTCCACGCGGCCACCGGTATCCATGAGCTTCTGCTTGCCCGTGTAGAACGGGTGGCACATTGAGCACACTTCCACGCGGATCTCCGGCGCGGTGGAGCGGGTGGTGAACTCGGCGCCGCAGGTGCAGCTGACCTGCGAAACGACGTACTCAGGGTGGATCTCGGTCTTCACGTTCCCTCTCGATGCTCGTTCTGTGCGTGGCCCGGTCGGTACCACGGGGGCGGCATGATAGCGCGGTCGGGGCGGGGCCCCGACCGCGCGGTCATTCCGTTGTTCAGCCCTTGCGCGCGTTCACCAGCTCAGTGAGCTTGGGAACGATGTCGAACAGGTCGCCCACCACGCCGAAGTCGGCGAACTGGAAGATGGGGGCCTCCGCGTCCTTGTTGATCGCGATGATCACGTCGGACGTCTGCATTCCCACCTTGTGCTGTACCGCGCCCGAGATACCGCAGGCGATGTACAGGTTGGGAGAGACGGTCTTGCCGGTCTGGCCCACCTGATTGGGGTGGGGGTACCAACCGGCGTCCACGGCTGCGCGCGAGGCACCGACGGCAGCGCCGAGGGCGCTTGCCAGGGCCTCGACAACGGCGAAGTTCTCGGGAGCGCCGAGACCGCGACCGCCCGAGACGATCATGCTGGCCTCCTCGAGGCTCACCTTGCCGGCTTCGGCAGGCTTGCGGCCGGTCACCTTGGCGGCCAGCGACGCGTCGGAGATCTCCGGCGTCACGGCAACGACCTCAGCGGTGCCACCGCTCTCAGACGCCGCGAACGAGTTCGGGCGTACAAGCGCGATCTGCGGGCCATCAACCCACTGCGAGCTGACCAGGTTCTGGCCACCGAACGCCGGGCGCACGGCGCTGAGGGCGCTGCCGCTGGCGACGAGGTCGATCGAGTCGCTGTTCAGACCGGCACCCAGACGGGCGGCCAGTGCGGCAGCGGTGTCGCGACCGAGCGAGGTGCCGCCAAACAGGATGGCCGAGAAGTCGTTCTCGGCGTGGAGCTTGGCGATGACGTCGACGTGTGGGGCGGCCAGGCCGGTGCCCAGTGCCTCGTGATCGGCGACAAACACCTTCTCAGCGCCATGGGCGCCGAGAACGGCCGCGGCGTCAGCGACGCCCGATCCTGCGATGACGGCCATAAGCGGGCCGCCGATGGAGTCCTTCAGTTCACGCGCCTTCGAGAGAATCTCGAGACTGACGCGACGTGTGCCGGTGCCCTGGGGCTCGGCGACGACGAGGATGCCTGCCATGTGGAAAGGTCCTTTCGGTCCGAGTCGGGTTTAGACGAGCTTCTTGTCGATGAGGAAGTCGAGGATCTGCTGGGCACCATCGCCCTCGTCCTTGACCACCACACCGGCGGTGCGTGCCGGGGGCGTCTCGACGCCCACGACCTTGGTCTTGGCGCCGGCCTCGCCGACGTCCGATGCAGCCACGCCGATGTCGCCGAGCGACTTGACGTCCTGCGGCTTCTTCTTGGCGCCCATGATGCCCTTGAGCGACGGGTAGCGCGGCTCGTTGATTGCCTTGGTCACAGAGACCACGGCTGGCAGCGGGGCCTCCACGGTGTCCACGCCATCGTCGCTCTGGCGCTCGATGGTGATGGACGATCCGTTGACGGCGATCGAGTTGGCCGAGGTCACCCAGGTGCGGCCGCTGACCTCACCGAGGGTGGCCGTCAGCACGCCCGACCGGGCGTCAGTGGCCTCGGCGCCCAGCAGCACCAACTCGGCGCCCGTCTCGTCGATGGCCTTGGCCAGCGCGCGGGCGGTGCCGAGGTAGTCGGAGCCCGCGGCGGCGGGGTCGCTCACCAGTACAAGGCGGTCGGCACCCATGGCGAGCGCCTGACGCAGCGACTCGACGGCCTTCTCGGGGCCGAGCGAGATGAGAATGACCTCATCGGCGGTCCCGGCCTCCTTCAGGCGGATGGCCTCTTCCACTGCGTACTTGTCAAACTCGTTGAGCATGCGGTCGCCCTCGGTACGGACGAGGCGAAAGGTGCTCGGGTCGATCCGCTTCTCAGCGGTGGTGTCCGGCACCTCTTTGACGCAGACGGCGATCTTCACGAAGGCTGGCTCCTAGGAGTGGACTCGTGCCCGGCGATCAGACCCTTCGAAGGGCCCTCGCTCGTGAGCGGACGCGTTCCGCTCCGGGGCGCGGGGAAACATACCAGCGCCGCGGGATTTCGCCGCCCCTACGGCGACCAATCGCATTGAGCCCGGCAGCAGCCCGCCCCGGCGATCAGCCCCCGGGCCACACCGGCGCACGCTTCTGCAGAAATGCCTGCATGCCCTCACGGCGTTCCGGGTCACCGAATGCCTGCGCGAACTCCTCCAGTTCGCGTGACAGCCCCGGGGCCGGATCACCCAGCGCCATGTTCACCAGCGCCTTCGCGCGGGCGACCGCCGATGGCGAACGCGAGGCAATCTCATCGCCAATCGCCGCGGCCGCGTCACGCAGGTCGCCGGGCGCATGAACTGCTGTCACCAGGCCATGGGCCAGCGCCTCGTCGGCGGTGACCATGCGCGCGGTCAGGATCATCTGCTTGGCAAAGCCCTCCCCCACCACGCGGGCCAGCCGTTGGGTTCCACCCCACCCGGGAGCAATTCCCAGTGACACCTCGGGCAGCGCGATGCGCGCGGTCTCAGACGCGATACGGATGTCGCAGGCGAGCGACACCTCGCAGCCGCCTCCCAATGCGAACCCATTGATGGCGGCAATGACCGGTACCGGGCAGGCAGCGATGGCGTTACACAGGCCGTGGCCGGCTTCGGCAAACGCACGGGCGCCCGCCACGTCGAGATCAGCCATCACGGCGATGTCAGCGCCCGCGCAGAACGCACGGCCCGCGCCGGTGATGACAATGGCACGCACCTGCGGATCGTTGGCCGCGGCGTCAAGCGCCACCACCAGCTCCTCGATCACCTGTGGCGTCAGCGCGTTGAGCGCCTCCTGCCGGTCGAGCACCACAAACTGCACTGCCGCGCGGCGCTCAAACGCAATGCCCACGCTAGGCGGCGACCCGGCCCTCGAGGAACGAGACCATCTCGTCCACCGGGGCACCCGGGGTGTACACCGCGGCCACGCCGAGCGCGCGAAGCTCGTCGGCGTCATCGCTGGGGATGGTGCCGCCAACGATCACCAGCACGTCGTCGGCACCCTCGGCAGCGAGCAGATCCATCACCCGCGGCACCAGCGTCATGTGCGCGCCGGAAAGAATTGAGAGGCCCACCGCGTCGGCGTCCTCCTGCACAACAGTGGCCACCACCTGCTCGGCCGTCTGGTGCAGGCCCGTGTAGATGACCTCCATGCCGGCGTCACGAAGCGAACGGGCCACGATCTTGGCCCCGCGGTCGTGGCCGTCGAGGCCGGGCTTGGCGATGACAATGCGAATAGGGCGTCCCATTGGCGGGAAGGATACCCCCTGCGCGGGCACGCCAGTGATGGCGGCGACCCCGGGGGCGGGGCGGCCCGGCCACCGCGCGCGGGGTGGTGGGTGTTGAATGCCCTTGCGCCTTGTCACCCAACCCGAACGGATACCGCCCGATGGACGTCACCAAGAGCCGCACCGCCGACCCAACCCGCATCCGCGCCGACGTGGTGGTGATCCCCGTGACCGACCCCCCGGGAACGCCGAGCGGGCCGCTGGCCGCGGTGGACGCAGCACTCGGTGGGCTCGTGTCGTCGGTCATCAAGGATGGCGAGGTCACTGGCAAGGCCGCACAGGTGCGAGTGCTGCATACGCGTGGTGATATCCCCGCCAAGCGCGTGCTGCTGGTGGGCGTGGGTGCCGATCCCGACCGCGCCGCGTGGGCCGCAGCAGGGGCGGC
>JBAXJA010000115.1:0-5351 GCA_037138115.1 Thermoleophilia bacterium | reverse complement strand
GCGCAGTCGCCAATTGCCGCCGGAACGCGGCCTGTGGCGATTGTCGCTGCGCTGTTCACGGCTGACGCGTTCCCGGATATCGCGATCGCTGATGAAGGAAACGGGACCTCTGCCAGCAGTGTCGCCACACGTGCGGGAAGTGCCACCGGCACGTTCTCAACAACCGTCGGCACCACCGGCACCGGAACCGGGCCGTCGGCCATGGTGACCGGGTACTTCAACACAGGGGTTTCCCGCGACCTGATTGTGGCCAACCGCGGCAGCAACACGATCACGAGCCTCTTCGGCGATGGCACCGGGGCATTCCCCACATCGCGTTCAACCTCGGTCGGCAACTCACCATCAGCGCTGGCATCGGGAGATCTGAACGGCGACGCGCTCACCGACCTGGTGGTGGCAAATGGGGGCGATGCCAACATCTCGGTGCTCCGGCAGCGGGGCACGTCCGGAAGCTTCACAACCTTCAACTGCTCCAGCTGCGCTGGCACGCTGGCCACGGGAACCAGCCCCTCCGCAGTGGCGCTGGCCGACATCAATCACGATGGACGGCTGGACCTTCTTGCAACTGGTGCATCAAATGCGCTCACGTATCGACTTGGCGCCGGCGATGGCTCATTCGGCACCAGCACCTCCCGGCCTGTGGGTGCCAGCCCAGTGGCAATCGGCGTCGGCGACCTGAACGGCGACACGTATGCCGATGTGATGGTGGCCAACCAGGGAGTTGGCACGGTGTCGACCTTTCTTGGATCAGCTGCTGGGACCCTCACCGCGCAGCCCACCCTCAACGGGTCAGCAGCGAGTGCGCCCGATGCCCTCGCGGTGGGCGACATCAATGGCGACAGCATTCCCGATCTCGCGGTGGCCTACAGCGGGAGCGCAAGCGTCGGCATCTTCCCGGGAAATGGCGATGGCACGTTCGCTGCAGCCACCACGCTTTCCGTGGGCACAGCCCCTTCGTCAATCGCGGAGGCCGACCTGAATGGCGATGGCCGCTCCGATCTTGCCGTCACCAACAAGACGGCGAACTCGGCCACGGTATTCCTCAACACCACTGCCACCAGCACAACCATCACCGTGCCGGCATCGCTCGACTTCGGAAGTGCCGCCGTCGGCAACACAATCGCACCGATCAGCCAGTCGGTGGTCGTTACCAGCAACGCCCCCACCGGATATCAGCTCTCGATTTCGCGGTCGGCCTTCAGCGGCGGGGACATCCCCCAGTCGCTGTCGCTCACCACCGTCCCGACCGGCGGTACGCGCACGCTCGCCGTTGGCACAACCACGCTGCTGGCGGGCAGCGCGATCGGAATTGGTCAGCGAACCGGTTCCGTCACTCCGGCCGGCGGAGATGCCTGGGGCATCGCGACAGGCCTTGGGCCCATTCCGTTTGGGATTGAGGGCATACGCACATCAACAATCACATACACCGTTGCCACGCTGCCATAGGCCTCGTGGATCCATCACAGGGAGATTCCAGATGATCCGTCCCATCCACCTTGCGCTCATGGGCATCGTCGTGGCGACCGCATCACCAGCGCTCGCCATGGCCAGCACCATCAGCCTGTCTGTCAATCCCAGCACGCTGCAAATGCACGCTGGCGAAGCCCGACAGGTCACCGTTACGAATATCGGTGGCGCGGCAGCAAACCTGAGGGCGACGGTCGGTGACTACGGCATGACCCCAGGGGGCATCGTGATCCTGAACCCACGCACGGCACCCCCAGCCTCCGCGGCGCGCTGGGTAACCATCACGCCGTCAACTCTCGCGCTCGTGCCTGGCGAGTCGGCCGTGCTCGACGTGCAGTCGACTGCCCCCACAACGGCACCGCCCGGCGACCACGAGGCGCTCATCCTTCTCAGCGGCAGCCCGGTGCGCCCAACCGGCGGCACGGTTCAGGTGGACGTGCGCCTCGGAATCGGCACGCTCATCACCGTGCCGGGTGATCTCCACCGTCATCTCGTTCTCACACGAACGCGAGAGCGGGGCCACGGGGCCACACGCAGCCTGGAGATCGGGCTCACGAATATGGGCAACGTCAATGAGGTGATCGGGCGGGGCCAGGCGAAGGTCACCTTCAGGCAGGGGCGCCAGGTGTTCACCCGGGTGCTTCCCGGGCGTCGCAGCATCCTCCCCGGGGGCCGGGCGACGGTGACAATCCGCTGCCCGGGAACACTCGTGCATTCGACACGGGCAGTCCTCACAATTCACCCATCTGCGCCATCAATGGTGAGTACCGCGAGCCTGCCACCGGTTCTGCGGCGAACGGTTGTGATCCACCCGTAGGGAGCCGCAGGCGGGGTGCCCCCGGGGCGCGGGCGCGCCCTGGGGGCACTGGGAACGATGCGGGGGCACGTATCCGGCGCGCTCCGTAGGGTCCCTCTCGCACTACGGACGTCGGTCACCCCTCGGGGTGCCAAGTGGGAAGCCGGTGAGAATCCGGCGCGGTCCCGCCACTGTGATCCGGGAGTGAGGGCATGGGCTTCGGCCAGCCACTGGGGGGTGACCTCCGGGAAGGCGTGCTCCTCGCACTTGACCGGACAGCCAGGAGACCAGCCGCCGCTCCGTCACACGACAGACACCTCCGAGGGACGAGGGATCAGTGACCTATTTTCACCGCAGTGCGTGGGCGATTGCCTGCGCAGCACTCCTGGCCATTCCCGCAACCGGCATTGCCGCCAGCGCCACCATCCGGGTTGAAGGCGCAGGGTCAACCCTGCTGAGCGAACGTGCGGCCAACATCCCGGTGGCCGGGTCGGCAACGCTCGTCGATTCGTTTAGCGGCGTCAGCAACACGGTGTCGAACCAGAGCGCCACGTCGCTACTGGTGCGCGCGGTGCTTGACGCCAGCCTTCCCGTGGGCTTCGACCTGTTTCCGCTCGGGCAGGTGCAGAGCACGTTCATCACCCGAATCGGTGCTGACGCCATGCCGCCGGACTTCTCGGTCTGGTGGAAGCTCAAGGTGAACCACGCGGCCGCGCAAGTGGGCACCGACGACGTCACGGTGCGCGCAGGCGATGAAGTGCTGTGGACCTTCGGCACCGGGCTCGAGGACGAGCTCGCCGTCGACGGCCCACCATCCCCGCAGGAGGTGGGCACGCCGTTCACCATTCAGGTGGCGAGATTCGACGACGCGGCGGTGCGCTCGGTTGCCGCCGGGGCGACTGTGACCTACGGAACCCAGCAGGCCACCACCGCCGCCGATGGCACCGCCACACTCATCACTGAGCCCGGGTGGGGCGATGTGGTGGTACGCGGCACCAATGCGGTGCGCGATGAGGCGCGTGCCTGCGGGTTTGCGGCAGGGAACCCCGAGGAGTGCGGCGGGGAGACGATGGTGCGCACCCTTCCGGATGTCGCGCCCAACACCGACATCGCCTCGATCGGACCGCTTCGCGCGTCAGCCGCCCTGGGCGACCGGGTGTTCGACATCGACCTGCCCGTGCCGGTCCGGGGCCGCAGCCCCGTCACCATCTCGCCGGGAAGCATCGGGGGCGGGTCGCTGTCAACCGCTGACCGCCGTACGGTGGCCGGCAAGCTCGCATCATCGATGGCATGGCAGCTCAACCACCGAAGCAATCAGGGCGATCAGACGGTGGCCCCACCACCGGGCACGGGCTGGCAGGCGGCCTGGCTGGGACGCTCGACCACCGTCGCACCGCTGGCGTCGGGCGAGGTACTGGTGAGCATGCGCGTCGGGTCGCGCACCGCAACGGGTGCCTCGGCACGCACGGCCACGGGGGCCACAGAGCGCTTCGCCGCGTGCGGTCTCGATATCCACGCGAAGGTCGCGCAGCGCTTTGGGTACTCCATGGTGCTCATCATGTCGCCGGCACCGGAGTGGCGTTACTGTCTGGCGCAGGAACACAGTTGATGCACCGTCGCATCACCGGAGGCGCAGCCGCGGCCCTGGCAATCATCGTCACCGCTCCGGGCGCGCTCAGCGCTGCTCCTGCCAATCACCGGGTCGCCGAGAAGGCCACCACATGGCTCTTGCATCAGCCGGTGTCCGCGATGCCCGCCGGGCAGCAGGCCGACATCATCGCCACCCGACGCATGGCCGGGGCATCGCCAAGCTCACTGAAAGGCGCCCTGGCCACCCTCGCGCAGAGGGCCCGGGCATATGCCACCACACCGGGTGCCACAGCGAAGATCGTCATCGCCCAGCGGGCAGCGGGGGCATCGGGTGCACTTGGCGGGCGCGACTACCTGGCGCAACTCGAGCGCAGTAACACGGGGGGTCGCTACGGGCTCAGTGCCTTCGACCAATGCCTGTCGATGGTGGCGCTCCGCGTCGCGGGACGCCCCGTCCCTCCTGCCGCTGTCGCCGTGCTTACCGGCTCCCGCTCTGATGTCGGTTGGTCATTCTCACTCACGCCCTCCGATCCGCCCGACGTGGACAGCACCAGCATGGCCGTGGTGGCGCTCCGTGCGGCCCGTGTGCCGGCATCTGACCCGGCAATCCGGAATGCCCTCACATGGCTCGAATCTCAGCGGGCGGGTGCTGGCTGGACCGTCTTCAGCGGCGGGGCACCGAGCACCGACAGCACCGCCCTGGTTGCACGCGCGCAAGTGGCCGCCGGTGTGAGCGCGGGCGTGGGGCTCGCATTCATCCGCGGGCTCGCCGAGCCATCGGGTGCCATCGCCAACACGCGTGCCGCACCCGAGAGCCGACTGCTCGCCACCATCGCATCGATTCCACCGCTTACCGGCATCTCGCTCGCCAACGGCTTCAGGGCCGGTTAGGCCGCCGGGCTACCGCCTACAAGCGTGGCATGGGGAATGACCCCACCTGCGTGAGGCACTGGGCGGCCACCTCGGCGCCCCGGGCACAGGCATCGAGGATGGCGTCGCCCGCGGCAATACCCATGAGCACCCCGGCGTTGAACGAATCTCCCGCCCCGCAGGTATCCACCAACCCGGGCACCGGTACGGAGTCGTAGCGACGCCAGCCGTGGTCGGCGTCCCATGCCCGGCCGCCGTGCGCGCCTTCGGTGAGCACGCACCAGCGCGCACCAGTGGCCTCGAGCATGTCGTCGCCCACCCCTCCTGGGTTCTCGGTGGCCGACCCGATGTAGAGATCCCACCGGTGCCCCGCAGCGGCGTCGTCGGCGATGGCGCGAGTGTCGGTAGCGCGCAACGTGGCACCGGCGGCGGCGGCCGCACGCAGGTCGGCGTCGCGCCACGATGACCATGTGATGCCGGGCTCATCACCCACAGCAGCGATGATCTCGGTGTCGGCGGGCGGATTGCTATGGCCCGTGTAGATCGTGCGCTCCCCACCCCCGGGAACCAGCACCAGCGCGCGGGCGGTGCGCTCGCAGGGCACCCAGTGCACAAACAGTCCCACGCT
>JBAXJA010000114.1:0-5474 GCA_037138115.1 Thermoleophilia bacterium | reverse complement strand
ACCGCCGCCACGAGCCCGGCGATAATCGCCGTGACCAGCCCCGCGGCTGCGCCGACTCCCGACGTGACACCAAAGGCCAGGGCGAGTGGCAGCGCCACCACGCCCACGGTGATGCCCGCGAGCAGGTCTCCACGCAGGCTCGTGCGGAGCCCTGTGTAGTCACTGCGGCGGGGAAGCAGGCGCGCAAGCGAGCGAGCGGCACTGGCCGCGAGGGTGCTCGCGCTGCTCAGAAGCCCTTCCCGGCCCTGATGCGCGACATCATCCAGGGCATGCGTACGGTTGTCATAGCCGGGTTCACCATACTCTTGGCCAGTCGCTGCCCGAACTGCGCGTCGCTATGTTTCTCTGGTGGCTGCTGAGGAAAAACCCCGCTGGGGTCGTCGGATTGCGTATGGAGTGGGGGTGGTGGTCGGCGCCATCGTTGTGCTGCTGCTGCTCTTCGCCATCCTCCCGCCATCCACGGCCGATCTTGGTGCGACACCGTCGCACCCGGCCCGCACGTATGGCGCTGCCATGGCACGCGTTCGGGCCGTGAAGGCGCTTGAGGGCGGGGTTCGGCCCGTGTGCCGGTCGCGCCTGTACACCCACGGTGCCCGCACATCCCATGTGATGGTGTTGTTTCATGGGCTCACCAACTGCCCGCGCCAGATGCTCGATCTGGCACAGAGGCTGTATGCCGATGGGGCCAACGTGCTGGTGCTGCGTGCACCGGGACACGGTATGCCGGGTGATGTCGGCGAGTCGGGGTGGGTGAGTGCAACCGACTTCCGCGACTACGCCGAAGGGTCGGTGGACATCGCCCGCGGGTTGGGCACCCACACGACGGTGGTGGGACTGTCGCTCGGAGGCATGCTGTCGGCGTGGTCTGCGGAGCAGCACCTCGGTGTCTCACGGGCGGTCATCTTGGCCCCGGCGCTTCGACTGGGCAGCGTGCCCGCCTGGGTATCGGACACCTTCACCAACGTGTTCACGCGGCTGCCCAACATCAACCTTCCGGGTGATGGCGAGTCGGTGGCGCACGGGTACCCACCGGGCACCGCCACGTACCCGACCGCTGAACTCTTCCTGCTGGGCCGTCGGGTGCTCCATCAGGCGAATGGCCCCGCCCCGCCCACCAGACATCTCGATGTGCTGATCAACGATGCCGATGGCACGGTGTCGAATGAGGCCATCGAAGAACTGGTGGCGAGCTGGCGCCAGAGCGGCCGTACCGTGACGCTGGTGCACCTGCCCGCGTGCCTGGGGCTGCCGCACGACGTCATCGATGTCGCCCAGCGCGGGCAGAACATCGCGCTGGTCTATCCGGTGGTCATCGCGATGGCCGAGGGCACCCCGATCCCGCGCGTGACCGCAGCACGGTGCGTGAAGTAGGGCATGAACTTCTTCGGCACTTCTTCAGTGCGTCTCACTGTGGGTTCAGCCTGAGGGCGGAGTCTGCTGGGGACATCAGCAATGGGGGAGGGCGAGATGGACAACGGACCTGCCGAGATGGCAGCGGGTGGCCACGGCCCCGGTGGTGGGGGCGGCATGGAGGCCTTTCACCACGCGGGCGGAGCAATGCACTGGGTCGGATGGATGACCATTCCCATCCTGATCTTCGTACTGGTGGGCGTGGCGCTGGCGGCCTACGCGGTGTGGACGCTTCGGCGTACCGGTACGTCACGGGGGCAGGACACCAATACGCCGACCGGGCCGGAGGCAGTGCTGGCCAATCGTTTGGCCACCGGGGAGATCAGCGCCGACGATTACACACAGCGAATCGCCGTGTTGCGGGGTAACCCGCCAGCCGGGGGGTAGCGGCACATGGGCCGGGCCACTGCGGTCCGGCCCATGGGGCCCCGTCGCCCCGACCACAGTTCGTGGTGGCGCCCCAGGCGAATGAGGAACCCCGTCAGGCATCGTGCCGGGCGCACGCCCTAGTGTGTGGCCTCACTGCGCCACCCCCAAACCGAGGTTCACCTCTCATGCGCCCAGGTATTGCCATCCTCACTGCTGCTGCCGCGGCCGCGCTATTGGCGGCCCCCGCTGCCGGGCTGGCCGGAGCGGCGGTCACCACCCCCACGCCCAAGGGCCCCGTGTCGTCGCTCACCGATCCCGCTGCCATTCAGTCGCTTGCAGCCGACGCCTACACGTGGGCGATTGCGCCGGAGTTCGTCTACCGGTTTCTCAAGTACAACGCGCTGAAGACCGCGCCGGTGAACGTGCTGGGCGGTAAGGGCACGTCGGCTGCCGCCTGGAACAACCTGGCCACCAATGCGGGTGATGCATCGGTGGTGTACCTCAACTCGATGATCGACCTGAGTGGTCGTCCGGTTGCCGGTACGCCGAATGGGGGTACCAAGGAGATGGTGCTCACCGTGCCGCCGTCGGCCACGAACTACTACGTGGTGAACCTGCTGGACGACTTCATCAACTCCACGGGCAGCATTGGCACGCGCACCACGCCGTCGAAGAAGTCGACGTCGTATCTGGTTGCAGGCCCCACGTCGAAGTACGCCCACAAGCGCGTGGCCACCATCGATGGCTTCACCTACCGGGTGCTGGCCACCGACACCAATTCCAACTGGATGCTCATCCGTATCCGCGCCGATTCGCTGGTGCCGGCGAGCGATCCCTCATCTGTGAACTCCATCAACACGAGCACGGTGCAGAAGTTTGCCTTCAACACCCTGCGGCAGTTTCAGCAGAATGGCAACACGCCGATTTACCCCAGCAGCACCACCCCATACGTGCCGACCGCGCAGCAGTTGAACCGTGCAGAGAAGTGGAAGAACGCCCCCAGTCAGGCGCTGGCGTTCTTCGCGGAGGCCGGTCACTCACTGGCGCTCAACCCGCTGCCCTCCCGCACCACGGGCCTTGGTCACACGCCCATGTCGGCGCTGCCCGCCTGGGTGGTGCCGCAGGCGAACGCCAGAACGCGGTTCCAGAACCCGGCGTATGGGCAGGTGCATGCCCTGAGGCTGTTCGCGCCACTGGGGCTCACCGCGCGCGGGTACTCCGTGCCACGTAATTGGGGTTCTGACCAGCTGACTGCGCTGCAGGCTGGGTACGAGCAGGGGCAGGCCGAGGTGGTATCGCTGCAGTCGGCGCTCGGCGCGACTCCCGCCACCAACTACTGGACGTACCTCAACACCAACATCGGGACATACCCCAACAGCGTTGTGGGCTACCTGATGCGCGCGTTGGTGGTGGTGGCGGGCGGTTCCGCAAACGTTCCACTTGACGGCATCTACGCGCAGGGCAACAACACCGACGGCACCAGCGCCACGCAGCTGGTGGGCGGCAACACCTACAAGATGACCTTCGTGCCCCCGCCGGGGCTCAGCGCCACGACGCCGCCCTTCAACAGCACCATCCCGCCCACGGTGAACAACTCGTCGGGCGACCCCATGGGCTTCTGGTCCATGCACATGTACCAGACCGACCCCAGCCAGTCGGCGGCGCCATTCATCACGCAGGCGAGTGCGCAGAACCTGGCCTACTCACAGGCCAACGTGCCTGTTGCGGCGGTGAGCGCCGCAAACGACACCATCGTGGTTCGCGCGCCCGCCTGGGGTGGACCGCCCATTGCCAGTCAGCCGGTGTTCTTCGGAACCGGTGCACAGGCCTATGGGCTGCAGCCCGATACCACGTACTACGTGGCCGCCACGCCCATCGTGACGGGCAAGGGCAAGAAGACCACCTACACCTTCCCGGTGAGCACCACGTGGAAGCAGGAACTGTCGCCAATCGTGCAGATCAATGGCCAGACCGTTGGTGGCGTGCCCGAGCAGGGGCCGTCTGGCACCCCCGGCCCGATCGTGGACATTCCCGCGGCGAGCGGCACCCTGAACTGGGGGCCGGTCCAGCCGGTGTCGCAGTTGGGGTCGCAGCAGATCACCTCGGGCAAGCTGGCGCAGAACTCCGATGGCTCGTACACCATCTGGTTTGGGCCGAGCCTGCCCGCAGGCGCCCCAGCCACCAACTGGATCCCCACGCCGTCGCTTGCGTCGCTGCAGCAGGTCTACGGGGCAAGCGCTGCGCTCACCGCTCCGCAGATCCGCGCGATGCTCCGCATCTACTACCCGACCCCCGGCAGCAATACGGCCGCGAGCATCCTTCAGCCGCCAAATGGTTCGATGACTGCCACCTGGGTGATTCCGCAGCTTCAGCAGGTGAACTGACCCGAGGCCCCTGCACGTCATTCACCGGCGTGCAGGGGCGTTGTGGTTCGCTTTCCGTACTATCGCCCCATGACTTTCCTCCGAATTGCCACCCCGATGCTGATTGCCGCTGGCATCTGTGCCGTCGCCATCCCTGCCTCCAGCACAGCCGCGACCCTCAAGGTCGTGGAGTCCGCACCCAGCGTTGACGTGACCACGGGTCTCTTCATGCCATCTGCGCAGGGAGCGGGAGTGTTCTTCGGCGGTATGCGCTCGCCCGAGGGCAACCCCCGCGGTTTTGCCATGGGGTTCGATGAATTCCCGACGGGCCCCTCCGGCCGGCCGGCCAACAGCACGCTGGCGCTGGCATTTGGATCCGGCCCCCGCATCGTGGCGCAATCGGCGGGTGTGACGCGCAGTGGCGCCCCCCGTCCGCTGCTTGGGGGAACTGGGCCCTACCTGGGCGCACGCGGCGTTGAGACGCATTCGAGCAGCCACGGCAAGTACGAGCACACCATCACCTACACGCTGCCGGCGAAGGGCACCCCGCGTGTACGCGAGGACTACGTCATGCGCCTGGGCAAGGCGGTAACGGTGGAGCGCGGTGGCACGGGCGGCGTGGGGAACGGGCGACTCCTGGGCGGCACGTTTACGACGCCGACCGGCGAGGCCGCTGGCACGTACGCGATCGATTCCGTGCTCGAGTACCTCTACTCGGGCGGGCTGTACGAGTGGTACGTGGGTGACGCCACGTACACCTTCAGCGATGGCAGCACGCTGCGCGCCGTGGGGCCATACCAGCGGGCCACATCCGCTGCGGCTGGCGCGCTTGCGGCGTCGGGTCGCGTGGTGGCCAGCGGCACCGGTCGTTATCAGGGAATGCGGGGCCAGGTGATGGTGTCACCCGTGAATGCGGAGGGCACCAGCACCCACTCGTTCACGCTCGTCAAGTAGCGATCGGCTGGCAGGGCGCGGTCGGCTGGGCAAGTGAGGCGGCGTCCGGCCGGCCGGGTCAGGCGGCGATGTACCCCGCGAGGTTCTGGGGTCCGGGTACCGTCTCGCCGTTCTCCCGCATGGCCTTGATGTGCGCGGGGAGCGCCTCGCGCATAAGGGCCTCGACTTCGTCGCGGGTATCGCCCGCAGCGACGACACCGTCGATGTCGGGCACCCATGCGCCCCAGCTGCCGTCTTCTGCACGCTCGTAGATGATGAGGTATTCGTTCATCGCAAGCCGTCCAATCCGGTGCGGCGTCGAATTGACGCGAGTGTTCCGGGCGACAGGGTAGTGGAGTCTTTCCCGGCCACCGTCACGGTTCGCGTGCCATCGGGGCT
>JBAXJA010000113.1:0-5479 GCA_037138115.1 Thermoleophilia bacterium | reverse complement strand
AGACACGCATCGGGCAGGCGTGACAGCCCCCGCGGGAAATGGGTATCGCCGAGCAATGCGATGCGCAAGAAGTGCCTCCAAACGAGTACGCGCGGCAGGATTCGAACCTGCGACCCCTGGCTCCGGAGGCCAGTGCTCTATCCACTGAGCTACGCGCGCTTGCCGGCCTGAGTGTAGACCCCCCGCCTTACCGTGCCCCGCATGGTGCCCCTACGGGGCGACGTTGATCGTGCCCGCCGACGCCTTCGGCTTGAGGATGGACACCACCAGAATCACGGTGCTCGTGGGTGCGCTGGCGAAATGGCGCATGCCGGCTGGCTCCACCACACCCTGCCCGGGATGCACCACCCGCGTCTGCCCCGGGCGGATGGGAATTTTCTTCGGATCCATTCCGGCCCGGGGGATGCTGAGGTATGCGGTACTGCGCTCCACCGTGTAGGTCAGGTCCCCCTGCTGCACCCGCACGAGCTGTGTACCCGGGTGGTAGTGCAGCGGCAGCGTGGTGCCCTTGGGGATCGTGACCTTGTACATATTCAGCACATAGCCGGGGGCTCCCTGGGCCGGAGAACTTGATACCAACTCGCGCACCGCCTGTCCGGATGCAAGCGTTGCGGGGATGGCTGCCATTGCAATACCGATGGCCAGAGCGCGAACCGTGTGGTTTCTCATACGCGGCAGTCTACGGGTGGCCACTAGAGTCGCTCATATGGCCGACCCCCGCACATGGAATGTGGCCCTGCCCGAAGGTGCCGAGGCACCGTTCAGCGTGTGGGTCAATGGCGAGCCGCGACACGAGGGCGAGCATTACACCGTTGAGGGACGGTGGCTCCGGTTCACCACCCCCCTCATTCCGAAGGTCAAGTCGAAGGGCTTCGGCCGCAAGATGGCGCTTCTGGCCGGCGTGGGCGTCTACGGCGACCAGAAGGCCGACGTGGTTGACCTGCGCTATGAGGTGGGCGGACGCACGCAGCACGCCACCGAACTTCCCATCATTCCGCCGGACGCACTCGACGCCGCCAGCTAGGTCCTGAGGGCGTCCATCAGGTCCTCATCCCATCGCTGCGAGTGCGTAAAGCCCGGTGGTGGTGCCACCTCCACCCGCTGATTCGCGGTGAGGGCCTCGACGATGACTCCCCCCATCGCCATTGACGCCATGCGCGCCGGCAGGTGATCCGGTCGGGGGACGCCCCTCGTGGTGCACATGAGGTGCACCAACTCGAGCTGGGTGGGCATGGACTCCTCGGCCACCGTGTAGGTGCCGGCGGGCGCCGATGATGCCGCAATGATCGCCGCGGCTGCGTCGCGGGCGCCGATGACCGCAATTGGGTTGTCACCCGCCCCGACAACGCGAAACCGCCGCATCTGCAGGCCGCGCGACATGTCGCAGAGAAAGCCGGAGGGGCCATAGGCCCAGGGCAGGCGCACGATCCGTACACCGGGACCCACCAGTGCGCGCTCGGCCGCCAGGCCCGGACGGGCAATGTCGAGAGGACCATCTGCGTCGCCAATCGCGCACGTGCCCATCACCACATCCTGGCCGGCGGCGATGTCGTGAATGATCTCTGCGCCGGCCTGGGCCTCACGCTCCAACTTGCGCAGGTGTCGCCCGCGGACCGGTGGCGTAATGCGCGGGAGGCCCAGATGGAAGATGACCTCGGCGGCCTCTGCCGCGCGGTCCCACTGGATCGACTCCCCGATGTCGGCCCGGATGGTCGTGGCACCACGATCGCGAAGCGCCCACGCGCCCAGATCGGTGCGGGCGAGCGCCGTCACCTCCACGCCCTGGTCGAGGAGCGCATCAACGACCGCGCCGCCGATGAGGCCGGTGGCGCCGGTGACGAAAGCCGTTCGCGGTGCCGTGGCGGTCAGCCCCCTGCGACGGCAGGAAGGATGGTGACCTCCTGGCCGTCGGCGACTGCGGTGTCGATGCCCTGCTCAAAGCGGACGTCCTGCCCGGCGACGAACACATTCACGAAGCGGCGGAGCTTGCCGTCCTGCGTCACACGATCACGGAAGCCGGGGTGATTGGCCTCGAGCTCGTCGATGATCGCGGCCACCGTGCCGGGTGCGCACTCAACCGTGCCGGCATTGCCGGTGAGCGGGCGGAGCGGAGATGGAATGCGAACGGTCACGCTCATCGGGGAATCCTCAGGGTCGTCGGGTTGATCATGCAGGAAGAGGGGTGCCGCGGCCTGCCACGGCGGCCTCGAAGTCGCTCACAGTGGGACTGATTGTGACCGGCTGAACGCGATCGGCGATGGCGTCAAGTGTCTTCAGCCCATCGCCAGTGATGTAGAGCACCACGCGCTCATCGGGCCCGATATCGCCACGATCCGCCAAGCGCTTGAGCACTGCGGTGGTCACGCCGCCAGCGGTCTCGGTGAAGATTCCCGTGGTCTCCGCCAGCAGGCAGATTCCGTCGGTGATCTCGCGCTCAGATACTGCGTCGATTGATCCGCCGGTTTCATGCGCAACATCAAGCGCGAAGACTCCGTCAGCCGGGTTGCCGATGGCGAGGCTCTTGGCGATGGTGTCCGGACGCACCGGGGTCACGAAGTCGAGCCCGGCCTCGTACGCCGCCGCCACGGGGCCGCAGCCCTGGGCCTGGGCGCCATTCATGTGCGGCACATCGCCCTCAACCAGACCAAGCTCGAGAAACTCCCCAAAGCCGCGGCGGATCTTGGTGTAGAGCGATCCGGACGCGATGGGCACGATGCAGCGATCGGGCAGCGTCCAGCCGAGTTGCTCAACCGTCTCGTAGGCGAGGGTCTTGCTGCCCTCGCTGTAGTACGGCCGCACGTTGACGTTGACGAAGGCCCACGGGCGATCGGCGGCAAGCTCCATGCACAGCCGGTTGACGTCGTCGTAGTTGCCATCAACGGCAACGAGGGTGCAGCCGTAGATGCCTGTGGCAACGATCTTCTGAGACTCAAGGTCGCTCGGCACGAACACGAAGCTGTCCATGCCGGCGGCCGCAGCGTGTGCCGCCACCGACTGGGCCAGATTGCCCGTGGATGCGCACGCGGCAACCTCAAACCCGAGCTCACGGGCCTTCTGCAGCGCCACGCTCACCACGCGGTCCTTAAAGGAGTGCGTGGGGTTGGCGGTCTCGTTCTTCACCCACACCTCCCCGAGGCCCAGGCGGGCAGCCAGACGCGGGGCGGGGACCAGCGGGCTCATGCCCACCGGCAGGCCCACCTGGGTGTCAATCGGCGCGCACGGCAGCAGGTCGGCATACCGCCAGATTGACTGGGGGCCGGCCTCAATGGACTCACGGGTGACGTTGGCGCGCAGGTAGTCGAGGTCGTACACGACCTCAAGCGGGCCGAAGCAGAACTCGCAGGCGTACGAGGCGCCCAACGGCAACTCCTCGCCGCACTCCTTGCAGCGGAGCCCACGTGCTCCTGTGACGCGCCCTTCCGTGTGTCCCATCCCAATCTCCCAATCGGTGCCGGGAGTCGAGGGTCACGGTGCGAACCTGCACGTCGACCATCGCATCTCCCAGGCATGAATGCCTGCTGGATTTGGCACCTGACGAGTATTCGCTGGTTGCCGCGGCTTCAAAGGGCCATACCCTCCACCGCTCTTGATGCAGGCGGCACGCTAGCGGAGAGACCGGCGGCGCGTCAAACGCATCGCCCGACTTACGCAGATTTGAAACGCTGATACATCTCGGGGTACGCCGTCCGATGCGGCTGGTTACGATCCGCCCGTTCAATGAATGATTCCGCTGCCGACGAGCCCGTGGCCCCAGACCCTGTGTCGTCTGACGCCGCGGTCGTGGTTCCCGCCCCCGAGAAGCATCGCCTCTTCCGGCGGCGCACCTCGGCGGCCGCGCCGGTTCCTGACGCTGTCGTGGACACCAACGACACCGAGACGATCGACGCTGAGTCGCCCGAGCGCATCCGCCCCGGCGTACTGCGTCGCCGTCGTCGCAGGCTCCTTGGCCAATACGAGCAGGGCATATTTGATCTGGGTGGCCTGGCCCTTGAGTTGTATGGCCGCGGGCTGCTCGCCGAAGAGGTGATGCGTCGACGCGCTGCCGAGGTGAACGACCTTCGTGGTCAGGTGCATCAGGTGGACGATCAACTGGACGACATCAAGTCGTCCCGCGCCGAGCGGCGCCAGGCCGGTCGCGGCCCCAGCATCACCTGCCCCTCATGTGGCGCCCGCAGCAAGCCCGGGGCCAACTTCTGCGCTCAGTGCGGCGCACCCCTCGCCGTCGTCACCGAGGTGGTGGAGGTGGAGCAGGACACCATCGTTATCACCGATACGCCCGAGCAGCCGACGCAGGTCATTTCCGGTGGCAGTGGCGATGAACAGGCCACGCAGGCCATTCCGATGCCCGGCGAGAGCGAGTCGACGTCGTGACGTCGCACGAGAGTCCGTATCCGGGAGTCGATCCGCCGCACCCAGATCCCGCGAGCGGCGCCTCATCCGGTGACGGGGCCGCGACGGTGGAGACACCCGCGCCGGCTCCCACCTGCTCGGTGTGCGGTTGCGAGCTTGACCCCGCGCAGACCTACTGCCTTGAGTGCGGATCAGCGACTCCGCTCGCCCCCAAACTGCGGCGCGGCGCTGGTGGCCTCGCAAGCGTGGCAATCGGGCTGGCGATCCTCGGCGCCGGCGCGGGTGCCCTCGCGTACGTCGCGTCCAACGACGACGGTGGCACGGCAGCGGTTCCGGTGCCGATGGTCAGTACGGCGCCCGTCATCACGGTGCCCACCACGGCCATTCCCACCACAAGCACCGACTCAAGCCTGCCGGGCGACACCATGGGCACTCTCCCCACCGACACGAGCGGGCTGCTCCCCGACACCACGGCCACCACTGGCGGCCTTCCTGTGGACACCACTGCAACGACCGGCGACTCCGGTGTGCTCACGGTGACGGGCCCTGGGGTGGACGGGCAGACCACCAGCGAGTTGCCCACCACGAGCGACTCCACTGGTTCGGCAGGCAGCGGTTCATCTGTCACCGGATCTGACGACTGGCCGTCGGGGACCAGCGGTTGGACCGCCATCGTGTCGAGCGTCAGGAACGAGGCGGCAGCGCGCTCGGCGGCATCCAGGCTCCAGTCGTCTGGTCAGCCGGGTGGCGTGCTGTTCAGCACCGACCATCCGCCGCTTCGTCCCGGGTACTGGGTGGTGTTTTCGGGTGTCTTCACCACCAAGTCCGAGGCACTCTCACATGCGCGGTCGCTCGTGGGCACATACCCCGGCGCCTACCCGCGCGAGATCACCTCGTAACAGCCGGGTTGGTGCGTGTCAGCCGGCGAGGCGGATCGCACGTGTGATGCCCGCACGTGAGGCGTCGCCGAGCACCACGACACTGCCGCGCCCCGCGGCACCCGACGTGCCGATCGAGACCATTCCCGATGGCGCCACACGCGCGGTGCCCACGATGCGCGCTCCCACGCGCACCTGAACCCGTAGGCCCGTCGCCAGAGGCCCCACCCTTGCTGTCACCCGCCCCACCG
>JBAXJA010000112.1:0-5556 GCA_037138115.1 Thermoleophilia bacterium | reverse complement strand
CGACCTGAGGATGTCCTCATCAATGGTGAGGGTGGTGCGGGTCTTCGCCATGGCCCGACGATATCACTTCCGCATCATTGCATCATGATGTAATACGGGGAATCAGCCCTCGGTGAGGCTCTTCCGGATTGGCTCCACTGCCCGCAGCGCGAGGGCCGCAACCGTAAGCGTGGGGTTCGCGGTACCGCTGGTGACCATCGGGCTGGTGCCCACCACAAAGCAGTTGCGGGTGCCGTGCACGCGCAGGTTCTTGTCGACCACCGAGGTCTTTGGATCGTTACCCATACGGGTGGTACCGATGTTGTGTCCGGCTCCCTGAAACTCATTGATGGGGTTCTGCTGCACGCCGGTGGCACCCAGGGTTTGCAGCACGCGAAGGTGCAGCGTTCGCGCGGCCTTCGATCCGTTGGTGGTGTACTCGCCCATCTCGTAGGTGATGGCCGGGCGCGGCACGCCGATGGCGTCGGTCTCAGTGGCGAGGGTGACGCGGTTGGTGGCGAGGGGCTCCTGCTCCACGCAACTGGCGATGAGTGCCTGGCGCAGTATCTGGTCGGTGAAGTCGGCGAACCCCGCAGCGCCGATGTCGCGCTTCTGGGCCCACTCAGCCACCTGCGCGGTGGGGTCGCCCATCATGTAGGTCCAGCCGTCGTTGTGCACCTCGGGGCGAAATGCTGAGTACTGCGACCGGAACGCGCCGTCGCGCACTTGGTCGATGCCGCTCGTCGATCCAGGCCCCCGGTACGGGTAGGTGCGCTGGGGCAGCACGCCCCATGCCAACTGCACCGGGTGATCCATGAGAAATCTGCCCACCATGTCGCTGGCGTTGCCAAGCCCCTGGGGCTGCTGGTCGCTCTTCGACATGAGCATGAGCTTGGCGGCCTCAATTGCGCTGGCGGCGATCACCACCGTGTGCGAGGTGATGGTGATGGGGTCGCCACCCGACGGCCGGTAGGTCACCGTGGCTGTGCCGGGCTGCACCTGCACGTTTACCACCACTGCCGATGGGATGAACGTGGCACCTGCCGCCTGCGCCTTCTTCACATGCACCGTGCCGTCGTACTTGGCACCGATGGGGCAGATGGGCACACACGATGAGTTGCCGCAGCAGGCCGGGCGGCCATCGCGCTGCACGCTGTTGCGCGCCTGCGGCGTCGAGTTGACGGCCAGGCCGATGGTGGCGGCACCCTTCTTAAACACCTTGTCCATGTACGACAGCGGGATGGGCGGCATGGGGTAAGGCGTTGAGCGCGGGGATCCCAGCAGCGGGGTGTCCTCACCCGACACGCCAATGGCGTCCTCGGCCTTGCCGTACCAGGGCTCAAGATCGTTGTACGTGATGGGCCAGTCAGCGCCGTGGCCGAACTCGGTCTTCATGCGGAAGTCGTTGGGCACAAACCTGAGTGCGGTGCCGAGCCAATGCCAGGTGGCGCCGCCCACGCGTCGCTCGTAGTTGCTGCGAAAGCCCCAGCCCTCTTGCACGTAGTAGTCGGCGGGGTTCACGGTGCCCGCGCGGGGCGCGTACGACACGTCGGGGTATGCGGCCTCGGGCACGCGTACCGGTGATGCGCGGAAGTCGTCCACCGCCTGCGTGCGATCCTGCAGGGGGCCCGACTCGAGCACCAGCACCTTCACGCCCTTCTTCGCGAGCCCGTCGGCCACCATGGCGCCCGACACGCCGGCGCCCACGATGATCACATCGGCATCGTGCTGCGTGCTCATGTGGCCTTCTCTCCAGGTGCGCCCCACGACCCGGTGGCGCCGTAGCACTCGGTGAACTCATGCACCTTGGTAAACACCAGGGCGTCGCCGAATGCCACCACCGTGGTGTCGCCGCCCTTCGCGGAAACCATTCCGCTCCACCAGGCACCGGCGATGGCGCGCATGCACTCGTCGGCGCCGGGCATCTTGGTGGCACCCATGCGCTCAAGGTCACTCATCGACATTGGCGCACCCTCGGTGCCGAATGCCGTGGCCACGAATGCGTTGGGAGAGAGCTGAAGCCCTGCGGCCTCGAGCGCGGTGAGGTAGGCCGCTGCGGGTGCCGCGGGCAGGTCACTCACGCCGGTGAGGATTCGCGACACGGTGACGAAGTGCGCCACCTGTGTGGAGCTGGGGGCCGCCGTGCTGCTGCTGCCGCCTGTGCCGCAGCCCACGAGATACAGACTCACCGTGCCGAGCGCCGCTGTGGCCACGAATGTACGGCGCGTGAGGCGTCGACCGGTGGGGTCGGGGGTCTCAGATGGCTGGGGGGGCGCCGTGCTCATGGCCGCACAGTACCCGGAGGTATCTGAGCCGGGTCCGATGTGTCAAGTTCGCCCCGCCGGCCGGACCCCCGTAGGCCAGCCGGCGGGGCGCCATCGCCGCAGAACCCCCCCGAGTCCTTGCGGCGACGCGCGCTCGGGCCGAAGCCCGAGGCGGTTGTCCGCGTTACTCCGCGGTCATGCGGTTGCCCCACGGCGCGGCCATCTGGAGGCGCGAAGCGGAGCGGGTGCTGCGGGGGATGGGGGCATTGATGTTCCGGTGTGGGAGGTGGCGACGGACATCAATTCGACCGTCGCTGTGCACCCTAGTCCTAGTTCGCCACGCCACGTCCCCCCGGGCCTCCATCAGGCACCGGGGGGCGTGGCGACAGGCAGTGCCTAGCGGTGCCCGCCGCGGCGCACGAGGCGCGTGAGCGCGGCCTGATCCCAGCCGTTCATGAAGTCGGCGTGCAGGCCAGCGGTGCTGCCCGACGACAGGGTGAACTTGTGGGCCTGGCCATCGCTGGGCCATTCGGTCTCCATCCTCAGCTCCGAAACCGCGACCGGGTGGTCGGTGGGGCAGCCCGCCCCGGCGACCGCGTAGACCACGTGCGACTGGTCGGTCGAGCTCAGATTCTTGCCGTCCCAGCAGTTGGGGAAGGTGACGACGCCGATGATGTCCTCATCGACTGCGCACATGGGCGGCGACACCTGCAGGGCGGCGCCCCGAGCGTCGGACTCACAGCGGAAGCCCGCGTGGTCCTGCTGGGTGGTTGCGGTGTTGTCGCCGGCGATCATGGTGAGCCCGGCGGGGAAGGCACGCACGCGGCGCTCGCCACGGGGCGTGCGGTACGAGATCCTGGCCTCGTCGGGCGTGATCTCAGTGCCGTCGGCCTCGAGGGCCGGCACCCAGTACGCCGAGCCGTCGGTGGTGCGGTCGCACGAGGTTGATGTGCGGGTTGCATTGGCAGCGACGAGGCTGGCCGTTGTGGAGTCGGGCGCGATGCTGGTGTTGCCGAAGAACTGGTGGTTGTGGCCGACCATGTCGGTTCCGGGGAACACGATGGGGTCGAACATGCCCGACTTCACGAAGTCACAGGTAACGCGGAACCGGCGACCGTGACCGCGGTCATCACCGGTGCCATGCGTATCGGGTGCACCCTTGTGGCCCAGTGAGTCCTCTGGGCCCTGTGCACCGTGGGCGCCAGAGTCATCCGGCGGCTCCAGGGTGGCGCCAACGCCAACGTGGTCGGCGTGATTGGCGTGCTCCGGCTGCGCCAGCGGATTGCCGACGGGCTGCTGATGGTGGCCGGTGGGCAGCGCAGGAGGACCGCCGCCAGCGGCCAGCAGTGGCGCTGCCACGAGCGCGCTGGCTCCGGCGGTGACCACGATGAGCGCGGTGGTGATTCGGGTGGAACGAGATGACATTGCTTCGGCTCCTTGGTTGCTCAAGTGGGTGGAGCCAACCGCGCACCTGTAAGCGATCTATGTGCCGCGCTTTGCCGAAACGCAAGGATCCCGTGCGGTGTTTCAGACGCCGGTGTCGTCATCCTCGGGCAGCGCGATGCCCAGGTTGAAGTAGCGCCAGTGCATGGCGACATCCGACACACCAAACTGTGCGGCGGCAACGCTCACGCTCACGCCAGTGGCCGCCACCGAGTGCACCTGTGCCTCGGGCATCAGGAGTGATGCGGCGAAGTTGTTGGCCTCCCGCTCAACCTCCTTATCCACCTCGTCGGTCATGTCGCCGTCGCGGCAGAGGATGGGCTGGGCCGGGGTGATCCTGCCCTCGTCGCACTGGCACACCCAGTGGCCGATCTCGTGCGCGATGGTGAAGCGCCGACGCCCCTCGTTCTCGCTGGCCTCGCGGGCGTTCACATACACGCGCATCGTCCGGGGCACGAGCAGCCCCGACACCTCAATGTCATCGGTCTCGGTGATCATGAGGCCAAGCAGGTCGGAGGCCACGCTGTCCACCGGTACCGGGTGCTGCGACACGTCGAACGCGGCGGCGAACCGGGTGAGCAGGTCGGCCGCGCGGGGATCGGAGGCGCGGCGCTCGCGGCTCATCCCGGCCCACCGGTGAACAGATCGTCCACCTCGTCCGGCTCTCCAGAAGGCGACATGAGGGGGATGGGCTGGTGAAGCAGATCGTCGGGGCCGGCCTGTCGGGCAAACGCGGTAACGCCGGCTCCCCGGTCGGATGGTCCGGGGCCCTTGAGCATGAGCGATGAGCGGGCGACGCCCAGGGCGCTGGCAAGGGCGTCAAACACCCTGTCCCGGATTCCCGCAAGGGGCAGCTGCCCGGTTTCGAGGTCGTGGTAGTACTCGGCCACGCGGGGTTCCTTGTCGGGCGGCAGGCCGAGCCTTTGGCAGAGTTGGCGCACCACAGCGTCGCGGGTGAGCCCCTTCGATCCGCGCAGCGCGATGAGGGGCTGTTCACCGCGCAGCATTGCCTGCACCATCACCAGGGTTTCGGGGGCGGGGTCGGGCGGCGGCTCCTCGGCCAGCACCATGCGGATGCGTCGGCCCAGTTCATCGCGGTCGGCCTCGGGTGCGCGGCTGATCAGATCCGCGACGTCGGGTCGCTCGCCGGCGAGGTACGCCGTGCGGAACTCCTCCACTATCTGGTCGAGGCTCATGCGCCGTCCTCTGCGATCAGCTGCAGCAGGCGCTGCTTGGCGCGGTGGTGGATCTGATGGGCGTTGTTCGCAGCGATCTCCATCACCTCGGCAACCTCCGACAGAGGCATGCCCTCCAGGTAGTGCAGCGTCATCAACTGCGCCTCGCGTTGTGGAAGGCGCGTGAACAGCTGCGCGACGTCGTCATCCTGTCCGATCTCTTCAATCTCGCGCCGTGGCCTGTCGTCCACCAGATCCTGATGGTCATCATCACCCATGGCTGCTTCCCGCTCACCGCGCTTGGCCTGCCGCTCAACGTAGCCACGGGTTGTCCAGCTGGTGATGTTGAAAATGGCCGCTCCGAAGGGAAGCCGGTATTCCTTCCCGCTGCCAATCTCCCGGGTGACGCGCAGAAACACCTGCTGGCGGATCTCCTCGGCCTCTCCGGGGTGCACTCGTGCGGTGGCGTGGATCCACCCGAGGACCGGTTCCCAGTAGAGGGCGAACAGCCGGTCCAGGTCTCCCCGCGCGAGCAAGTCGCGATCACGTGTATCTGATTCATCACGGGTGAGGCTCGTCGGGTTGGCCCTTTCCTTACGCCCGAGGTTCGGGCAGAGCGTACGTCTTTGCAGAGACGACACACGCGGCACAGAGACAACACGGCGACTGACCCCCCCCGGGGACTGACCCCGCAC
>JBAXJA010000111.1:0-5569 GCA_037138115.1 Thermoleophilia bacterium | reverse complement strand
CCTGCCTCGCGGCATGCAATGGCCACGTTGCGCGTGCCCTCGCCATTCACCATGAGCGCCTGCTCCTCATGCTCCTCGGCGCCGTCCACGTCGGTCCAGGCGGCAAGGTGGAACACCACGTCGGGTGCGGCCTCGCTCACGGCACGAATGGTCGCCCGGCGGTCGGTGATGTCGATGTCGGGCAGGTCGAGGCCGACGGCGTCGATTGCCACATCGGCCAGGTGAGCCATGAGGTCGGTGCCGAGCATGCCCCGGTGTCCGATGACCAGCGCCTTCACGGGTGCTCGATCAGGTGAGGCCGACAACCGACGAGTCGCCCAGCACAAACCGGTAGGCCCGGGGCTTGGCGTCGGTACGGCAAATGGTCACATCGCGGCCGATGAGGCTGCTCTCCACCCGCGCGTCCAGATCCTCAATGTGCACGCGCTCCAGCAGGATCGAGTGCTCGATCTCGGCCCGGCGCACAACGCAGCCGGTGGAGATTGACGAATACGGGCCCACGTACGAATCCTCGATGATGGCGTCACGGCCGATCACCGCGGGGCCACGCACGTGCGAGTTGACCAGGCGTGCACCCTTCTGGATGACCACACGTCCCTCGATGTTGCTGTTCACCAGCTCACCCTCCATTGAGGGCTCGATCACGTCGAGGACGAGGCGGTTGGCCTCCAGCATGTCCTCCACCTTGCCGGTGTCCTTCCACCAGCCGGTCACCACGTGGGGCTCAACCCGCTTGCCCTGATCGATGAGGTACTGAATGGCGTCGGTGATCTCAAGCTCGCCACGGGGCGAGGGGTCAATTGCCTTGGCTGCGTCGAGGATGGACGGCGTGAACATGTACACGCCCACCAGCGCGAGATCGCTCTTTGGCTCTGCGGGCTTCTCCTCCAGGGTCACCACCCGGTCACCGTCCAGCACCGCCACCCCGTAACTCTCGGGGTCGGGCACCTGCTGCAGCAGGATCATGGCGTCGGGGTCGGACTCACGAAACCGGTCAACAAGCGGCGTGATGCCGTCGCGCAGCAGGTTGTCGCCCAGGTACATGACGAAGTCGTCGTCACCCAGAAACTCCTCTGCGGTGAGCACCGCGTGCGCCAGCCCCAGCGGGGCCGACTGCGGGATGAAGGTGACCTCGATGCCGAGCGCCGAGCCATCGCCCACGGCTGCGCGGATCTCATCGCCCGTGTCGCCGATGATGATGCCCACCTCGCGGATGCCGGCATCGCGCAGCGCCTCGAGCCCGTAGAAGAGCACGGGCTTGTTGGCCACGGGCACCAACTGCTTGGCCGAGGTGTGGGTGATTGGACGAAGTCGCGTCCCGGCTCCGCCGGACAGCACCAGACCCTTGAGGTTGCCTGCCACGGCGGGGAAGGTACCAGCGTGGGCGGCTCAGCCGCGAACGGGCGACCATTCCGCAACGAGCACGGCCGAGGCCGCCGTCAGATCATCAGCCGTGGTGGCCAGTGCGTCGGACAGGGCGCGGGCAGTACGTCCAATCGTGATGGAGGACACGAACCCCATGTCACGGGCGACCTCCGGGGACACATCCACCTGCCCGAAGAGGCCCACACACGGCACGCCGACAGACGCACAGGCAGCCGCCACCGCTGCGGGCGCCTTGCCCGTACGCGTCTGAGCATCCAGGCGTCCCTCGCCGGTGATGCACAGGTCTGCGCGCTGGAGCGCCGCCGCCAGGCCGGCGGCATGGATCACCAGCGCACCGCCATCAATCAGATCGGCGCGGAGCATGGCGGCCATGCCACCCGCCGCACCACCAGCCGCACCGGCGCGGGCCATGTGGGCGATGCCGGGCAGGCCCTGCGCGGCGAGCACCGCGGCCAGGTTGACGAGGCCGGCGTCCAGACGCAGCACCGCCTCGGGTGATGCGCCCTTCTGGGGCCCGAATACATGAGCGGCCCCCTCCGCACCCACCAGCGGGCTGGCCACATCACAGGCGACCTCAACCGGCACATGTGCCAGGCGGGCATCGAGGTCGGACAGGTCAATGGATGCCACCCGGGCGAGGTCGGCGCCAGTTCCGGCGAGGGCGGTGCCATGCGCATCGAGCATGCGCGCACCGAGCGCAATGGCGATACCCATGCCGCCATCGGTGGTCGCGCTGCCACCCACGCCCACAACAATGCGTGTGGCCCCCTCGTCGAGCGCCGCGCGGATGAGATCGCCGGTGCCGAGGGTGCTGGTGGCCTCGGGGTCGCGTTCGGCATCGGCCAACCGCTCGTACCCAGAGGCCTGCGCCAGTTCCACCACGGCCGTGCCATCAGGCAACTGGCCGAACCCGGCGGTGATGGGTCTGCCGAGCGGATCACGGGCAGGGGCCTGCACCACCCTGCCGCCGGCCGCGGCCACCAGGGCCTCCATCGTGCCCTCACCGCCATCAGCCACCGGCACCTCAATGGCCTCGTGCCCCGCCAGGCGCACCCCAGTGGCGATGGCCGCCGCGGCATCGGCCGGGCCGAGCGCCGACTTGAACGGCGCGGGTGCCACGACCACCCGCAGGGTCATGCCGCTGGCGGAGCGGGTGGCCAGTCGAGTTTCAGGAACCCGCGCAGGCGCTCCTGAAACTCATGGTCATCGGCCGACTCGCGCACTGCGCGGTCGAGCTCGGCGGCGTCGTCACCCACCACGATTCGGATAGGTGCACCCGGGTCGTTGACGGCGTTCCAGATGACCTCGGCGCACGACTCCGCCGTGCTTGCGTCGTCGCGCTCGCGCCAGGCACCGAACCCTGCGCGCAGATCACCGAACAGTGGCGCGTATGGAGAGTCGGGGTCAGTCACGTTCCCCGTGAGCACCGTGGCCTTGGGAAAGTCGGTGGCGATCATCCCCGGCTCGATCATGATCACCCGCACCCCGAAGTGGCCAACCTCCATCGAGAGGGCCTCCGACAGCGCGTTCAGGGCGTACTTCGACGCGTGGTAGAAGCCCACCAGCGGGTTGGTGAGACGTGCGCCAATGGACGACACGGTGACCACCGTTCCCCGGCCGGCCTCGCGCATGGCCGGCACCACGGCCTGCACCATGGCCGCCGCGCCCCATAGGTTGGTCTCAAACATCTCGCGGGCCGCGGCCAGGTCGCCACTCTCCTGCGCGCCCATCATCGCGTAGCCGGCGTTGTTCACCAGCACATCAATTGGCCCGTCAGCGAAGTCGTGGGCCAATGCCACCGCATCGGCAATGTGCGCGGGGTTGGTCACATCCAGTTGCACCAGTTGGATGCCCGGCTGCTTTCCGTACTCCTCGCGGGCACGATCGAGATCGCGCACCCCGGTGACCACCACGTATCCACCGCGCGCCAGCCGCTCGGCCGTTGCACGACCCACACCGCGTCCGGCCCCTGTGACGATTGCTACTCCACGTGTCATCTGATCAGCCTATCGGGGGTCGCGTGGGAGGCGGATAGTGAAGCAGGCGCCATGGCCGGGCTGGGACGTTACGTCAATGTCCCCGCCATGCGCCTGCACGATGCCACGAGCGATCGCGAGGCCAAGCCCGGCCCCAGTGCGTTCGCCCGCCTCACGTGATGGGTCGGCACGGTAGAAGCGGTCAAACACGCTGCCGAGCGCCTCGGGCGGAATGCCTTCGCCGTCATCAGTCACCTGCAGCACGGCATCGGCGCCAGTCACGTGAGCACGCACGGTGATGGTGCCCCCGGCCGGGGTGTGGCGGGCGGCGTTGTCGAGCAGGATCAACAGCGCCTGCTCAAGCCTGGCCGGGTCGCCCTCCATGGGCACCGGGCCCGGGACATCCACCTGCAGCTGCACGCCCTCGCGCTCGGCCAGTAGTTGGCGCGGGCGGGCGGCTTCGCGCGCCAGCACGCCCAGGTCGAGCGGCTCCATGACCATGGGCAGGCCACCGGAGTCGAGGCGGGCCAGTTGCAGTTGTTCGTCCACCAGCCGCTGCAGACGCGCGGCCTCGGCATCCATGAGGCCGAGGAACTCCCGCCGCGCCTCCGGGTCCATGGCGTCATCCTCCATCAGCTCGAGGAATCCCCTGATGGCCGCCACCGGGGTCTTGAGCTCATGCGACACATTGGCCACCAGATCGCGCCGCGTGCGTGCAAGCGCACGTTCGCTGGTGACATCACGCAGGGTCAGCACCACAGTGCCCGGTGCCTCGCGCAACGGGACAGAGGCCACGGCGATCGCCCCGCCGCCCGGCGTCTCAATCTCCACCCCGTCCACGCGCGCGCCCTCGGCCCGGGTGCGGTGCACGACATCCTCAAGCGCGCTGCCCAGGTCGGCGCGGGTCGCATCGCGATTGGGGCCCACGCCCAGCATGCGATCGGCCGCAACGTTCGCGATGAGCACCTCATTCGAGGCATCCACCATCACCACGCCCTCTGCAAGACCGGCCACAAGGGCACGGGCACGGTCGCGTTCGCCGGTGACCGTGCCGAGAAGGCCCTCTATTTGATCGGCCATGCGATTGAGGCCATCGGCGAGGGTCGCCACCTCGCGGGGCGCCGACTGGGGTGCACGGGCCGAGAGGTCGCCCGACGCCAATGCAGTGGCTGTTCGCGCCACCCTGCCGATGCGGCGGCCGAGCACCCGTGCCAGCGCGAGACCAGCCAGTGATGACAGCAGCAGCACCGTGATGACGGCCAGGATGATGCGGCGCTGCAGCACCGCGATCTCCTCGGTGGGCCGGGGCACGGGCACCGCGACCTCGAGCACCCCCACCTCGACTCCCCCCTGCGTCACCGCCACCGCCGAATAGATGATGCGCGACCCATCGGGCTGCTCGGCGACGCGCGGGCGTACCGGATCACCGACATTCGTGCTGGCCAGCGCCTTGGCCTCGGGCCCGAAGTCGGTGGGGTCGAAGGTGGCGGCCACCGATGCCTCACCCGCCGGGTACACACCGACATCAGGCACCACGAGCCGGGCAGCGCCGTGCACCTCTGACGCCACCTTTGCCGCGTACCCCCGGGCCCCGGGGGCCGTGACTGCAAGGCCGGTGTCGGGCAGCACGGCTGCCCCCTTCAGGATTCCGGTGGTGGTTAGCGATACGCGGTCGGTGGCACCAGACACCACGCTCGATTCGAGCGTGGGTAGCAGCACAAGCAGCACCAGCAGGCTGGCGGCAGCACCCACTGCCACGAACGACCCGATGAGCCAGGTCTGCAGGCCGGTCCGGCCTCTCGGACGCCGGCCCGTCGGCGGGGCCCCGGTGGTCACCCGGGTGACCCGTCCTCCCGCCCGAGGGCGTAGCCCACCCCGCGCACGGTGCGGATGATCACGGGATTCGCGTCATCGATCTCCACCTTCTGGCGCAGGTGACGTACGTGCACATCAACACTTCGCAGGTCTCCGTAGAACGAGCCCTTCCACAGGTGGTCCATCAGCTCCTCGCGGGTAAACACGCGGCGGGGTGATTTGAGCAACTTGAGCAGGATCTCGAACTCGGAGTAGGTGAGGTTGACCGACTCGCCGTCGCGCGTGACTGTGCGCGCTGCTGGGTCGACCTGCAGGTCGCCCAGCCGGATGGGCTCCTCGCCCACGGCAGGGGTGGCCTTCGCCCGGCGCAGGTTGGCCTTTACCCGCGACAC
>JBAXJA010000110.1:0-5577 GCA_037138115.1 Thermoleophilia bacterium | reverse complement strand
CCACGTACACCTCGCGCGGCCCGACTTCGATGCGCAGGTCGTCAACCTCGAGCACTGGCGGCATGTCCGGGTCCACTTGATCGGCCTGGCCGTCGCTCCGACGCAGCACGGCGCGCACCCGGGCCACCAGTTCGCGCGGGTCGAAGGGCTTCGTGACGTAGTCGTCGGCCCCGAGCTCGAGCCCCACGACCTTGTCAACCGGCTCGTCGCGTGCGGTCAGCATGAGGATGGGCATCGACCCACCGCCCTGGCGTATACGCCGGGTCACTTCGAACCCATCCACACCGGGCAGGTTCAGATCGAGCAGCAGCAGGTCGGGCTTGTCGGCATCGATCTTCTCGAGCGCCGTGTCACCGCGCTCTGCGACATCCACGCGAAAGCCGGCCGCCTCCAGATACATCTTGGCGAAGGAGGCGATATTGGGCTCATCCTCGGCGATGAGGATGAATGGCTGTTCGTCTGAGGATCCCATGGTGTGGCCCGACGGAGGTTACCCCGTGTGGGCTACTTCGCGGGCGCCAGTGCGAGGTCGATGGGTTTGAGTGGCCAGCTCTGGGGGCTGCCGTTGTTCACGGTGAAGGTACCCACGCCGTCGAGCACCCCGCTGCCACTGCCCGTGATCGCGATGGCGAGCGATCCCCTGCCGGACAGGTCGACCCGGATGTCGGTGCCGTCAATGAGGAAGCGTTCGCGTGGTGCCTGCGCCACTGCCACACGGGTGCGTGTGCCATCGGCCTTCGTCACCCGCTTGAACGAGATACATGCCGCCCCCACACGCAGCATTCCATCGCCCCGGCGGTCCTCCACGCGGATGGTCATTCCTCGTACGGTGCCCCAGGACATGAACGATCCCTGCAGGCGAACCCGCCCCGCCCCCTGGATATTCACCTGGCCGCCGGCATTCACCGCGCCGGTCTTGACCGGGTCAAGGTTGGTGCCGGGCGAACGGCAGTCGCCCCTCCCCTGCGAGGGACCGCCCTGAGAGGGACCGCCCTGAGAGGGACCGCCCTGCGAGGGACCGCCCTGCGAGGGACCGCCCTGCGAGGGACCGCCCTGAGAGGGACCGCCCTGAGAGGGACCGCCCTGAGAGGAACCTCCCTGCGAGGCGAGTGCTGGTGCAGCCACGGCGAGCGCTCCGATGAGAGCGGCGGTGACGGCTGCGCGTGAGGGTGAATGAGTTCGCATGGTGTGTCCACAAGGTGCGGACGAAGTCAATCGTGGCCCTTCGCCATGCGGAACGCGAGGGTGCACCGTAAGCATTTCGTGAATCCCTCAGGGCCAACAGGCTGCTCATCCCCCGCTACATCTCGAGGTTGATGCCCTCTTCCACCTTCACCGGGTCCTGCGCCGGCGGTGGCGGCGCGGCATCCTCCTCAACGACCGGACCCGTGGAATCTGCCGGAGCGGCAGGAGCAGCCGTCTCACCTTCAGGGATCGGCCGGGGGCCGTCACCCATGTAGCACCAGATGATCTCGCCGCAGTCCGGGCACGAGGGCAGGGTACCGCGGTTGTTGATGCGAAATTGGCACGTGACGCAGGCATAGATGCCGACGAGCCGTTGGCCCGTGAAGTAGCAGGGCTTGCCCAAGCGCTTCTCTGCCTGCTGGGCCCCCTGTGCCGGGGTGAGGTTGGTCTTGTGCGGCGCCGCGGTCTTGCCGGGGCCTTCTGTGCGTCCGCTGGTACCCATGAGCATCTCCTCGTCCGGCCCATCCCGTCGCACGGGCCGGCATCGCTATCCTCCTGACCGGGCTGGACTCTACCGCGCCGCGCCAGCCACTCATATGTCTTCGGCGTGAATGGAGGGCGGTTCATGCGCGTCGCATGTGCGCAGATCAACACGGTCGTTGGTGACCTCGATGGAAACGTCGAGCGTATTCGTACGGCTGTGCGTGGTGCAGCGGATGCCGGCGCAGTACTCGTCCTCACCCCGGAACTCGCCATTACGGGGTATCCACCAGAAGATCTTCTCGTGCGACCCTCGTTCGCCGATGCGTCGCGCGAGGCCCTGGAGGCACTCGCCGAGTCGATCACGGACTGCGTCGCCGTTGTCGGGTTCGTCGACCACGACGAGGACATCCGGAATGCTGCCGCGGTGATTGCTGACGGCCGGGTGCAGGCCGTTTACTACAAGCGGTTTCTCCCGAACTATGGGGTGTTTGATGAAGCCCGGTATTTCCGCGCAGGCGACCAGCCGATCATTCTTGACATCGAGGGTGCCCGAATGGGCATCGTCATCTGCGAGGACATCTGGTATCCAGCCCCTGTGGCTGCCGAACTGGCCCGCGCCCGCCTCGACGTGATCGCCTGTATCTCGTCGTCGCCATTCCACGCGGGCAAGGGCGATGCACGCGAGCGCATGCTGCAGACCCGGGCATCGGACAGCGCGGCAGCGCTCGTGTACTGCAACCAGGTCGGTGGCCAGGATGAGGTGGTGTTCGACGGGCGGTCTGCGGTCATCGCTGCATCCGGCGAGGTCGTGGCACGCGCGAAGATCTTCGGCGAGGAACTGCTCATCGCCGACCTTGAGTTGGACCTTGCCGCAGGCCACCGCCTGCGGGCACCGCTGCTCCGGCGCCTCGAGCCCCTTGATTCCCCTGCCCCGGTGTTTGTCAGCGCCGGAGTGGCGAAGGCGCCCGTTGGGCCACCGAGCGAGATCGCCCCTATCGCGTCGCCCGAGCGTGAGCTCTGGGATGCGCTGGTCACGGGCGTGCGCGACTACGTGCAGAAGAATGGATTTCCCGGGGTCATCATTGGCTTGTCCGGTGGTATCGACTCTGCCCTGACCGCCGCGCTGGCGGTCGATGCGCTCGGCCCCGACTGCGTCCGCGGCGTTGCGATGCCGTCTGTGTTTACCGAGTCCCGGAGCACCGAGGATGCACAGTTCCTCGCAGACCTGCTCGGTATCCGGATGGACGTCATCGAGATCGCCGCAGTTGTCGATGCTTTTGAGACTGAACTCGTGGATGTGTTCGAGGGGCGCGACCGTGACGTCGCCGAGGAGAACCTGCAGGCCCGCGTTCGCGGAACGCTGCTCATGGCCATGAGCAACAAGCACGGCGACATGGTTCTGGCAACCGGCAATAAGAGCGAGATGTCGGTCGGCTACTGCACGATCTACGGGGATATGGCGGGCGGATTTGCGCCGCTTCGCGACGTGTCGAAGACCTGGGTGTACCGGCTTTCGTCGTGGCGGAACATGGATGCAGGCAAGGAGGTCATCCCAGAAGCCACTATTGAGCGTCCGCCCACTGCGGAACTTCGTCCGGATCAGAAGGATTCGGACTCGCTTCCGGAATACGAGGTGCTTGATCCGATTCTCCTGGGATACGTGGAGGAGGACCTTCCTCCCGCTGCGCTCATCGAGCGCGGGTTTCCCGAAGACGTCGTCCACCGAATCGTCGGGCTCGTGGACCGCGCCGAGTACAAGCGCCGCCAGGGACCCCCTGGCATCAAGATCACACCACGCGCGTTCGGGCGCGATCGACGCATGCCGATCACCAATCGCTACGGCACGCGCTAAGCGGCGACCCATCCTTGCGCTGGTGGTGGTTGCCGGGCTGACGGTGGCCACCCCAGCGCTTGCCGCTGACTCTCGCGCCCCCGTGGCGACGACAGCGCCGGACGGCACGGCATCACTCGTCGTCACCTTCGCCGAGCCGCCCGCGCCTGCCGATGCGCGCGCGCTGCTCGCGCCGCTGGGCCCCGTGCGGCCGCTGGTACCCGAGGCCGGTGTGTGGTCGCTGCGCGTGGCACCCGACGGGGCGCTGCGTGCCCGCGCGCTCACCATTTCCGGCGTCTCGGCGGCGGAGTGGTCACTGGTACGAAAGAGCGATGACATCGTTCCGGCCACCCCGGCCGCGCCCATCCCGCTCGCCCCGGTCACGGCCCCCACCGACACCTACTTCACCCCTGACCATCAGTGGGACCTCTTTGCCGGCGGCACTACCTGGGGCGCCGATCTCACTGGCACGCCGGTACGCCCCCGGATCGCCATCCTGGATAGCGGTATCGATTCGACGCATGAGGAGTGGAGCGGTCCCAACTCACCGCTGGTCCGTCCATGGAGCGCATGGACCGGGCAGGAGCAAGCCGAGGACTGGGGCCGCACGGGTCATGGCACGCACGTCGCCGGAACCGCCGCCGCACCGGCAAATGGGGTGGGAATCGTCGGGGTGGCGCCGGGCGGCGCCGGCATCGGCGAGATCATCCCGGTGCAGATCTCCGACAAGGACGGCTTCTCCACCGACGCCACGATGATGAAGGGCATCCGATGGGCTGTGGCCAATGGCGCCAAGGTCATCAACATCTCGGCCGGCGGCAGTGGTTCGGCGCGCGCCTTCCAGCAGGTCATCAACTGGGCCTTCACCCGGGGTGCACTGCTGGTGGCCTCAGTGGGGAACGATGGCCAGGACTACAACGTGGTCAACTACCCGGCTGGCTACGCCCACGTGCTCGGGGTCGCGGCGCAGTGCAGCACGCACGTGAGCGCCGACTGCTCCACGCCGGGTGGCCTGGCGCTGTTCAGCGACCGCAACGTGTCCGTTGACGTGGTAGCTCCCGGTGTGGACATTCTCTCGTCGGTCCCGCGACGCATTACCGAGGGCGCCATTGCACCGGGATATGCGGTGAAGGAGGGCACGTCGATGGCGGCGCCCTACGTCACCGGTCTGGCCGCGCTCATCTTCGCCGCCAACCCGGGTGCGACCCCGTACCAGGTGATGCGGCAGATCATGAACACGGCAACCGACGGCGGGCCAGCCGGTCGTGATCTCGCCTACGGCGACGGCTTCGTCAACCCCCGGGCTGCGCTGACGCTGCCGCTGCCCCCTGACGACCCCACCGAAGGCAACGATGACGTGACCGACGTCAGGGGTGAGACCGCCATTACCCGGACGCCTGGCCGCAGCACCATTCAGGCGAGCATCGACGTGAACAACGACCCGCGCGATGTGTACCCGGTGAGCCTGCGCAAGGGGCAGACGGTGCGAATGCGGGTATCGGGCGCTGGGGATGCCCGCATGCGCCTGGCCCTCTGGCCCCCGGGCACTGCCAGCGTGAGCACCGTCGGCGCTGTCCCGGCGGCATCAACCCGCACCGCGTCATCCCGCCCGCGCCTGGCCTATACGGCAACGCGCAGTGGGCGCTGGTTTATCGAGTTGCGGGGCACATCCGGCCGCTCGGCCTACACGCTTGAGGTGACGCAATAGCCGGTGATGGGCGCGTGCTGGCCATCACCGGCGCATCCGACGGTATCGGTGCCGAGGTGGCACGGGCAGCCGTCGCCGATGGGTGGCGCGTTGTACTGGCGGCCCGCCGCCGTGAGTTACTCGATGCCCTCGCCGATGAACTGGGCGGGTCCGCGCACGCCGTGGCCGTGACGGCTGACGTCACCGAATGGGATGACGTCCAGACCATTCCCGAGGCCGCGCTGTCCGCATTCGGGCGCCTGGATGGCGTGCTCGCCAACGCCGGGTTCGGTGCAAAGCGGGGCTTTCTCAATGAGTCGCCCGAGTTCTGGAAGTCGATGGTGCTCACCAACGTGTACGGCGCGGCCCTCACGTTGCGCGCGTGCATTCC
>JBAXJA010000109.1:0-5623 GCA_037138115.1 Thermoleophilia bacterium | reverse complement strand
CCGCGATGCGCTTCAGCTCGTCAGTGGAACCGGACGCGCCCGAGGTGACCCGGGCCATCAGCGCACTGCTGGCAGAGAAGGCCTGAGCGACGCCCTCACGGCGCCTCCCAGGCCTTCCGGAGGCGATGCCTAGCGGCGCACCAGCGTGGTCGCCTGCCTCACCGGTGCCAGCGCCGCCGAACCAGGCTGCGAGCTGGCGATCACCGTGGTGCGCACACGGCCGTAGCGCCCAAGCAGGTTGCGCGCCTCCCGGGTAAGCGGCACAGCCACCGTCCCGCTCCAGCCACCCAGGAGTGTGAGGTGCCGTGTGCCGAGATTGATCCAGTTCACCTGACTCCCCCCTCTGCGCATGCGCAGAGCCACCGTCACCGAGCACATCGTGGGCTGCGCCTGCGCACACGTCACTGGCACGTTCACAGTGCGGCCCGATGCGCCCGTGGCAAGCGTTGAGCGAAGCCGAAGCTCAAGTGCCGTTGTGGGCGCCTGAGCGCTGCTTGCAGCAGGCGCAGGCGCGCTCGGCGACCCGGCCGCGCTCCCGGGGGCGGGCGACACCGATGCGAGCGCGGCAGCCACGTCAACCCGGCCCCCGGTCACCACCTTGCCGGCAAGTGATGGCATCGGCACGGCAGTGGACAGGAGCGCACGCTTCAACTGCGCCGCCGTGAGTTCGGGGTTCTTCGAGAGCAACAGCGCCGCGGCGCCAGCGACGTGCGGGGCCGCCATGGAGGTGCCTGACATGAAGCCATAGCTGCCGCCTGCCGGCTGATCGACGATGCACGTGACCACCGGATTCATGATGGCGGCGAACGCGGGGTGCGTTTCGCCCTGCGGGCTCTGCACGAGGAACAAGAACTCGACCCCCGTCTGACCGTCGATGTCCGAAAGGTCAATGGTCCACGGCATGAACCTGCCCCGTGTGTCGCCGGCCGTGGCCGACGAGCCGACCAGCACCGGGACCGGGTGCTCGGTCGTCGTGTAGAGGACCGCAAGCGCCTGCCCCGGGTCAAGGTCCATCGCCGCCGCTGCGTTCATGCGGCATGACCGGCCGACCGGGTTGAACGTACCCGGCGCCTGGATAAACCATTGGTCGTAGCTCGAGCCGGCCGAGGGAGTCGCATCGATGGAGACATACGGAACGCCCAAGGTGGTGTCGAACTCCCATCGCGCGGGCGAGTCCTGGTTCCACCCGACCGGCCGCGGCGGAGTCGCGCCATTCGATTGAATCGAGGGTGCGAACTCAGTGGCGAACGTCGGGACGGTGCTCTGAATATCGACGCCCGGAGCGGCGACGTCAACTGATGTCGCACCCCAGTTGGAGAAACTCGCCAGATTGCCGCTTGCATCGATGGCGGCCACACACAGCACATTGGGCAGCGGCACGTTGCACGGATAGGCCGGCCTCACGTCGTTGTCAAACCCGTCATTTCCGGAACTCACGACATACAACGTGTTCGGGTTCTGCTGGATTGCCTCGGAGTCGACCTCCCCATCGGATGCGCCGCCGATGCTCACATTCACGACGCGCGCCACGCCGCCGGCATATGCCATCCCCCCGCCAACCGACGCGGCGGTGCCCTGGTTGGCGAAATTGAGCGCGCGTACGGGAATCATGCCCACGTTCCAGTTGACCCCGGCGACACCAAGCCCGTTGTTGCCAACTGCGCCGATGGTGCCGGCGACGTGGGTGCCGTGGGAGTGCTGGTCGTCAACGGCGAGTGGATCAACCACGTCCTGGGCATCGGGCACGAAGTTGCGGGCGGCCTGGGTGCGCAGATTGGCCATGAGGTCGGGGTGGTCAAGGGCAACGCCACTGTCAACCACCGCGACTGAGACAGCTGCCGATCCCTGCGTGGCACCCCACGCGCCCATCACGCCGAGATCCATACCGGCAAGCCCTGAGAAGGGGCTCGGAGCCTGTACCTGCTGGCCGGTGTTGCTGAGACCCCAGAGATTGGGGAAGAGCGGGTCGTTCGGGACGTCATCACCATTGACTATCCCGTCGGGCGCAGCCCATCGCACGTCCGCGCGCTTGTCGAGTCTGCGCTCAACGGCGCGAACCGAGTAGCCCACAGTCACCGGCGCGCTCCAGACACCCGGAAGCCCGGCCACTCTGCGTGCATCCTGTGGCTGCGCGCCCACCGCATCAAGGGCCCGGTTCCGGGCAGCGGCACTGGTCCGCGATGGTGTCCCGGCCTTGAACTTCACCAGCACGCGGTCCACCGTCGGATGGATATCAGCGGGAGTAGCAAGCAGTGAATCCACGACCGCTTCCCCGGACACAGATACGGGGCTAATGGAGATGGGTAGGGGATCAAAGCCATGCTCCACCGGACCGATCGACTGCACAGGTGCAGCGGCCATTGCCGCAACTGGTGCCGCGATTGCGGCGGAGGCGACGATCGCGGCGGTTATCGCCCCACGGCGTGACTGACCATTCATGAGTGCTCCCAGGGGAAGGGGGTTGCGAAATTCGTATCAGGCACCCTCATGCGGGGAGAGCACCCCTGCATCAGCTTCTCACCCTGATCGGGATGATCCGTCGGGCCACGCGGCCCTGCGCGTCGCGGGCCTCGATCGTCATCGTCCAGGCGCCCGCGACCTTCCGCCGCGGGCTCGTCCGGCTGTAGATCACGCGGATACGGGTGTCGCCAGCCAGTGCACCCGGACGGCCGGCGGGGATGCGGTGCACCACACGCGCCTGCCGGTCGCGTGTGCCGACCCGGGCGAACGTGATGGTGACGTCTGCCGGCTCGGAGAGGCTGTATGCGATGCGGCCCCCGAGGCCAGGCACCAAGGTGCGAGGTGTCAAGGCCACGTCCGCGAGCACGAGAGCCGGACCGCTGCCGGGAGCGCCACCCGGTGCAACCGGCTCCGAGGCTTCGGGACCACCAGCGGGTGCAACCGGCTCCGCGGTGCCGGGGACGGCAACAGGCTCAAGCTCGAACTCGTCCGCCTGGCGCGGCACGCCATCGGCGTGCCGTCGCGGCGTAACCGGCGCGCTCGCCTCAGCAGAAGGCCCGGTGCCGATCACGTTGACGGCTGCGACAGCCACCCGGTACGCGGTGCCGTCCTCCAGGCCGGTAATGGTGCAGAGAGTGGCACCCGTCGTGGAGCAGGTGGCGCCGCCGGGCGTCGCGGTGGCGACGTAGCCGGTCACGGCGCTGCCGCCATCCGACTCCGGCGCCGACCAGCCCACCTCGATGCGCCCGGGCAGGGCTGTCAGCTCAGGGGGCCGCGGAGCGCCGGGTGCGGTGATGGTCGGCGTCCGGGCCGTCGCCGGAACAGAGGCACGACCGGTGCCCACCGCGTTCGTGGCGGTAATCGTGACCTCGTAATCAGTGCCGTGGGGCAACCCGCTGATGGTGCAGGTGGTGGCGCCATCGGTGCTGCACTGGGCGCCGCCCGGCGACGCAGTGGCGGTGTAGCCGGAAATCGCCGTGCCGCCGTCGAAGTCCGGGGCGACCCAGCCCACCTCAATGCTGCCGACGGATGCCTGAGCCAGCGGCGTACGCGGCGGGGCGGGAACCAGCAGGGGCGTGGTGCGCGTGAGCCGTTCGGATGGCAGCCCTGTACCCACCGCATTCGTGGCCGTGACGGTCACGAAATACTCGGCGCCGGGCGAGAGGCCATCGATGGTGCACGCCAGCGTTCCAGTGGTGGTGCACGTGGCACCACCGGGCGAAGCCGTTGCGGTGTACCCGGCGATCGGGCTGTCGCCGTCGAACGCGGGCACCCGCCACTTCACCGCGATGCGCCCCTCCGATGGCTCGGCGGCCTCGAGATCCGGAGCGCCCGGACGGACCGGGACCCCGAGGGGCGCAACGGCCGCCGACGGCGGGGAGGTGTCGTCCCTTCCGCACGGCATCTTGGCGTAGCAGTTGTACTCGCTCCGGAGAACGACCGTCACGGTGTACGCGGTGCCGGGCGTGAGGCCGGTGATCGTGCAGGTCGTTGTGCTGAATCCCGCCGCCGTGCATGTGCGACCGCCCGGAGATGCCATGGCCGTGTAGTTGTGAGGGATGGAGACGCCCGCACTGGAGTACCACTCCTTCCATCGCGGGGTGGTCCAGCGAACCTCGAGGGCCTCCTTGAGCGCACGGAGGGCCGGACGGCCGGGGCCGGAGATGAACCTGACAGCCACGGCTCCTTGAGCCCGCCCGAGCGCGTTCGTCGCCCACACACGGAACTCCCACTCCTCCGACAGATCCAGATTGCGAAACGTGCACTGCAGCACGGAAGCGGAGGACGTGGTGCAACTGCGGGTCGAACGCGGGAAGTTGCCCATCGTGGTTCCGGACACTTCGTACCGCCTGATGGCCAGCCCGCCGCTCGATACCGGGGGCCGCCACTCGACGCGCAGGGAGGTCGCATCACCCGTGCAGTCCTCAGCACAGACGGAGAGGTCAAGAACCGCATCGGGCACACGCGCACCCGCCACCCTCGGCGGGGCATCTGCCGCCGGCCCGCCGGGCGACGTGCCAGGCACGTAGGCGCCCACCGCGCGGCTGGAATAGAGGGGGCCGACGACGTAATCGCCAGCGACCTGATTGTTGTAGGTCCAGTTCGCGGCCTGATACCCCGGAACCCCCGCCTGCTGCGTGGACTCTCCGTCCTTGACCGAGTTGTACGTGGTCAGAGCCCGTATCTGGCGCTGCAGCGGCCAGACCAAGGGGAAGTCGAACGCCGTGTTCGGGGACCGGTAGTCCCTGCTCCCCACGCACGGGCTGTCCGAATGCTCCCTGAGGATGTCAACCCAAACGGGGTCCTCACGGTTAGTAAGCGGGTTAAACCTCCATGTAAGACGTGTGCCGAGCTTCTCCACGGACTTCCTGCTGTAGGTCGCAAGGGGCGGAGAACAGATGATCTTCTCGCCAGTGAAATAGGCCACATTCGCTGAGCCGGGGGGGGCAGGGATTCCGCCGAGATTCGGGCAGTACCCGCCCATGACGCGTGTGTTGAGCTCCCGGAGTGACGACGTCACGGGAACGGTGACCGTTGCCCCGCGATAGCCCTGATACAAGATCTTTCCTGCGGGGTTCGCCGATACGCAGTTCGAGCCATAGCGGTCCGCAGCAGCCGGCGTGAGGTCCACCACCCGGCACTGCATACCCGTTGCGGAGGCCGGCAGCGATTCCGACGTGGGCTCCGTGATTCCCAGGTTTTCACCCTTGGGGCTGGTCCGGTGCCCGTCGACCCATCGCGCATGAGTGGTGAACCCGATCGTCCACGGGACGCAGCCCGTATCCTTGAGCGACAGTTGGAGGTTGGGCATCACCCCGTGGCCAGCCGGCTCCTTCAGCACCTGAGATCCCTCCCATGCAAGGACGGGCTCGTCGGGGATGGGTGCGGGGTAGGAATCGCAGAGCCCACCCACGGAGGTTCCTTCCTCCGGGCGGAACGTGACCCCGCTGTTGACGCGATCCTTCATGTGGCAGAGGGCCGCCCGGCGAAGCGCCACAAGGACACCCGGGAGGTTCTCCGCGGGGAGTGCATCAGGGGACTCCCACGCATTGGGCGGAGCGCCGGGGATCTCCGGCGGGGTGGACACGAACTGGCCGGGGCTGCACGCGGCAGGAGTACCCGCCACCGGTTCGCTCGCCGTCGCAACGCCGGCCGGCGTTGC
>JBAXJA010000108.1:0-5631 GCA_037138115.1 Thermoleophilia bacterium | reverse complement strand
ACCGCATACGCCGTGACGGCACTGCCGAAGAACAGCGTGGGCGCCGCGCAGATCAAGAAGAACGCCGTGACTGGCGCCAAGATCAAGGCCGGCTCGATTGACGCAACCGATCTGCGACCCGGGGTACTGCTGAGCGGTGCACCGGCGGCCAAGGGCGACACCGGGGCCACTGGTGCGACAGGCGCCAATGGTGTCACCGGTGCCATCGGGCCGAGCGGCATCACCGCCACGGGTAGCGTTGCCAACTTCAACAGCGCGACGCTGACCGACACACCGACAGCGCTCGTCAGCCTTGGAGTCGCTGGCTCCACTCCCGACCGCCAGAGCACCGGGCCCATCACGGTGAGCGCATCCAGCACGCTCATCATCAACGCATCAGCCTGGTTTAGTCACCGCACGGGCACGGAGCAGGAAGTCGATTGCTGGCTCACTGTTGATGGAGTCAACCTGGTTGACCAGGCGGGAAAGTACGGCACAGTGGCGGCGTGGGATTCGTTGGACTCGGGCTCGGCGACCATCCCCCTCACTGGATCGCGTGCGGTTACCGCGGGCGCGCATGATGTGGCCGTGACCTGCTGGCGCTCGTTCGGCTCGGGCACCCTGCTGTTCAGGCAAGGCACCATCACTGTGATGGCTGCCACCGCCTCGCCAGCGTAGGACGCCTCGCGGGTGATCCCCGTCGGGATCGCTCGCGCACATGGCCGCCACAGCCGCCGTGGCACCTACTGCAGATGGACCCCGCACAGCACGCCATCTGACCCGCGATAGATGACGTGAAGCGTGACGCCACGGGCCGATGCCCGCGCCAACCGACCACTCACCACAAGGCGCTCGGCGGGGCCCTGGGTTGTGCGAACCGGTGCCGTGAAGGTCTTGCCCAGCACGCGCGTGCTCAGCTGGCTGCCCTTCAGCAACGGCACCCGGTGCCCGCTGGAGTCCTCGTAGATAAACGTATAGCGGCCTGCCTGGTCGAGACGCACTGACTGCTGAACCACTGCGCGCCCGCCCGATCTCACCACGCGCGGCCGGTCGAGGGCGGTCGCCAGTGACGACGGGCACGTGGCGGTGGCGTCGCTGGCGTTGGGCACCACGACGGCAGGCGGGGTGGCATCGCCGGGGGGCGCCGCCACAAACCGCGGACACATCGCAATGCCGAGACTCCCGTTGAACCCGCCGGCTGCACCCGTGGTCACCCCCGATGCACTGATGGCCCCGGTACGCGGATCTGCAACGTCCCATGCCACCTGGCTGTATGAGCCGTCAATCCCGGCCACCAGCAAGCGCGTGCCATCCCAATTGATGCCGAGCGCCGACACCGATTGAAATCCCGACATGCGCCGAAGCACCGTGCCCGCGCTCACATCGACAGCCACGACGTCCTGCCCGCTCGCATCGGCCACGTAGGCCAGCGACGAATCGGAACCCACGGCGATGGTGCCCAGAGAATCGACGCCGCCGGCCGGCCCGTCCACATTCACCGAGGCCAGCGATGCGAGCGTAATGGCGTCGAACACGTCGAGCTTCGCACTGAAGTTGGTGCGTGTGGCCAGCACCTTCGACCCGTCGGCGGTCACCGCGATGCCCGTCGGGACCGAGCCCGACGTGCTGCGCCGCACCACCTGCCGAGTGGCGGTGTCGATCTTGAAGAGCCCATACGAGGTGCCGCCCCAGTTCGCGGTGGCATACAGCGATGCACCGTCAGGGCTGAGCGCCGCGAAGGTTGGCCTCTGCACATGCGAGCCATCATCGAGCGTGACATTGGCGGTGATCGAGAAGGTGCCAAGGTCAAGGAATGCCACGCCCGCAGACAATGTGAGATAGAGCGTGGTGCCGTCGGGCGATGCCGTGATGGTCAGGGGGTATCCGGTCAGCGACAGCGTGCGCAGCGTGGCACCGGTCGCCACATCAACCTCTTGCAAGAGGCCCTGGCTTGCCACATAGGCCTTGGTGCCATCGGCCGAGAAGGCCACCGACTCCGCGGCCTGACCACCGGTATTGACCGACGCGCCCTCAGGGCCCGCAGGCAACGAGAGAAATGATGCACCGGCCAACTGCGGAATGAGCGCCACCGACTGGTCGCACACGCTCTGCACACCCATGGCGCCCGCCGGGGCGAGCAGGGCGGCTGCGGCAATGGTCAGTGCAAGGGGAAGCTTGAGGGGAAGCATGGACTGATGTTAGACCCGCTCAGCATCGCCCCCCCAGCGGCTGTTCGATTGCACCACAGGCCTCGGCCCAGGCCACCGGGGCAGACGTCGTGAGGTCGCTGAGTAGCGCGTACGGCGCGCCGCTGGAATTGCGATCACTCTCCGGGCGCTCCAGCCGCAGGAATCAGCAACTGGCCACCACCCAGAACCACAGCAGGCGTGGGTTGCGTGCTCCCCCGAACCCGGGGCAGCACGCAACCCAACGCACCGACCACCCAGCAACTACTCCGCGAGTTCTGACCATCCTGCGGTGAGCGCCCACAACACCGCGACGCTCAGCCCAATGGCCACCATGCTCCACAGCGGATACGCCGGGAACCACGCGAACTGGCCGATCATGTTGACGGCCACGACGATGATGGCGAACCACCGGCCAAAGCCGCCGCCGGCGAACAACGAGAGGGCGGCCAGCGCCATGACGATGCCCCAGATCAGAAGCATCCAGCCCCACGTCGAGTAGTTGGTGGTGAGGATGAGCCCCGATTCACCAACCGCGTAGACCTCTTGCTTGAAGATGGCCACAAGGCCCTGGATGATGTCGAGCACGCCCACGATGAAGATGAGCGCACCCGCGAAGAGCACCCAGCCGGCAACTGCACCCGCCCTGCGCGTATCAGTACCCATCAAGTAACCCCCGTTGAGTGGTGTGGAGCCTCGACGCTATCCACGCCATGTCGGCACACACCTCCCCCAATTGACCAGTTCTCGACAGCACTGCTGACGGGGAGTGCCTATATCCCGGCGTCCACGTCAGGGGCATCGTCAGGCCGCGAGCGGTGACCGGGAATCATCCGCTCGATCGCCGCGCAGGTCTCCACCCACGCGGCCGGGGTGAACATCTCGAGCTCGTCGAGCAAGGCGTACAACCCGGCTGCAGTCAGGTGCTCGTTCGCTGGCAGTTCGGGGCGCAGGCAACAGCAGCTGGCCACCACCCAGGCAAGCCGCGCCTGGTCGGTATCGCCAAAGCGCCGGTACACGATGGTGGGCATAACACCGGCGACGGCCAGCGCCAGCACCTGTTCGGCAGCGGTGAGGGGTGGGTCGTCGGCGCACTCGCGCAGATAGTGGGTTGCTGCCGCGCGCACGGCCTCGAGGCGTGCGGTGGTGAGGGGCTCAGCGGGGGCGTCCGGATTGGTCACGCATGGGCGTCATAAGGAAACTGCCCATTCCTTACGACCTCCCTGCAACGGAACGCTGACACTTCTGCAGCAGCCAACGCGCTGCCGGCTCCAGTGCTCCCCGTTCAGCTCGCAAACGCAGGCGTCTTGAGGAGCATGAATGAACCGCATTTGGAAGGTGTCACTCGCAGCCGGATTGTCGGCAGGCGTGCTTGTCGCGGCGGGCTGCACCACCACAACCAGTGACAGCAGCGGGTCTGGTGGTGCCGCGGCCAACGCAAACACATCAAACGTGGCAACCGACGACTACACCCCGCACGTGTCGCAAGGCACGCCGGTTGTGGTTGATGAACTCATCTGGCGAGTAAGGGGGCCGTACTCGAGCCAGAGCGTTGGCGACAATGAGTTCACGCGCGCCGATGCCAAAGGGGTCTTCGTGGTGGTACCGGTGACCGTCAAGAACGGCAAGTCGAAAAGCGTGACCCTCAGCTCCGGACAGGCCACCCTCGTCGCCAGGGGCAAGCAGTACGACACCGACACCAGCGGTGAGTTTGCCCTCATGGGGGATGGCAAGACGACGCTGCTCCTCGAAGGCCTGGGGCCCGATCTCGCTATCAGCGGGCCGCTCGTGTTTGACGTGCCCCGAGCGGTTCTCAGCCGCAAGCCCGAGGTGTGCTTCGGCGAACTCGGCCTTGGCCCGAGCCGCGGCTGCATCGCCCTCACCAATATCAAGTCGAACTAGGGAGACCCCATGCCCAAGCGCATTATGAGCTGGGTGCTAATTGCCTGGTCGGCGATCTTTCTCATCTGGATCATCGGAGGCGTCGCAAGCCGACCGTCCAGCAACTGTGTCGCTGGCGACACCCTGTGCCACAACGCCTCTGACGCCGGCACCGCAATCGGCGTTGGCCTCATCATCGTGTTCTGGTTCATCGGCTTCGTCGTGCTGAGCATCATCTGGCTTCTCACTCGCCCGTCTGGTCGTTCGTGCCCCGTATGTGGCACCAACGTGAAGGCCGGTAAAACGCAGTGCCCCAAGTGCAACCACGACTTCGCTGCGGCAGCGGCCCCAGTGCCCTCACCCGCGCCGCCGCCGCCCGCTCCCTAACGCCAACCACACCCCCCTCAGCCGCACGGGTCACCCTGTGTGGCTGAGGGGGGTCAGTCGCCGTGACATAAGTGCACAGGGGTACCGGCCTGGGGGGCGATGGGATACCCGACGCCATGCCCCGACCGGGCACCGCCGTCGCGCGCGATCTCCGACTCGTCCGCGAGGTCGGCCATGTGTGCCAGCAAGCACTCCGAGCCGGTAAGGAAGGCGCTGTCGAACAGATAGCGGATGACGAACCCTTCGTCAGGCGAGGTCGTCATGCCACCCCCTCCGGCAGATCGATGCCGCACTCGTTGAGGAGGTCCTCCAGGATCTCGGCTCGCGTACGCGGCTCAGTCTCTTCCTGCATGCACTCCCAGGTGTCTTCCGCCACCTTGGCCAGCAGGTTGCGCTCGGCGATCGCCTTCGACCGGAGCTCGATCTTCTCCAGCGCGGCAAGCGCCTCACCATGGAGATCCGACTCGCTGGCGAGGCCATCAACAACCGCCCACGCGCAGGCCGCCACCGGCTGCATGGCAAGCGCGATCGGCAGGTCCTTCCTGCGACGCATGTTGGCCGCCACGGCGGTGCTCAGCACCTCCGCCCGCTGGGATTCCTTGCCGTAATCCGGCGTCTGTGTTCGTCCCTCCATAGGTCAACCCCCTCGTCCGTGTCTCAATAATTAGTCACGCGAAAAGGCCTACTTTCTTACTCCCAGATGCAGGACCGGCGAGGTGACCACACGCGGCGGGCCCCTCGCCGGCAGTGCAGGTCGCGTCTAGATTCGCCCGTACCAGTTGCCGTGAGTCGGGCACGTGTACTGCGCAGTGTCGGCGTTGCGGCCGCCCGTGCACGGGCAGTTGACGCCGCACTTCGGGCACGGGGCCCACATTCCAGATCGAGGCATTGGTGTCTCCCTTGATTGGCTGGCGCTCTCACCAATCAATCGCAACACACACGCCAGACCCTTACTGCGGGCTTAGTGAATCCTCGGCCCCGGGAAGTCGCTCAGCGCGAACTCAGCACGCACCCTGGCGAATACAAACACCACCTCGCGCACGGGCATGCCGGTGATGCGCTCCAGCGCAGCGACGTAGCACTCCCCCTGCCCCCGGTGCGACTCCGCCCCCTGCTTGACGGCGTCGGGGCCGATGGCATCTGACTTCCAATCGATGACCGTGAGCTCGTCGCCCTCGCGGATGAGCAGGTCGATGCG
>JBAXJA010000107.1:0-5714 GCA_037138115.1 Thermoleophilia bacterium | reverse complement strand
GACCTGAAGAAGCTCGAGGTGATGAGCGGGCGCTACCTGCGCGCGCTCGACCCCGATCAGTTCGCCGACGACCTCATGGGGTTCCTCGAAAGCAGCGGATACCTTGCCGATAAGGGCGACGGCGCCGCCGATCTTGCACGCCGGTCCGCCCCGCTGGTGCAGCGCAAGCTGAGCCGCCTCACCGAGTACGACCGCCTGGCCGGCTGGATGTTCCGCCCCCTTGAGTTTGAGGATGACGCCTGGGCATTTCTCGCGGGCGATGTGAAGCACGCAATCCAGTCCATCGGCGGCGGCCTCGGGCGCATTGAGGTGCTGGATGAGTTCACCGTGGACAACATCAAAGATGCCCTGTCCGATCAGCTGCACGTACTGGGCATGACGGCACGTGAGTTCCTCGAGCCACAGCGCATCGCGATTACCGGTACCACCATCTCCACGGGCATCTACGAGAGCCTCGCGTTGATCGGCCGCGACGAGGCCGTGGCCCGCTACCGCTCCACCCTCGGCAGGCTTGCCGAGTTGTGGCAGGGGGGCGACGCATGATCGGACGCCTGCTCACCGGTGGGCTGGCCCGGGCCATCATGATCCTGGGCATCAGCTTCTTCGCCGTGTATGGCCTCATCGCCGTGGTGCTGGCAAAGACCGGTCACGGCGATGCCCAGGCGGTAACCGCGGCGATCATGGGCTACCTGTTCATCGTCGGCATCGCGGCGCTGTGGGTGTACGAGCGCCGACGCCTGCGCAGGCCCGGCCCGGTCACTCAGGAGTTCCTCGGCAAGAGTCACGAGGTGGCCGAGATGGTGGGTGCACCCGTCACGGTGACAATCCCGAACATCCCCGAGGTGGGGAAGGGGCCGGGGCAGATCACCATCGAGGCCTTTATCTCGGGCCCCGAGGGATCGGGCGAGGCCACCGTGGTGCTCGCGCGCCTCGCCAAGGGGTTTCAGGTACTGGGTGCCGACCTCGATGTCGCCGGCGCCCACCGGTCGGTGACTGCGGGATACCGCCCAGGCGGCTGAGCCATGGCGGGGCGCTGTAGCCTCGCTCGTACGGGACGTAGCGCAGCTTGGTAGCGCACCTGCTTTGGGAGCAGGGGGTCGCGGGTTCAAATCCCGCCGTCCCGATTGAGAGTGTGGTGGGGTAGAGGCTCTGCAGCCGATGCCACACCACCACACCACCGAGGGCCACATGCCGAGGGTGCCCGGGCCCTGGTTTGTGTGACCCGTGGGCTCCTCGGCATGTGGGGTGCAGCACCCCACTCTCGCGCGGTCGGGTCTTTCGCTGTGCGTCCCGGGCGAAAGGGCCAGTGCTCAGCGGGGTACGTCATCGCGGTTCAGTGGGCATCCTCCGGTCTTGGAAGGGTGTAGCGGGCCCATCTCCTGAGTACTCCTCGCAGTGAGCGTGCACCGCGGCGCGGGCGTGAGGGAGCCTCGTGCGATGGCCTGGTGTTGCTGGGGGCGGGAACCGGCGGCACATGCCTCATGCTGGAAGGCGGGCTAGGATTGCCGCGAACGAATTCCCTCAACTGGAAAGTCATCATGCGCCCCCGAATCCCCGCGCTTCTTGTGGCAGGCATTGCCACAGGAGCCATATTCTCCGCCGGAGCACAGGCCGCTCCGGCCCCGCTCGTTGTGACGGGCGAGTCCAACCCGGCCACCGACCCGGGGAATGTTCAGACCGCTGTCAATCTTGCCCGCCGCACGGTTGGCGGTTCGGTGCGCCTGATCGGCACATTCGATTTCGGTAACTGTTCGCTGTGCGTGATCGTGCCGGGCCCCGTGGCCATTCGCGGAGTCGGTAACCCGTCGCTTCCGAACCCCGATCCGTCGAAGGTCACCACCATCCTCAATGCAGGTACTGCGTCGATGGCGATCGTCGACACCGGACCCCCAACCGGGAAGGTGACGATTGAGAACGTGTGGTTTAAGGGGGCAAAGACGCTTGCGGTGATGGCACTGCAGGTGAGGGGCACGCTGACCATGCGCAACAACCGCATCTCAGATGTCGTGCCGGGAAATGAGTTCCGATTTGGGATTGTGGGCGCAGAGGCGCAGAGCATGCCGTCGGATCTCGCGTCGGCCGCAGACCTCATTGCCACCGTGTATGGCTCCTCTGATGGCCCGCGATTGACCGGGGCGGTGGTGCTTGACGGCAACACGATCGACCACAACCTCCCGATGACGCGCGGCGACGACAACGCCGTCGCATTCGCCGGCTGTCATTTTCGGTCGATCACGGTGTCTGGCAATACCTTCCACGCAGGCGAGGCAGTGGAGATTGAGGGGTGTCGGGGCCTCAATGCGGTGTACCGGGTGACCTCCAACACCATCGTGCAGAGCTCGACGCCGTCGAACCTCGCGCAGCTGACGGCCTCACCCGGGTTTACGCGCCACGGCGGGCATCCGGCGGCCATCAAGCCGCTTGACGCTGAGGCATCGCGCATCATCATCCGGGGCAATCACATTGATTCCCGCCAGGCACCGCCGAGCGCCGTGTGCGTGATGACCGGCGACATCAACCCGGCCAGTACGACCCTGATCGAGGGAAACACGTGCCAGATGAATGGGCAGTTTGCCGCCATCCTCGGTGGCTGGGCCGGCACTCCCGGGTTCTTCCTCCCGTCCTTCCTGCACAACGCCACCATCACCGGAAATACCTTCCGGGGCAACGCGCTGCTCGGGGTCGCATGGCTTGACTTCACCTACTTGAAGAACGCATCGCAGACGCTGATCAACGCCGCCAGCGGGAATGTGATGGTGGCCAACAATGACAGCGGCTTCGTCGCCACACGCGCTGCTGTGACCCTGGGCCCCGCCACCCACGGCAACAGCATCATCGAGGGCATGCGCGGGCATGTGGTGGATCAGGGAGTTGGCAATACGGTGGTCGCCTCGCGGCCATAGGTTGAACCCGGCACCCTGAGGCTCATGGCCTGAGCCTCAGGGTGCCGGGTTCGGGCCGTCGCCATCGGCGCGTGCGTCGTCGTCGCGGTCGGATCTGTGGGGGATGCGGGAGATCATTGGACGGCACGTCCTGTACGGGGCCCCGTGCACGCCCCCGACGACGTCCAGTCAAAAAGCCAACTGGGCCGCCCGCGACTGGGAAAGAAGCGAGCGACCCAACTGACATGGGAAGGATCGCACATACGCGGTCAGGGGCAGCGTCCCCTTGCTGTGGTGGGCCAGATGCTGGGAGCGGGAACCCACGTACCCCGGGTACGGAATGTGACCAGTGCTACCGCCGACGGTGGAGAAGGGGAGGGAAAAGCACGGGAGCCAGCGCACGCGCTGGCTCCCTCAAGCAACTCCGTCTGACTCCCGTTGAGGGAACTAGCGGGAGTTGCCACCACTCCTGCGGCGGCGTCCGGCTCCGGTGGGGCCATTGCTGCCGCCACCGCTGTTCCCGGGGCGCCCGCCCTGGAAACCCTGCCCCTGCTGTCCGCTGGCACGCGGGCGACCCTGCCCCTGACGCGGCGGACGCTGGCCCTGCTTCGGGCCCGACGTACCCCCACGGCTGGCGTGGTCGTGCGACGCTGGGTCGCCGGCCGTGGCCGTACGGAACTGATCCTCAAGCTTGAGCGTGCGGGTCATGTTGCGCATGTCGCCGAGGTGCTCGGTGCCCACAAAGGTGACCGCCACGCCCTGCTCGCCGGCGCGACCGGTGCGACCGGTGCGGTGCACGTAGTCCTCGGCGAGTCCGGGCGGGTCGAAGTTGATGACCTTGGCCACGTTGTCCACGTGGATGCCCCTGGCCGCAACGTCGGTGGCCACCAGGGTGGTCACACGCCCGGCCTCGAAGTCGGCGAGCGCGCGCTCGCGCTGGCGCTGACTTTTGTCGCCGTGCATGGCCGCCGCCTGCACCTTGCGCCCCTTCAGGTGGCGCACAAGGCGGTCGGCACCGTGCTTGGTGCGCACGAACACGAGGTTGAGGTCGTAGCCGGTACCGATCTCGCCCACCAGCTGGTCGAGCCTGCCGTCGCGCTCGACGCGCACAAACCGGTGCTCGATGTCGGCGGTCTTCTGGGCGGGCGGGGCGTGCTCGTGGCGCGCGGCGTCGTGGGTGTACATCAGCGCGATCCGGCCGGCCTCGCCGTCGAGAGTGGCCGAGAAGAAGAGCGTCTGGCGGTCCTTGGGGCACTTGGCCACCACGCGGTCCACAGCCGGACGGAAGCCCATGTCGAGCATGCGGTCGGCCTCGTCCAGCACCAGGATCTTGACGTTCTTGAGTGAGAAGGCACCGCGTGACAGCAGATCTTCAAGGCGACCGGGAGTGGCCACCACGATGTGTGCCTTGGCGGCTTCGCGGGCCTGCTTCTCGAGACCCACGCCGCCGTACACCGCGCAGATCTTGAGTGCGCGGGCGTGTGCGATGGCGTAGGTGGATTCCACGATCTGCGTGGCCAGTTCACGGGTGGGTGCGAGCACCAGGGCGGCCGGGCGCGGTGCCTCGGCGGCGATGCGGTCGATGACCGGCACCATGAAGGCGAGGGTCTTGCCCGACCCGGTGGGCGACTTGGCCAGCACGTCGCGGCCGGCGAGAACGTCGCCGATCACCTTGGTCTGGATGGCGAAGGGCGCGGTGAATCCGCGATCTTCAAGGGCGCGGGCAACCGCGCTCGAAACGCCGAGATCGGCGAAGGACTGCTGTGACAATGCATTGCTCCTATGGGTGCGCCGGCCGCATGGGGCGGACGCGATTCGGGAGGTACTGCTCACCCGAACCGCCGTGTGGCGGGACCCAAGGAAGCGGACCTCTCGACCGGCGTGATACCGATCGACATGTCCACGTTAGTGCGCCAGGCCCGATTTCCTGCATCGGTCGGGTTGGCGGCGGGTCAGTTGCCGGCGGTTCCGGCCTTGGTCATGCGGCGAACAAGGCGGGCGATCACGGCATCCTGCATGCGCTCTGGCATGCCACCCACCAGCCAAATGGGGCGCGCATTTCCCCCCACGATCGGCTTGAGCGGTGGCCGGCGTTGCTCGATGACCTTCTGCACCAACTCGGAGAATCGGCGTGGTTGCGAGTGGGCTTTGGCAGATTCGCGGCGCATGAGCGTGAGGCCGCCTTCGACAAATGCGCGCTGCTCGGGATACGCACCGCCATCCGGCACCGTCGATGCATCCTGCTTGGCCTCGAGGGGCGTGGCGATAGCGGCTGCCCGGATGCACACGACCCGCACTCCGTACCGGCGGACCTCGCGTCGCAGTTGGTCGGCCCAGGCCTCGAGGGCCGCCTTGGACGGGGCGTAGCCACCGTTGTACGGGAGCACGGTCCGCGCCATGAGCGCTGAGTTGATCACGAGAGTGCCGTGTGACGCGCGAAGGAGCGGCAGGTGCGCCTGGATCACGCGCACTGATCCCAGGTAGTTGATTGAGATCAGTCGTTCGAGGGTCTCGACCGGGCAATCCTCGGCCGAGACCGGTCCCGACATGTTCGCTACTCCCGCGTTACTGAACATCGCGTGCAGGCCCTCCTCTCCCACAAGGGTCTGCACGCGTTCGGCCAGTGCCGCGACATCAGCGTCTGATGTGACGTCGCACTGCACGGCATGCATTCGGTCGGGGTGCGCCGCGTCGCGCGTGAGAGCGTCGCCGTCTGCCGGCCTGCGAACCGTGCCAATGACGACGTAGCCCTCGGCGTTGAGGTGCATCGCTGCGTCGCGTCCGATGCCGCTGGATGCCCCTGTGATCAGAACCGTGCGTGGACTCATGATG
>JBAXJA010000106.1:0-5852 GCA_037138115.1 Thermoleophilia bacterium | reverse complement strand
CAGGCCCGGCACGACAAACGGTGGCGTGAATGGCCACGACGGCCCCCGCCAGTACTGCGGCACGAACCGTCCGTCGCCTCGCATGAAGCTGGGGTCCGACACGCTGACCGACGGCACCGGGTGCGGCGGTCGGAATCGCTGCGGATTGAGGATCCAGCCGTCTATCAGCCTGCGACTCACCTCGGGTGGCAGGTCGGGCAGCGCGATGGGGGCGATGCCCTGCCACACGTCGCAGGGCAGCAGCGATCCGTCGGGTGCACCAGTGCGGAAGATCCCCGCCGTGTCATCCCACAGGTGATCGACCATTGCCATGGTGATCTCGCGGGCACGATCACGTGCACCGGGGTGCCCCATGGCGTCCAGACCGATGTGGCCGAGGGCCCACGAGGTGTTGACCAGCGGGCATGCCACGTTGAACCCGCCTGCTTCGCGCGTGCGTGCGAATGAGAACCCGCGTCGACGCGCTTCGTTCACCAGCACGGCAAACCCGGGGCCGCCATGGGCCTTCCATCCGAGCGGCTGGTCGAAGACCGGCGATGCGTCGCAGCCGGTCTCGTCGGGCAGGATCACCCATGCCAGGCCGGTGTCGTCTACCCGGTTGCGCTCGATCCAACCGTGATAGCGGGGGAGGGCCTCAAGGCCCTCGGCCAGGAACGCGTCGTCCTGGAGGCGCTCGGCGATCTCGGCCCACACCCACCCGATAAAGGGGGGCTGGATCGTGGCTGTGGTGAAGTCGCGGCGCGAGCGCACGTTGTAGAAGGCCGCGCGGGCGAGCCGGACGGGGGCATCCCAGAAGATGGTGTGACCGATAAAGCCATCGGGCGTCTGTGCGGCAACCAGTGAGCGCACCTCGGTGGCTGCACGAACCGGGTCCACCTCCGCCCAGGCCAGGGCGTGCATGAGCGAATCCCAGAACCACTGGTACGGGTACTTCTCGCCGTCGGGGCAGGTGTAGCCGTAGGCCGCGCCATTCCGGCCGATTCCCTCACGCCAGTTGGCGCCGAGCAGGGCGGTGGCCCCCCGGCGCACTCGATTGCGAACTCCATGCACGGGGGCAGCATCGCGCATGCGGCGGCGTATGGACGCAAAAAGGCGGGTGGCCGGGCGATTGCTCGCCCGGCTCCGGTCTCCCGTAAGGGAGGCGGTGGGCGGTGGATGGCGCTGGGACCCCCCCGAGTCCCTGCACGTCCGAGGTCCCCCGACCTCGAAACATCCACCGCCCGTACCCGCCATGCGCCCGGACCCTTGTGGGGTGCCCGGTGCATGGGGCGAGTTATACACCTGTGAGACGCCGTCTCAATGCTTCAACGGTGATGTTTCAACAAACCCATTACAGGTGTCATGCAATCCGTGAACATTTCCCCACCGCGTAGGGTCCCCGGTATGGCTTTGCTCCCATCCCACGCCGAGTTGCACACCACCGACCGCACCGGCTGGCTGCGCGCTGCCGTGTTGGGCGCCAACGACGGTCTGCTCTCCACGGCAAGTCTCGTGCTGGGTGTCGCGGCGGCAGGAGGGGATCAGGCGGCCCTGCTCACGGCCGGAATCGCAGGACTCGCGGCGGGTGCCATGTCGATGGCATCGGGTGAGTACGTGTCGGTGTCGTCCCAGCGTGATGCCGAGCGGGCTGATCTGGCGCGAGAGGCGCAGGAACTCGAGGATGATCCAGAGGGAGAACTCGACGAGTTGGCGGAGATCTACGAGGCGCGCGGTATCTCACCGGCCCTCGCCCGTCAGGTGGCGGAGCAGTTGTCGGAGGGTGACCGCCTCGTGGTACATGCCCGCGATGAGTTGGGGCTGGACCAGAACGCGCTCGCTCGCCCGGTGCAGGCGGCCGTGGCCTCCGCCGTGGCGTTCTCGGTGGGCGCCATCATCCCGATCGTCATGTGTCTGCCGCCGTACGGCAGCGCTGCACGCATCTGGACCATCGTGGTGGCGACGATCATCGGGCTCATCCTGCTGGGCGCCGCCGGTGCACGGCTTGGCCGCGCCCCCATGTTCCGTGCCGCGGCCCGCGTGGTGATGTGGGGAGTCGCGGCAATGGCCGTGACGTCGGCCATTGGTGTGCTGGTGGGCTCGGCCGTCTAGCGGTACCCGGCCCGGGGATCAGTGCTGGCTGCGGTCCCGTCTGACCTGCGAGCAGATGAGGTCCACGCGCAGGGCCACGGTGAGGGCATCCACCTTCGCCTCGCCCTCAAGGCGGTCGGCCACATGCCAGGCCTCCTGTGACAGGTACTCAAGGCGTTCCACGGCGTCGGGCATCTCGCGCACGCGTACCGCTTCATTGTCGAGGTAGGTGAGGATCTCAACCTGCTCATCTGGCTGCCAGGTGGCACGTGCCACCGGTCGCTCCGGGTTGCGGGCGATGAGCCACCACAGCACCGAGAGGAGGGGCAGCTTGAGTGCCACCACCACGAACAGCACGTAGGTGCCCTTGAGCCAGGGCGGGCCACCGAGGTCTGGCGTGAGGACGACCAGCACGGTGCCGAAGATGGCCATGACCAGCGTGATGGCGATGACGGGGACCACCCGCCGGGCGACGGGAGTGGGGGACGATCCGCAGAGAAGCCAGCGCAACATAAGGGGGATGACTAGCATCCCCGGCCGCCATGCACGTGATCCTTCCCGATGGAACCAAGCTCGAACTGCCCGACGGCGCCACCGGCCTCGATGCCGCGTCGGCGATCGGCCCCGGCCTGGCGAAGGCCGCACTTGCCGTGCGTGTGGGCGCCGAGATGCGCGACCTGGCGAGGCCGCTGGCCGATGGCGAGGAGATTGCCATCGTCACCGGCAAGAGCGGTGACGACCACCTCTACGTGATGCGCCATTCGGCCGCGCACGTGATGGCCGAGGCCGTCATGACGCTGTTTCCGGGTACGCGCTTTGGGTTCGGGCCGCCCATCGAAGATGGCTTCTATTACGACTTCGAACTCGACGCGCCAATGACCGAGGACGACTTCCCGGCCATCGAGGCCCAGATCAACCGCATCGCCAAGGCCAACGCACCGTTTGAGCGCAGCGTCATGAATATCCCCGACGCCGCCGCCTTCTTCGCCGAGCGGGGGCAGCCGTACAAGGTCGATCAGGTTGAGGAACTCGGCCGTCAGGGCGAGGTCGACGTGTCGCTCTATCAGGAGCGCGACTTCATTGATCTGTGCCGTGGCCCGCACGTGCGCAACACCGGCAACATCGGCCGGGTCAAGCTGCTGTCGGTGGCCGGTGCGTACTGGCGGGGCAGTGAGAAGAACCCGATGCTCACGCGGGTGTACGCCACCTCGTTCCCGAGCCAGACCGAGCTGGACGAATACCTGGAGCGCATTGAGGCGGCCAAGGCGCGCGACCACCGCCGCGTGGGCCGTGACCTGGGAATCTTCTACTTCGACGAGGCCGGCCCCGGGTTCCCGTTCTTCCTCCCCAAGGGCATGGTGGTGATCAACGAGATCCAGAGCGCGCTGCGCAAGGAACTCGAGACCATGGGGTACGACGAGATCCGCACCCCCACCATGCTGAGCGACGAGTTGTGGCACCAGAGCGGCCACTACGACAACTACGCCGACAACATGTACTTCACCGAGGTTGATGGCCAGGGCTTTGCGGTAAAGCCCATGAACTGTCCCGGCGCCTGCCTGGTGTTCAGGTCCACCCGCCGCTCGTACCGCGAGCTGCCCCTGCGCCTTGCCGAGTTCGGGCACGTGCACCGGCATGAGCTGTCGGGCGTGCTGCATGGCCTGTTCCGCGTGCGGGCATTCACGCAGGACGACGCCCACGTGTTCTGCCGCATTGACCAGGTGCAGAGTGAGGTTCGGGCCATCCTCGACCTGACCGAGCGCTTCTACGCGCGGTTCGGCTTTGAGGATGTGCGCATGTACCTGAGCACGCGCCCCGAGAAGGCCACCGGCACCGAGGAGATGTGGGATCAGGCCGAGGAGGCCCTGCGCTCCGCCCTTGGCGATCGCGAGTACGGCCTGAAGGAGGGCGACGGCGCCTTCTACGGCCCGAAGATCGACGTGCAGGTCACCGACACCATGGGCCGCTCATGGCAGCTGGGCACCTGCCAGCTCGACTTCTACATGCCGGAGCGCTTCGGCCTCGAGTACACGACAGCCGACGACACGGTGGAGCGCCCGGTGATCATCCACCGCGCCATTACCGGCTCACTTGAGCGGTTCCTGGGGATCCTGCTTGAGGACACCGGTGGCGACCTGCCGTTCTGGCTGGCCCCCGAGCAGGCCCGGGTCATTCCAGTGAGCGATCGTCACGCTACGTATGCCGAGGAAGTGCGCGCCGGCCTTCGCGAGGCGGGCGTCAGGTGCGGGGCCGACGTGCGGTCAGAAAGCATGGGCAAGCGCATCCGCGAGGGCGAGCTGGCCAAGGTGCCGTTCCTGCTCATCGTGGGCGATCGCGAAGTGGAGACACGCACTGCATCGGTGCGCGCCCGCCATGGCGATCTTGATGGCGACCTGCCCCTCGACGGCCTGGCGGACGCGCTCCGGGCGTGACCGATCCGCGGCGTCGCGCGTCGGCCGGCCTGTGCGACCACTGCGCGCACCAGCGGCTGGTGCCCACGCGCACATCGGTGTTCACCATGTGTGAGGCCGAGGGGCTTCCCCGGTATCCGGCGGTGCCGGTGATGCGGTGCAGGGGGTTTGTGCAGAAGGACTGGACTGAGCCGAAGCGTAAGGGCTGAGACGGCAGGGCCGACCGGGTGAGCAGGCCGGGGATCGTTGTCCGCGCATCTGCGCAACGGGACGTCGGGCACCCGTAGGTATCCTCGTCGTGTGTCCACAGGTATCCGCAACACCATCATCATTCTCGGTATCGCCGCGCTCGCGGTGGTGTGGGACCGTGCGTTCTCGGTGGCGGTGTCGTCCATCTCACAGATCATCTCGGTGCTGTTCGTGATCGCCATCCTCGCGGCCGGCGTGCAGTACTTCCGGCGCAATCAGTTGGCGTGGCTCGTGTTGCGACCATGGCAGCGTGCGGCCGTTGTGCTGTCGGCGCTGGCAATCGCCTTTCTCGTGATCGCGGGCTACCCGTTGCTGGCCGACCGCATCACACCACTGGGCTACCTGGCGCTCATCGCCGCGCTGGTGCTGCTTATCTGGTGGATCATCAGGGACAGCCGCAAGTTGTGATGGGCTGATCGCCCGGCGTCACCGTGGCGGCTGCGAATCGGCACGAAGCGCGCGCCATGGGTGCGTAGCCCCGGCATAGCGTCATCCCATGGACGGATGGCGGAAAGATGGGCAGCGGGGGCAGGCGGCGGTGGAGCTGGTGGCGCTGCTGCCGCTCATCGCGCTGATCGCCATCGCGGGCCTGCAGGTGGTGGTGACTCTGCATCTGTGGGGTGCGGCGCACGAGTCGGCTCGTGCAGGTGCACGTGCGGCGCAGGTGGGCGCGCCGCCTGTTGACGCTGCCCGCGCGGCGCTGCCGGGACCCCGATCACATGCCGCAACGGTGCGGGTGAGCACGGCCCCTGATGGATCGCACCAGATTCGCGTGCGTGTGCCGGTGCCATCAATCGCCCCGTGGATCCCGTCACCCGCGGTTGAGGGCCGGGCGGAGTCGGCACCGTGATGAGCCGACGCCGGGAGAAGGGGCAGGCATCGATCGAGGTGTTGTCGCTGGTGCCGGTCCTCGTGCTGCTGGCCATCGCAGCCGTGCAGGTGGCCACCATGCTCGCCGCAGCATCAGCCGCGCAGGATGACGCGCGCCAGCGCGCCGTGGCGGCCACCGGCCCCTCCGGGGCCATCGTGACGGTGACGGGTGCCGCGCGCATGCCCGTCATGCCTGTACTCGGGCGCCGGTTCGATCCTGCCACGGCGCGTGCGGGGATTCGGCTTCCGTGATGG
>JBAXJA010000105.1:0-5885 GCA_037138115.1 Thermoleophilia bacterium | reverse complement strand
GTGTGGGTGGAGATGGCGTAGCCGTTGTCCTCGATCCAGAACAGCACGGGCATTGCAAGGCGGGCGGCGTCACCGATGGCCTCCATCACCTCGCCCTGCTGCGTGGTGCCGTCGCCGATACCCGCCACCACGATGGGGGCATCCGCCTGCGCATGCACCTCACGTGCCACGCCCACTGCGTGAAGCAGACCGTTGCCCGTGGGCACGGTCATGGGCATCACATGCAGGTCGGGATCGTTAAGGAAGGCCGGCATCTGGCGTCCCGCAGAATCGGACTCGGCAGTGGACAGCAGGCCATGGAAAAAGCGCGCGGGTTCGAATCCACGCGCGATGAGCAGCGCGCGCGACCGGTAATGCGGCTGCAGCCAGTCCTGGGGTCCCAGGTGATCGGCAAGCACCGCCGATGCCTCGTGCCCGGCGCCGCCCAACTGGAAGAACGCCTCGCCCCGTTGCACCAGTTCGGCTTCAACGGCGTCAACCCAGCGGGCCCTGAGCATGGCGCGCAGCGCGTGGAGGGCACGGGTGGTGTGTGGGGCGGACTGCGTGGTCAGGCGAAATACCAATCGTTGTTTCCGGGCAGGGCGCGACCCATGCGCGACAGCGTGAAACCGACCATAGACGGGTGGCCGGACGCACGCCAGAGGGTATGCCGGGCAGAGACACCCATCTGGTCGTCGTCGGCCCGTACCATCGCCGCATGCGAATTGCGATGACGCTCAATCATATGGCCGCGCCTGCTGAATCCCTGGCGGTGGCGATGGCCCTGGATGACGCCGGGGCCGATGAGGTGTGGGTTCCCGAGACCTGGGGCTTTGATGCCCCGAGCCTTATGGGCGCCATCGCCGTGAATACCCGTCGCATCTGCATTGGTGCGGTGCTGCCCGTGTTTACGCGCAGCCCCGCCCTCACCGCCCAGACCGCCGCCGGCGTTGATGCCCTCTCGGGTGGCCGGGCGCTGCTGGGACTCGGCACATCGGGCCCTCAGGTGGTGGAGGGATGGCACGGGATCCCATTTGCCCGTCCTCTTGCCGAACTGCGCGAGGTGGTGGCTGCGTGTCGCACCGTATGGGCGCGTGAGCCGCTCACGGTGGATGGCCCGCGGCCCATTCCGCTCCCGGGTAGTGATGACCGGCCGCTTCGCATCATTACGCGGCCAGAGCGGTCGTCAATTCCCATCGCACTTGCCGCAATGGCACCACGGGCAGTACGCCTTGCCGCCGAGGTGGCCGATCGCTGGTGGCCCCTGTTTGCCACGCCGGCAGCCATCTCCGGCCACTGGGGAGGCCCGCTGGCAGAGGGTCGCGCACGGCGCCATGCATCGCTCGCTCCCCTTCACATAATGGCCTCGGCGGTAGTGGGCGTGGGCGATGGCGATGTTCAGGCCGCCGCCCGGGCCGCCGCGCGCAGGGAGATGGCCTTCTATGTGGGATCGATGGGCTCGCGCGACCGCAACTACTACGCAGCCACGGTGTCGGCGATCGGATTCCCGGATGAGGCCGCGGCGATTCAGGATGCCGCGCTCGGGGGCCAACGGGAGCAGGCCGAGAGGATGGTGAGCGACGCAATGGTGAATGCCATGGCCGTGATCGGCACTGAGGATTCGGTACGCCCACGTCTGACGGCGCTGGCCGATGCGGGGGTGTCGGTGCTGGTGCTCAGCCCGTCGACGCCCGATCCGATTGGGGCCGTGGAGGCACTCCGGCGCATCATGGGCTGACCTTTTTGGGGGAAAACCCCCGTACCCCCGGCTAGCCTGCATCGGATGCCCCAATCAGAAGACTCCCGCGCCCAGCGCCGCCGCGAGGCCGCCGCCCAGCACCAGCGCGATCGCCAGCGCAACATGTGGATCATGCTCGGCGTGGTTGCCGTGGTCATCATCGCGTTTGCCTGGGTGCTTATGGGCCCGTCGGATTCCCCATCACCGGCGCCGGCGACCACCCCCACCGTCGGGACGAGCGGAACCACCGGTACCACTGGCACGACCGATACCACCGGCACCACCGGCACCACCGGGATCACCGGCACCACTGACACGACTGGCACCAACGGCCTGCTCGGTACCGAAACCACCGGTACGACGGACACCACGGGCACCACCTCGACCACCGGGGATAACGGCGCAGGCCTTTCCCGGTCGATTGCCGGAGTCGACGTGCATGCGCGGGACCGCCACCTTGTGGTGGCCGCGAAGCCCGCCCGTGCACAGGTGCGGGTGCCGGTACTGATGTACCACCGCGTGGCATCTGCGACGACGGTTACCAATTCGACCTCGTATGGGCTCACAGTGACGCCCGCAACCTTCCGCCAGCAGATCTCGTGGCTCAAGGGCCATGGGTACACGGCCGTGTCACAGGCAGAGGTGTTCAACGCAATGGAGCACGGCACCCGGCTACCCGCGAAGCCGGTGGTGCTCACCTTCGACGATGGCTACGTCGACGCCACGGATGCGGTGCTGCCCGTGCTCGAGCCCCTCAAGTGGCCTGCCACGTTCTTCATCATCACCGGGCGCATCGGTGAGCGTGCATTTCTCACCTGGAACCAACTGAAGCGCCTTGATTCCGCAGGCATGGACATCGGTTCGCACACGGTGGCGCACACCGAGTTGCCTTCGCTGTCGTCGAGCCAGCGCACAGAGGCGCTCAGGGCGTCGAGGAGCACTCTTGAGAAGGGGCTGGGCCACCCGGTGCGGTGGTTCTGTTACCCGGCTGGTCGGCACGACCCGACATCCGCGAACGCCGTTGACGCCGCGGGTTACCTGCTGGCGTACACCACGGACGCGGGTTCGACACTGAGGTCGGACCAACGGGCTGTGCTGCCCCGCGTGCGGGTGAGCGGCGGCCAGTCGCTGTCGTCGTTTGCCGCGTCAATGACGGCGGCATCCGCCTAGTTACTTCAGGCGGATGGAGTCCTGCAGGCCGCTGAGCCCGTAGGAACTCTGAGCGGTGACCACCACGTTGTACGAGCCCGTCGGCAGCGCCTTGCCACTCCACGTGACCGTTCGGTTGCCCCCGGACATCTTGCGGTTGGATGCGCCCTTCGCCACGGTCTTGCCGGACGAGTTGATGATCTTCATGGTCACCTTGGCCTGACGGGAGAGCGTGAAGGAGGTCTTCACCGTGTTGGTCTTGGCCTTGCCCTTGCCAGTCGTCTTCGCCGACACCTTGAGGCTGCCGAGCGTTCCATCCACAACCAGATTGCGGTTCATCGTGGTGGCCGGGGTGCCATCGGCCGGGGTGAGCGTGGTGGTGACCACGTACGGGCCCTCGGGGATGGCCAGTGTGGCCGGGTCGATGGCGATCTGGTTACTGGCCGGTGCACCCGTCTGATCGAGCAGAACGGACGAGAACCCGCCACCGCCACGTCGCGCGATGGTCACCACGGTGTGCCCTGCAACGGGTGACTGCGCGTCGATGCTCGAACTGTCAGCCAGGCCGTCGGCGTTGGGCGAGACCCGCTGGGGGCTGGGGATGGAGATCTGCGCACCCAGGTAGGTGGCGATGAGGCCATCGGCGATCGCGCGCTCGCTTGACCAGGGGATGACCTGCTGGCGCCCCAGGGCCATGAGCGATGACCCACCGGAGTCGAATCCGATGGCGTCGGTGGCACCAAGCGACACCATCAGAGTGCCCTGCTCAGCGGCCGTATAGCCCACCTTGCCCTGCTGCGGGCCCTCGGACACCACCATGAGGATGCGGCCGTCAGCCGTCTGCCCCACGGCGGTGCGGGTGGTACGGCCGGTCAGCTGCGATGCAGTGAAGCCCTCGCCGGCAGATGGCACGGCGACCCCGCCCTGCACGATCATCGGCCCGCCGCCCACTGCGCCCCAGGCATCGGGGGCGATCCCGGCGATCCCGGCCTCCAGTTCCACGCGGCTGCCCACGGTCAGTTCGTTGATGATCGACGTGCCCGAGGCGTTCTTGCCGTAGATCACCATCTGGCCTACCCCGATGGCAGTGCCGCCCCCAGTGCCCTGAGCGATGACGGTGCCCTGCAGCGGCGCATTGACCGACAGCGGCACACCGCCATCAATCGCCACGACGGCCTCATAGCCAGGCGTGGACGGGGTGGGGCGACCGAAGTCGGGGGTGTAGATGACCACGCCCGTGGATGACGTGCTGGGCAGCGGCCGGTTGACTCCCCGGAAGGTGCGCTTGGGGAAGGGGGTGGTGCCAGCGGGATCGAGCTTCTGGTACCGGCCGGCCAGTGTGAGCTTGCCGACGGCGAGAGCGCCGCCATTGGCGATGGTGAGGGCCGATCGCGAGGGCTCCGGTCCGGCCCACAGGCGCGGGCCCACCGAGAGGATTCCGCTGGGGGTACCGGTGCCCAGATCGAAGTAATCGGCGTTGATGCCGGCCGTTGCTCCCGTGGCCAGGCGCGCTGTCATTCCCGACGTCAGCGTGGCGCGCTGGCTGAGTGATCCCGACAGCTGGGTTGGCCCCAGCGACAACAGCGCATTTGGGCGCATGGTGAGCACGTGCAGGACCTGCGGCCCCGGACGGTTCATCACCGTGTAGCTGAGGCCGGGCACCAGCGGCTGGACCGCACCGGGTGCGGCGGATGGCGGGGGCACCACCGTGACGGCACCGAGGGCCGGGGTCGTGATCGCGGCGAGAGCGGCGAGGGGCAGGAGCGTTCGAGTAAGCACGGGGGCATTAAAGCCTGTCCTGCCGGATGTCCCGCCGGTCGGGGTTCCGGGGCTTACGTGGCCGCGGGGTCGTGCTCCAACACATGCGCGGTGGCCTCGATGGCCATGCGTACGTAGGCCGCCACGGCGGCCACCTGTCCCGACTGCACCTGTTCATCCCGGGTGGGCTTTCGGCCGGTCCGTATCTCGATGGCCGCTCGCTGCGATTGGTCCATGGTGAGGATCATCGTCATCAGATCGCGCCCACGGGTGGCCGTCCATTCGAGCGCTGCATCGGCCAGGCCGTCGTGGACTGGCCCCAGGCGCGACTCGATGCACCTCAGAAAGAGCAGGTTCCAGGTGGCTATGCGCACCCTGCGCTCGAGTGCCTGGTGAAGGGCCGGATCTGACTCGGCGTCCCCCTTATAGAGGAGGTGCTCCTCAAGCGCGATGGCCCCTTCGCCAAGCGCGATCTGGTGGTCGAATAGGTCCTGCTCCTCTTCGAACCAGTCGTCGAGGTCGTCGGCCATGCCCTCAAGCAATATCGCGAGGTCGGGCGCTGCCCCGTGCACCATTCCTTCGGCTGCGAGGCGCAGATGCGCACGGATGGCCGCGTCGCTTGCCGGGGAGACGTCCAGGTCGTTGGGATCCTCCTCGACCAGAAGCTCGCGCAGGCGGTCGGGGTGGTCGCGCATCCAGCGCAGCACCCGCTCGGGGTCGAGTGGCCCTGTGGCCGTGTTGCTCACGGGACCAACGCTACTCGCCTTGCGGCGGTCTCCCGAGCGCATCCACGCGCCATCTGGTGATGCCCGGACGCCACATGACGATGGCAGCAAGGCCTGCAAGGCAGGCGAGTCCGCCCGTGAGCACCGCCAGTTGGGTGCCGATCAGCGCTCCGACCACGCCCGATTCCAGATCGCCGAGCCGGGGGGCCCCTGTGACCTGGATGATGAACAGCGCCGAGAGCCGACCGCGCAGTGAGTCGGGTACCACCACCTGCGAGATAGTGGCCCGGAAGACCTCCGAGATGATGTCCGCGAACCCGGCCACGGCGAGGAGTACCAGGACGCCTGTCAACGACTCGACGAAGGCCACCGCGGAGATGGCGGCGCCCCATCCGATGACCGCGATGACCACGGCCCAACCCTGCCGGCGTACGCGGCCGACCCACCCGCTGGACAGCGCGCCGATGAAGGCGCCGGCGGCTGGCGCGGAATAGAGAAGCCCCACCACGCCCGCGCCACCACCCAGCACCTCAGTG
>JBAXJA010000104.1:0-5948 GCA_037138115.1 Thermoleophilia bacterium | reverse complement strand
GTCCCCCGCAAAACCCCCATCTCAAACTTGGTGTCCGCAAGGATGATCCCGGCCTCACGGCAATCAGCAGCCGCCCGCTCGTACACCGCAAGCGACACCCGCTCAGCCTGAGCCGCCAGCCCCGGCCCAACCGCAGCCACCACATCAGCCATGGTGATGTTCTCGTCGTGCTCCCCCACGGCGGCTTTACCGGCGGGAGTGAAGATGGGCTCCGGAAGCCGCCCGGCCTGCTCCAGCCCCTCGGGCAGGGCGACCCCACTGGTGGCCCCGGTCGCCTGATAGTCGCGCCAGCCGCTGCCGATGAGGTACCCGCGCACCACGCACTCCACGGGCAGCATGTCGAGCGCCCTCACCAGCATCACGCGCCCCGCGAGTTCCTTGCGACGCCAGCCATCCGGCATCTCCGACAGCCGCCAGCCCAACAGGTGGTTGGGTACCAGATCGGCCATACGGGCAAACCAGTGCACGCTGAGGCCGGTGAGCACCTGCCCCTTGCCGGGGATCTCGGTGGGCATGATGACGTCGTAGGCCGAGATTCGGTCGCTGGTGACAATCACCAGACGGCCATCGCCGACATCATGAACCTCCCGGACCTTCCCCCGGAGGATCAGGCTCACAGTGCCTCGACCCTCGCCATCAGGTCGTCCATGTGGCGCAGGTGGTGCGATGGGTCAAACAGCGAGTCGAGGCGCTCGGGGCTGATCTTTCCGGTCACGTCGTCGTCGTTGCCCAGCAACTCGCGCAGAGGCGTACCGGTGTCCCAGGCGACCATGGCATTGCGCTGCACGGCGGCGTAGGCCTCCTCACGAGTGAGGCCCTCCTCCACCAGCCCCAGCAGCACTCGCTGGCTGTACACAAGGCCGTATGAGGAGTCGAGCACCTGCTTCATGCGCTCGGGGCGCACGAGTAGCCCCTCGATGAGCTTGGTGCTCGTGGCCAGCAGGTAGTCGAGCAGCGTGTAGGAGTCGGGGAGGATGACCCGCTCTACCGACGAGTGCGAAATGTCGCGCTCGTGCCACAGGGCGACGTCCTCAAGGGCCGCGATCGAGTTGCTGCGAATGACGCGCGCCAGGCCAGTGATGCGCTCGGCGGTGATGGGGTTGCGCTTGTGCGGCATGGCCGACGAGCCCTTCTGCCCCTTACCGAAGGCCTCTTCGGCCTCGCGTACCTCGGTGCGCTGCAGGTGGCGTATTTCCACCGCGAGGCGTTCCAGGCTGGACGCCGCCAGGGCCATCTGGGTGACGACCTCGGCGTGGCGGTCACGCGGGATCACCTGAGTGGCGATGGGCTCGCACTTGAGGCCCAGCTCGTCCATCACCTCGGCCTCGATGCCCGGGTCGAGCATGGCGTAGGTGCCAACCGCACCGCTCAGCTTGCCGTAGGCGATCTGCTCGTGCGCGCGCTTGAGGCGCTCCTCGTTGCGGCGGCTTTCCAGCGCGAAGCCGGCGAGGCGCAGGCCAAACGTGGTGGGCTCGGCGTGCACACCGTGGGTGCGCCCCACACACAGGGTGTCGCGGTGCTCAAGCGCCCGGGCCTTCAGCGCCTGGGTGAGTTCGGCCTGCGCGGCCACCAGCAGCGTGCCGCTCTGCACCATGGCCAGCGCCAGCCCGGTGTCCAGCACGTCGCTGCTGGTCATGCCGTAGTGCACCCAGCGGCTGGCGGGGCCGATGTTCTCGTTGACGTTGGTGAGAAACGCCACCACGTCGTGATTGGTGGTCTTCTCGATCTCGAGCGTGCGCTCCACCGAGAAGGCGGCCTTCGCCTCGATCTGCGCCAGATCGTCGGCGGGGATGACCCCACGACGGCACCACGCACGGCACACGGCGAGCTCGACGTCGAGCCAGCGCTGCAGCTTGGCGTGTTCCGTCCAGATGGCGGCCATCTCGGGCCGCGAATACCTCGGGATCATGCGTCCATTTCCGTCGCGGTAACGAGGGCCACCCTACCAACGGGGTCCCCCGTCGCGGCAGGGCTCACGAGAAGGTGTCGGGGGGTGCCAGCCACTCGGCGCTGATCACTGCCGACGTCTTGTCGCGGATTACGTCGAAGTCCTTGTCGCAGTGCAGCACGGTAAGCGCGTGACGCTCGGCAATGGCCGCGATCAGCAGGTCGGCAGGTGGCAGTCGATGATGGCCGCAGGCAACGAGGTCGCCCTGCATTTGAACCGCGCGCGCCTCGATCGCCTCATCCACCGCGGCATTCGGCAACCCGTGCAAGGCCCGCGTGATGTCCCGGTAGTCGTCCAGGTTGCGCGCCGAGTAGCCGGCCTCCAACAGGAACGGCAGGCATACGTGTACCCGACCAGCCCGGATGGCCTCGGCCACTTCACTCCGCCGGTGAAGCGGAAGCGCCGGGTGGAACAGCCGGGACCACGCCGAGTTATCCAGCAAGTAGCGCTCGTTCACGCCTCGCGGGCCCAGCCGGTCCGTCGCACCTCATCGGCCGCTACTGGGTCGCCCAGCGCCGGCCCGCCGGCCAGGACCCGCTCGGCCAGCATGGCGCGGAGTGCGTGGCTTGCCTGTCGATCGGCCCGCTTCTCGGCGGCCAGCGTCCGCGCCCCGATGACGACCAGCTCCGAGATCGGCACGTCCTCGCCACCGGGCTCGGCTCGCAACTCAGCGAGCGCCTGAGCGACGGCGCCGGTTTCGGTGACGGCATGACGTGGCTTTGTGGTTGGCATGGGGACAGTGTAACACCGTGCGACACCGGACTTTCACACGCATTGTGCCGCCTCTGAGCCCATTTCGAACTCAACGCTGCCCCGCTGCATTTGGCCCATGTCAACGGCGCGGGACTTTGCCCGGCGTCAACGCGCGCGCCAGGAGATCTCTGGCTAGGAGCCGTCCATCCCTGCGGCGATGTCACGTCGCATCTGCTTGCCGTCGAAGTTGACCAGGTCCGCCCCGGCGTAGGCGCGCTCACGCGCGATCTCCACCGTCACGCCACGGGCCTGCACTGCGAGCACACGGCCGCCGGCGGTCACCAGTTCGCCCTCGGCGTTCAGCGCCGTGCCGGCCTGAAATACATCGGCCCCGGTGGCCAGCGCATCGTCAATGCCGGTGATCACATCACCCGTGCGCGGGTCGCCCGGGTAGTTGGCGGCGGCCAGCACTACTGCCACCGAGGCCTCGCCGCTCGCCGCCACAGGCGAGTCGGCCAGCCCACCGCTGGCCGCGGCCAGCAGGATGTCCCCCAGGTCGCCCTCCACGCGTGGCAGCAGGGCCTGCGTCTCGGGGTCACCAAACCGCACGTTGAACTCCAGCACCTTGGGGCCGGTCGGGGTCATCATGATGCCGGCGTACAGCACACCGTTGAACGGAATGCCACGGCGGTGCATCTCGCGGATGACGGGCCGGTGCACGGCCTCCACCAGTTCGTCGGCCAGGTGGTCGGGGATGTCGGGGATGGGAGAGACCGATCCCATGCCGCCAGTATTGGGGCCGGTGTTGCCCTCGCCGATCGGCTTGTAGTCGCGGGCAGCAGGAAAGCGTGCGACCGCCACGCCGTCGCTTATGGCCAGGAGCGACACCTCAGGGCCCACGAGGCCCTCCTCCACCAGCACGGTGAGGCCGGCATCACCGAACACCGCATCCTCGAGCATCATCACCAGAGCCGCACGGGCTTCGGCCTCGTCCTGTGCGATGACCACGCCCTTGCCCGCGGCAAGTCCATCGGCCTTGATGGCGACGGGCGTGCCGTACTCAGCCACGGCCGCCATTCCTGAGTCCACGTCGGTCACGGTCATTGACCGCGCTGTGGGGACGCCGGAGGCCAGCATAATTTCCTTGGCGAATGCCTTGCTGCCCTCAAGGCGCGCGGCCTCGGCGGACGGGCCAAGCACCGCGGCGCCGGCGACGCGAAGCACGTCGGCCAGACCGGCCACGAGCGGGGCCTCCGGACCGATGATCACCAGGTCGATGTCCTCACCCAGCACCAGGTCCACCATGCCTGCGTGGTCATGCATGCCGACGGGGCGGGCATCGGCGATGGTCGCAATGCCCGGGTTGCCCGGTGCCGCGAAAACCGTCCAACCAGTCCTCGCAAGCGCGCGCACCAGCGCGTGCTCGCGTCCCCCGCTCCCCACCACAAGTGCTCGGCGCGCCACGGGGCCACTCTACCCATCGCGCCCACGCCTGCCGGTGCCGAGCCCCTCCCATTCGACCATCGATGACGGCTACCGTGCGCCACGTGCCAATCACCAGTCCCCACGATGTCGCGGCAGAGCCTCCCGCGCTCGAGATCACGGGTCTCACCAAGGTGTACGACGACGGCACACTTGCCCTCGACGATCTGTCGCTCACGGTGCCGGCCGGTGGCTTCCACGGCCTGCTCGGGCCAAATGGTTCGGGCAAGAGCACGCTCATCGGCATCATCACCGGGCTGGTGCGCGGCCCCGCCGGGCATGTGAAGGTGTTCGGGCACGACGCGGTGAGCGATCACCGCCTTGCGCGCACCATGGTGGGGCTCGCCCCGCAGGAGGTGCACCTCGACCGCTTCCTCACAGCGCGTGATGTCCTTTCGTTCCATGGCCGGTACTTCGGCATGAGCAAGGCCGACGCCATCGAGCGCGCCGACGAGTTGCTCGTCAGCTTCGATCTGGAGAACAAGGCGGGAAGCCGGCCCAACCGGCTGTCGGGTGGCATGCGCCGCCGCCTCCTCATCGCCCGCGCCCTGGTGCACCGCCCCCGCCTGGCGATTCTCGATGAGCCCACCGCCGGCGTTGATCTGGAGCTGCGCCACGACCTGTGGCAGTACCTGTCACGCATCCACAGGGAGGAGGGCACCACGGTGCTGCTCACCACGCATTACCTGGAAGAGGCCGAGGCCCTCTGCGGGGAAATCGCGATGATCCGCGAGGGCCGCATCATCGTGGAGGGGACGGTTCCGGAGATCATGAGCCGGTTCGGTGCTGCCCGCCTGGAGGACGCCTACATGGCAGCAATGCAGGAAAACCGCGAAGCCCGGGGTCAGACCCCCCCCGGGGTCAGACCCCCCATGGGGTCAGACCCCCTTGGGGGTCAGTCGCCGTGACAGAACTGGGTGAAAGCGCGCGACTTTGTGCCGTGTCCGTCTGGGAAGCCCTTGCGCTGGGCGAATGGGCCCTTTTCGGGGTCAGTCCCCCCGCTGGGTCAGGCCCTCATGGGGGTCAGTCGCCGTGACAGAACAGGATCAACGCGCGCAGCTTCGTGCCGCGTCTCGCCGCGGGACCCTTGCGCTGTCCGGTCGGGAGGTGCGTCGGGTCACCAAGCTGTGGAGCCAGACGATCATGCCGCCGGTTGTTGGCGCCGTGCTCTTCATGGTGGTGTTCGGTGGGGCGCTCGGCGGCAAGTTGCGCGATGTCGCCGGCATCCCCTACCTGTGGTTCATCCTCCCCGGCCTTCTGGTCATGACCGTGGCCGGGCAGGCCTTCGCCAACGCGTCCACCAGCCTGTACCAGGCGCGCAATGAGGGGTACATCGACGACGTGCTCACCTCACCGCTTCGACCTGCCGAGGTGGTGTGGTCGTACATGTCGGGCGGGCTCTACCGGGGATGGATCTCCGCCGTGCTGGTTGCCGCCTGCGGTCTGCCGTTCGTGCCCGGGGTGGAGAACTGGCTGCTGGCGATCGTGGTGCTCATCCTCACCGGCGTCATCTTCAGCGCCCTTGGTGTGATGACCGGAATCTGGGCCGACTCATTCGACCAGCAGGCATTCGTTGCTGCGCTGATCATCTCGCCACTCGCACTGCTCGGCGGGGTCTTCTACTCGGTCGACGCGTTGTCCGAGCCCTGGCGCACCCTCACCTTGCTCGACCCCATCTACTACCTCGTGGACGCCGAGCGCGGAGGAGTGACCGGCACGCATGAGAGTGCGGTGTGGCTCAGTGTGGTGGTGGCTGCCGTGGTGGCCGGGGTGCTCACCGTGTTGGCCATCAGGATGTTTCACCGGGGTACGCGGCTGCGCCCGT
>JBAXJA010000103.1:0-6001 GCA_037138115.1 Thermoleophilia bacterium | reverse complement strand
ATCGAGGCCCTGAGCTGATCACCGGCGCATCAGATCTGTCGGCGCGCGGAGCCGCACGCTTCTGGTTCCGCAATGCGACGGTGGGTCGAAAGACGGTGCTCGTCACCCTCGGCCCCCGGTTTGTGGAGGCCATCGCCTATCTGGCCATCATGGGGCTGGGGCTCGGCGCGTACCTCAAGAGCGTGGATGGAATCTCGTACGTGCAGTTCATCGCCCCGGGCGTGGCTGCAAGTGCGGTGATGTTCGGGGCCATTCTCGAGACCTCGTACAACGCGTTCGTACGCATTCACGTGCGTCGGGTGTTTGAGGCAGCGGTCACCACCCCCCTGTCGGTCGGCGACGTTGTGGTGGGCGAGTACCTGTGGGGTGCCACCCGCGGATCCATCTACGGCGTGGTGTTTCTGGGCGTGATGGCGCCATTTGGCCTGGTGGCCTCGTGGTGGGCCATCCTCTGCCCGCTGGTGTTCGTGATCGGCGCGCTCACATTCGCGGTGCTCGGGATGACCTACACGTCATACGCGCGCAACATCGAGCACTTCAACATCTTCTGGACTGGCATCCTCACGCCCATGTTTCTGTTCTCGGGCATCTTCTTCCCGTTCACGGGCCTGCCCGACTGGGCACAGGTGATCGGCTGGTGTCTGCCGCTGTCGCACTTTGTGGCCGCCACACGTGAGCTGGTGCTGGGCGACGTGGGCTGGCTCACAGTGGGTCACGTGGCGGTGCTCGTGGCGTTTACGGCGGTGTTCTTCATCGTCCCCATCCGCCGCCTTCGTCGCACCCTGCTGGCGTAGCGGAATTACCGAATGTGTCCATGCCGTGAACCTTCACGGACGGACATGTTGCACGCTTGTAACTTCACGATCGCGAGCCCTGGCACGAGGCTGCGGGCCGCGGACATCCACACGAGGAGAACTCCGGATGAATCGCAGGATCCTGCTGGCCGCGGGCCTGATTGGCGCGTCGGCCCTTGTCATCACTGGCTGCGGAAGCAGCTCGTCCACCGCTGACACCAGCGGCGGCGACTCAAGTGCCCCCGCTGGCGCGGCCACTGGATCGGGTGCATCGTTCCCCGCACCGGCCTACACGCAGTGGTGCCAGGACTCCCAGACGTGTTCGTATGTGTCCAAGGGCTCCGGTGCCGGCATCAAGGACCTCACCAGCGGTGTGGTGGCCTGGGCCGGCAGCGACGCCCCGCTCACCAGCGACGAGACCGCGGCCGTCAAGGGCACGGTGCTCTACTTCCCGACGCTGCTGGGTGCGGTGACGATTCCCACCAACATCGAGGGCGTCAGCAAGCCCATCAACCTGACGGGCCCAGCGCTCGCCGGCATCTTCGACGGCGACATCACGACCTGGAACGACAAGGACATCACGGCGTCCAACCCGGGCGTCACCCTGCCGGCCAAGCCCATCACGGTGTGCGTGCGTGCCGACTCGTCGGGCACCTCGTACAACTTCTCGGGGTATCTCTCGCAGATCAGCCAGGGCTTCGCCGACAAGGTGGGTGCCGACCCCAGCAAGACCCCTGCGTGGACCGCCAAGGTGTCGGCATCTCCCGGCAACTCCGGTGTCGCCAATTGCGTGAAGAACGGGAGCAACTCCATCGGGTACGTCGATCTGGCCGATGCCAAGCAGGCCGGGCTCGACGGCCAGGCCGCCGCCATTGGTGTGGAGGGCGCATACGTGGCCCCGACCACGGCGTCTATCGACGCTGCCGGTGCGGACGCCCAGTTGGCCCCCGACCTCACCCTCAGCGCAAGCCTGGCGAACAGTCAGACCAAGGGCGCCTATCCGATCGTGGCCACCACGTACGCCCTCGCAGTTGAGGGAGGCACGGACAACGCTGCCGTCAAGAAGGCCCTCACCTACTTCCTGGGTGCCAAGGCCCAGGGCCAGTTGGCGAACCTCGGCTATGCACCACTGCCGTCGTCCATGCTGTCCAAGGCCAAAGCGCAGCTCTCCAAGCTGGGCTAATCGCCACTCTGCATCGCGTCGTACCCGCCGGCCGGGCCCTCATGGGCTCGGCCGGCGTCGTTTTCACGCCTACGACAGCCCGAGCACCCGCTTGAGTGCCACCTCGACGTCGAGGAGCTCAGTCGCGTCAACTGCACCGATGCGCTTGCCGAGGCGCGTGACATCAACTGTGCGTAACTGGTCGACCATCACCCGCGTCGCCCGGCCCCTCACGGTGATGGGCGGTCGAAAGTGTGCGGCCTGCGCTGACGACGAAAGCGGTGCGATGACCACTGTGGACCAGTTGGCCATGGCGTCGGTCTGCAGCACGACCACGGGTCGCGCACTCCCCTGCTCGTGCCCGCGCCCCTTGGTGAGGCGTGCACTCACCACGTCGCCCCGTCTCAGTCCGGCCACGGGGCGCTCACCTCTTCCCATTCGCGGAATTCGGCCATCTCTCTCGCCACCGCTTGCGTGTCCTGCATCAATCGTTCGCACTCGGCGCGCAGCGCCTCGTCGGTGAGGCGCGCGCTCTGCGCCTCGATCAGTGCGGTGCGAACGGCCTCCGACTCGGTCATCCCGCTGTTCACCAACAAGCGCAGCGCTGCTGCGCTGCCATCGTCAAGGCGAGCCCGCACGGTTCGAGATGCCATGTCTGGAGTGTGGCACAAAGCGTGGTACACGGGCTGTGGGCGGGGTGCCATGCCGACAGCGTCGCGTAGCGCCAGCGCGCGACTCCACACCCGGGTGTCGCGAATGCCACGCCTCTGTGTGGCAGCGCCCGCTACTCGCCCAGCAGTGCCTCGGCTCGTGCCACGTTCAGAAGCCCCACGCGGTCGCCCTCCTCGCGCTGCCAGGTATCCCACGTGGGCCCCGGGTCCTCGCGCAGGGTGGTGGGTGCTGGCTGGCCAAGCGCCTGCTCCGCCGCGCGCCGCCATTCATCGGGAAGCTCGTCGCCGATCCGCACGCCCATCAGCGCCGTGAGCTGCAGCGCCCAGATGCGCCCGAGGCTTGTGGGGTTGTATCCACCACCGGCGGTGTCGAGCAGTCGCCCGTCGCACACGCCATCGGCCAGGCGCACAATGCGCCGGTAGCACTCCTCCAGACCCTCAATGGTGACCTGCAGATGGGTATACGGGTCGGCGTGGTGCACGTCGGCACCCAGATGCACCACCAGGGCATCGGGCACAAATGCGCGTACCGCGGGCTCGACCACCCGCTCGATGGCGGCCAGATATGCGACGTCGCCGGCAAATGGCGGCAGCGGCACATTGATGGTGGTGCCAGGGGTTCCAGCCGGCCCGCGTTCGGTCACATCACCGGTACCGGGGTAGAAGCCATAGACGAACTCGTGCACCGAGATGGTGAGCACGCGCGGGTCCGCGTGAAAGATCCACTGCACCCCATTGCCGTGGTGGGCGTCGAGATCCACGTAGGCCACGCGGTCGGCCCCGAGGTCGAGCAGTTCCTGAATCGCAAGGGCGCAGTCGTTGTACACGCAGAAGCCCGAAGCCTTGTTGGCAAAGGCGTGATGCAGGCCGAGGGGCGCGGGACCGAATGCCCGGGTGCCGGGATTGGCCCACACCACTCGCGCGGCCTCCACTGCCGCCCCGCACACGTCGGCTGCCGCCTCGTGCATGCCCGCGCGCGGCACGGTGTCGTGGCCAGCCACAAAGCCCCACTGTGTGGCCTCAAACCCCACGGCAAGCCGTGGGTCGCGTGAGTACTGCTGCACCGCCCTGAGATAGGCAGGGGCGTGAATGCGCGACAGGCTGTCGTCGTCAGCCGCGTCAAAGTCCACCACCGAAACCCTGGGCGCGTCAAGAAGACCCAGCTGGCCGAGCAGGTCCCATGCCAGGCCCCGCCGGAGGGGCCGCTCCTCATCGTCAGACGGGTTGTACGCCTGTAGCCGCGGGTGCCATGGAATGACGACGTCGGACACGTCAGTTCACCGTGACGTGCACGACCCCGGTCTTCGCCAGCGGCGCGGCGCCCGAGTTGACCAGCGTCACCTGACGAAAGCCCATGTCAGCCTCCCCCGCCTGCGCTGCCGTAAAGACATATCGCGATGACACACCGCCGTCCTTGGTGGCCACGTTCTCCCCGGACACCTCGGTGATGAGTGCGGTGGCATCGTCGGCGTCGCGCACCCAGCCCACGGCCTCCGTGGTCTTTGCCTGATCGGGCGACACCGCGAGCCACATTGTGAAGGTCTGGCCGGTGGCCACGGTGATGGTGGGCCCGTCGCCGCTCGCGGGCACGGTGTAGTCGGGCTTGGCGGCAGCCGCGGGGGCGGACGCGGTGGGCGCTGACGGGGCGGGTGCATCTCCGCCGCATCCGGTGAGGGTGGCACCCACTACGACGAGTGCGGCGGCTGCCGCGGCGAAGGGCTTACTCATATCGGACAGTCTGCCAGTACGCTTTCGGCATGAGCACCGAACCGCTTGATGCAGCCACGCAGGCACTTGTGCGGGAGATCCGCGAGGAGGCGTCGCTGCTGCGTGCCGAGACCGCCGCGCTGGTGACCGACGTGCCGGTGCCGGTGCACCTGCGCCCCGAACTCGGATACAGCAGCAAGGCGGGCGTGGGGAAGCTCATCACCATGATGAAGCGGGTGAGCGAGAAGATGGTGCATCACGTGGTGGAGGATGCCTTCGACCGAGTGAGCCAGCGCCTGACGCGCATTGACGTGATGCTCGACCAGCAGGAGCGCCGTATTACGGCACTCGAGGAGCGGCTGGACGCCACTCCCGACGATCGTGCCTAGTCGGCCACCGTTACGTTGAAGGTGACCGTCTCGGCCGGTGTGGTCTTACCGGGCGGGATGCTGTCGAACACCAGAGTGCCCGTTCCGGCCGCCACCGCGCTGAAGGTCCAGTTCTCCATGCCACCCATGCCCACCATGGTGTCGGTGGCGGTGCCCGTCTGGGTGTCCTGCACGTACTTGCTGCTTTCCAGGTTCACGCCGGGGTCGCCCTTGGGAGTCATCTTCCACTGGTAGCCCGTGGTGGGGTTGCTCGCCAGCTGAATGACGAACGTCTCGCCCACCTGGGCCTTGATGGTGGTGTCGGCCTGGGTGTATGTGGACGACGCGCTGCTCTCGCCGCTGGTCACCTGGGCATCGCTCTCGCCGCATCCCGAGAGGGCCACGGCACCAGTGGTGAGGGCGAGGGCCGCAAGCGATGCGGCGGCGATCCGGGCGATGCGGTGTGAGGTCATGCCGGTCATGGTGCCATGTGGGCGAGCGCCGTGCGGAATCGGTAACCGACGGCATCCCACGAGTACTCGCGCTCCATGAACTCCCGTCCGCTTGCGCCCATGCGATCCGCGAAGTCGTGGTCGGCCTCATAGCGGTCCATCGCCAGGGCGAACTCGCCGTAGTCGCCAAACATCAAGCCCCCACCCGAGAGTGATGAGGTGTCGGTCATCACCTCGCTGCCAGCCGCTGCAAGCGTGGGCCGCCCCTCGCGCCAGGCCTCCAGCAGCAGGTTGGACAGGCTCTCGTGTTCGCTGCCGTTGATCACGCACAGCGCCCCGGCCACGATGTGCCGGCGCTCGTCGTCGTCGAACGTGCCCACCATGTCAACGGCGTCGCCGTACTCAGCGGGCGGGCTCCATGGCCCGTCGCCCACCAGCACCAGGCGCAGATCGCTGCCGCGCTCGGCCCTCCAGCGGGTGAAGTACTCGGCCACCACCGGTACCCGCTTGGCGGGCTCCATGCGCCCGGCGTACAGCACGTAGCGGCCGGTGGGGATTGACGTGCTGATGGGCGCGCGGTCCTCAATGTGGTACCCGGTGCCCACCACGGCGGAGCGCTGCACGGTGACCATGCGGCCCACCAGTTTGCGCTCATTGACCGAGTTGAAGATGCACCCGCGTACCGATGCCAGCACTGACCTGATGAGCTTGGCGTACGCAGCGCCCTCATCGTGGATGCAGGGGATGAGCACCATGCGCTCAGGGTTGGCCATGCTGGCCATCTGCACCATGCCGAACAGCGCGGGTGCCCCCACCATCAGGTCGTAGCCGCGGCCCTCTTCGCGGA
>JBAXJA010000102.1:0-6027 GCA_037138115.1 Thermoleophilia bacterium | reverse complement strand
AGACGCCAAGTGGTGAGCGCATACTCAGGCTCAACGAGGGCTGGGCCCTGCACTCAGTGCTGCCCGCCAGCCGCTCGGCCCTGACCGGTGGCTACTGGGATGCCTTCACGGCGCTGCCCGTCATTACCGGCAGCCCCGATGGGCGCCTCGCAATTCTGGGCAATGCCGGCGGCAGCATTGCCCGGGCATACCGCATGATCTGGCCGAAGGTGCCAATAGACGGCATCGAGATCGATCCGCTGGTGAGCGAGGTGGGGTCGAAGTACCTCGACATGGATGGCCCCAACCTCACCGTGCACGAGGCCGACGCACGATTCTGGCTCTCGGGCGACCGCGGGCCATTTGCGGCCATCGTGGTGGATGCCTACCGCCAGCCGTACATCCCCTTTCACCTGGCCACCGTGGAGTTCTTCGAGCAGGCCCGCGACCGGCTCACCCCAACTGGCGTGGTGGCCATCAACGTGGGCGCGCCGCCGGGTGACGATGAGGTGGTGCTGTCGATCGGCGCCACCATGCGCACCGTGTTTCCCGCCGTAATGGAGGCACGGTACGAAGAGTTCAACAGCGTGCTCATCGGGTTTCGCGACCCGGCCACCGCTGTGCGTGCAAAGGCTGCGCTCGCGGCCGCTTCTGGTGCCGGGTCGGCCGCCGCGCACAAACTTGGTGACCTGCTGCAGTTTGTGTCACCGGGCGGCGGACAGGTGCTCACCGACGACAACGCCCCGGTGGAGCAGATGACCGACGGGGCAATCCTCGACTACCTCAATCAGGGTACCCCGGGGCTGTAGCGACGTAACCCCAGTGAAACGCCGGGGCCCCAACTGGGGCATTTGGGCTTACGCTTCTTTCATGACCGTCTCGCGCATTGCGAGCATCACCGTCCCGGTCACCAGTCACGACCGGGCCGTGGGTCTGTATCGGGACGTGCTCGGGTTCTCGGTCATCAGCGACCGCACCAATACTGAGCGCGGACGCGAACTGCACATGACGGCCCCCGGTGGTGGCGCGGCCATCATTCTGGTGTCGGCGTCGAAACAGCACCGGGCAGGTTCCGCCCACGGCGGCGCGCTTCAGGTGCGCGACATGCTGGAGGTCGTTGAAGGTCTGGCCAACGCCAGCATCAACGTCACCATCACGGTGCAGCACCTCAATACCGAAGCCGGTGTGTGGGCAGAGTTCCAAGATTACGATGGCAACTCGTGGATGCTGTGGCAGCCCGCCGAGCATCCCTTCGCTCTCATCGCCGCGTAGCCACACCCCGCCGGGCCGCACACACCCCCCGGGCGGCGGATCAGCCGGGCGTGCGGGAAAGCCGGGTGTCCTCCAGGCCCTCCCAGCGGGCACGGATACCCGTGGGGGCCACGCGCTCCACGCGCACCTCAGCAGCCACACCGGCACCGGCCAGGGCCTCACGCGCCGCGGCCGCCACATCGCTCGCCTTCAGGGCCTCAACCCACAGCAGCATGCTGGGGCCTGAACCCGACACGGTCACGCCCAGGAATCCCGGGGTCGTCAATGCCTTTAGGGCGCCGAGCCCCGGGCACAACGGGCCGCGAAATGGCTCATGAAGGCGGTCCTGCATGAGGAACTCCGGGATCTCATCGAGGTAGCCGCGCTCAAGCGTGAGCAGCAGCCCGGCGGTGGCAGAGATGCCGTTGGCCGCATCGGCAATGGGCACCTGTTGGGGCATCGCACCGCGGGCCTCATCCGTGAATACCTTCACCTCGGGGATGACCACCACGAGCGCAAGGCCGTCGGGCGGCTGTACGCGCAGTGCACGCGGGCCCGGCACAAGTGCGGTGATGCCGCCATCCAGACAGGCAGCGGCATTGTCGCCGTGCCCCTCAAACTCGATTGCGCGGGCCAGGATGTCGCTGGGCGACCAGCGAAGGTGCCCCAGGGCATTGGCGGCCACCAGGCCGGCGCACACGGCGGCGGCGGATGATCCGAGGCCGCGGCCAAACGGGATGCGGTTATGGCAGGTGATCTCAAGGCCGTCAAGGCTGTCGATGCCGCTGGCAAGCGCCCTGCAGAAGAGGTTGTCGGCGTTCTCGGGCACCTCGCCTGCGCCCTCGCCACTCACGTGCACCACGAGCGGGCCATCGCGGCGCACGATGAGCACCTCGTTTGACAAGTCGATGGCCAGTGCCAGCACGTCGAAGCCCGGGCCCAGGTTGGCGGATGTCGCCGGGGCCACGATGGTGAGCACTTCCTGATCAGCCATACAGCGCCTGCTCGGCGGCGGCGAAGCTGGCCGGGATGTCGATGACCTGCCCGCTCTGGGCGATTGCCGTGTCGGGGTCTTTCAGGCCGTTGCCGGTAAGCACACACACCACGCGCTCACCCGCCGTCAGCCTGCCGGCGGCATGGGCCTTGATGAGACCCGCCACGCTCGCGGCCGACGACGGTTCGCAGAACACGCCCTCGCTTGCGGCCAGCATGCGGTACGCGGCGAGGATCTCATCGTCGGTGACGCTGTCCACCTGGCCACCGGAGTCGCGCATGGCATCCATCGCCTGATCGCCGCGCACCGGGTCGCCGATGCGAATGGCCGTGGCCACGGTGTCGGGGTTCTTCACCACCGCGCCAGTCACGAGCGGGGCCGAGCCAGCCGCCTGAAACCCCATGAGGCGAGGAAGGCGCTGCGCCTTGCCCAGACCGTGGAATTGCTGAAAGCCCATCCAGTACGCCGAGATGTTGCCGGCGTTGCCGACAGGGATGCACAGGACGTCGGGGGCATCGCCCAAGGCATCAATCACCTCGAAGGCACCGGTCTTCTGGCCCTCAAGGCGGTGTGGGTTGAGTGAGTTGACCAGAGCGATGGGGTGCGTGTCGCTCATCTCACGAACCAGGCGCAGGGCATCGTCGAAGTTGCCATCGATTGCCAGCACCTTGGCGCCGTAGATGAGCGCCTGGGCCAGTTTGCCGAGCGCGATCTGGCCGCCCGGGATGATGACCGCACACGTGAGGCCGGCGCGGGCGGCGTAGGCGGCTGCGGCAGCGGAGGTATTGCCGGTGCTCGCGCAGATGACGGCGGTGGCGCCGTCCTCAACTGCCTTGGAGATGGCAAGGGTCATGCCCCGGTCCTTGAATGAGCCGGTGGGGTTGAGCCCCTCCAACTTCACATGGATGTCGAGATCGAGACAGGCCGACAGCTTGGCGAGCGGCACCAGTGGAGTTGAGCCCTCGCCCATGCTGATGACCGGCGTGGCATCACTCACTGGCAGATACTCGCGGTAACGCTCGATAAGCGGCAGGTTGCGCTGCACGGTGATCACGCAGATGCCTGCCCGTCACCCACCACGTGGATGAGCACGGGCTCGTCACGCACCTCGGGCAGGGCGCGCAGGGCAGCCATGGCCTCGGTCACCCGCGACTCCGGTCCGCGGTGCAGGATCATCACCAGGCGTGCGGCCTCACCCTCACCGCGCTGCAGCACCGTAAGTATCGATACCCCGCTGTCGCTGAGCACCGACGACACGCGGGCGAGCACGCCCGGCTTGTCGGCGACGTCGATGCGCAAGTAGAAGGCGCTGTCGAGCGACCCCTCCTGTGCCATCGGGCGCCCGGCATCCACCAGCGCGCCACCCAGAAATGATCCGGGGTTGCTGCCGAGAATGGAGAGCACGTCGCTCACCACTGCCGAGGCCGTCTCGGTACCGCCGGCACCGGGGCCCACAAGCATGATCTGGCGCACCATCGACGACTCAAGAAGCACCGCGTTATCGGCACCGTTGATGGCGGCCAGCGGGTGGTCGCCGGGCACCAGCGCCGGGTGCACGCGCACCGACACCGCACCGTCAACAAGGCGCGCGACACCCAGCAGCTTGGTGACGAACCCGAGCTCGTGGGCGATGTCAACGTCATCGCCCTGCAGCTGATCGATGCCCACATGGGGCACGTCATCAATCGACACGCGGGTGTGAAACGCGATGGACGACAGGATGGCCATCTTGGCCGCCGCGTCGCCACCACCGACGTCCTCGGTGGGATCGGCCTCGGCGTAGCCCAGATCCTGCGCCTGCGTGAGCGCGTCGGCATAGGCCATGCCGCTCGTACGCATCTCGGTGAGGATGTAATTGGTGGTGCCGTTGACGATGCCCATGACCGACTCGATCTCGGCGGCCAGCAGCGACTCGCGCAGCACCTTGATGACGGGGATCGCCGCGCACACCGACGCCTCAAACCGCAGTTCGCTGCCGCCCTCTTCGGCGGCGGACAGAAGCTCAGGGGCATGCCGTGCCAGCAGCTGCTTGTTGGCGGTCACCACGGAGGTACCGCTGCGAAGCGCCTGAATGAGCCACTCGCGGGTGGGATCCACACCGCCCATCACCTCGATGATGATGTCCACGTCGGGGTTTGCCAGCACGGCCTGGGGGTCGGTGGTGATGGATGACGCGTCGATACCGGGGCGGTCCAGCGAGGCATCACGCACCAGCACGGGGCCCATCTCGATGCGGTGGCCGGTTGCGCGCTCAATGGTGTCGGCGGTGTCGCGGATGATTCGCGCCACGCCCTGCCCCACCGTGCCGCCGCCCAGCATGCCGATACGCACAATGTCGCTCATGCATCCCTCGAGACGAGTTCGCCGTAGGTCTCGCGGCGTACCACCACGGTGGCCTCACCGTTGTCGACAAACACCACGGCGGGGCGGGTGACGCCGTTGTAGTTACTGGCCATTGCCACACCGTAGGCGCCGGTGGCGGGGAGGCACACCAGATTGCCGGCCTCGAGGTGCGGTAGATCGATCTCCTTGATCAACACGTCGCCGCTCTCGCAGTGCTTCCCCACAAGGCGAATGCCGTCGGTGGACTCAGCCTCAGGGCGCTCGGGCAGGATGGCCTCATACACCGCGCCGTAAAGCATGGGGCGCATGAGATCGCTCATGCCGCCATCCACCGCCACGTAGCGACGCACGCCGGGGATGTCCTTGGTGCCGGTCACGCGGTACACGGTGACACCTGCACGGCCCACAATGCTGCGGCCGGGCTCCACCATCACGCGCGGACGCTCGAGGGCAGCGGCGTCCCACTCCGAAAATACGGCGTCCATGACCGTGTCGGCGTACTCCTCCACCGACGGCGGATCGTCGGCGCGGCCGTATGCGATGCCCAGGCCACCGCCCATGTCCATGATGTCCAAGCCCTCGCGACCGACCTCCTTCACGAAGGCGGCGAGCAGTCGGGCGGCCACCGGATACGCACCGATCTCGAAGATCTGGGATCCGATGTGGCAGTGCAGGCCCACGATGTTGATGTGCGTGGCGGCGCGGCACGCCGCCACGGCAGCGGCGGCGAGGCCGCCCTCCAGCGAGAAGCCAAACTTGCTGTCGAGCTGGCCGGTGGAGATGTACTCGTGGGTGGAGGGCTTGACGCCCGGGGTCACGCGGATGAGCACGTCCTGCACCACGCCACGCTCACCGGCGATGCGGTTGAGCAGGGCAATCTCGTCAAGGCTGTCGCATACCAAGAGTCCCACGCGGGCTTCGAGGGCCTCGTTGATCTCCCTGGCGTCCTTCGCATTCCCGTGCATCACGATCTTCTGCGGCGGAAACCCCGCGTGCAGCGCCATGAACAGCTCGCCGCCCGAGGCCACGTCAACACGCAGGTCCTCCTCATGCACCATGCGAAGCACCGCCTGGGCCCAGAAGGCCTTACTGGCGTAGATCACCTCGGCGTGCGGGTCGTGTGCGCGAAATGCCTGCAAGTAGCGCTGCATCGTGTTGCGAAGCGCCCCGGCGTCGTAAACCACAAGGGGGGTCCCGTGCTCCTCGGCCAGCGCGACCAGGTCGCATCCGCCGATGGACAGATGGCCATCGGCAGTGGTGGCCGCAGAGGGCGGTAGGACGTTGGAAAGTGGCTGCATAAGCCGCAGGACGCTAGCAAAGGCGGCACCCCGGGACGGGCACGCCACGGCGGTACGCTGGCCCCCTCATACCCCATACCGCCGAGCAGATCACCATCGCATCGCGCGACGGCCTCGCCATCAGCGCGGGTGATGACTACCGCCCACGGGGTCAGTCCCCGG
>JBAXJA010000101.1:0-6063 GCA_037138115.1 Thermoleophilia bacterium | reverse complement strand
TGGCCTCCGGGGCAACGCCCCGGTTGACTCGCGATTCCGATTCGCGACCGACGGGATAACCGCGCACGACGCGGCCCACCACGCGCAGATGCGCCGCACTCCCACGCGGGGCATGGCTAGGATGCCCGATCGGCCCGCCTTGTTGCGGGCCCTTCACTGGCAGCGAACCAAGGGACGCGGGTGGATCTTTTCGAGTACCAGGGCAAGCAACTGTTCGCCCGGCACGGCCTCGCCGTGCCGTCTGGCGAGGTTGCCGATACGCCCGAGCAGGCAAAGGCCGCAGCCGAGGCAATCGGTGGCACGGTCGTCGTGAAGGCGCAGGTTCAGGTGGGTGGCCGCGGCAAAGCCGGCGGCATCAAGCTCGCCAAGACCCCGGATGAGGCCTACGCAGAGGCCAAGAACATCCTGGGCATGGACATCAAGGGCCACACCGTCAAGCGTGTGTGGGTCGAGGCCGCCTCGGACATCAAGAAGGAGTACTACGCCTCGATCACGTTTGATCGCAGCGCGAAGATGCCCCTCGTGATGCTCTCCGCAATGGGCGGCATGGACATCGAGGGCGTGGCCGAGGAGCACCCGGACGCGCTGGCGCGTCTGCACGTGGACCCGCTCATCGGATTCCAGCAGCACGACGCCCGCTGGCTCATCTACCACGCCGGCATCGACGTGCCCGCCCAGAAGGGCGTGCTTGATGCACTCATGAAGTCGTACGAGGCGTTCATCGCCCTCGAGGCGACCCTCATCGAGATCAACCCGCTCATCTGGACCGAGGACGACCGCGTTGTGGCGCTCGACGCCAAGGTGTCGATCGACAACAACGCGCTGTTCCGTCACCCGGACCTGGCCGAGTTGCAGGAGAGCGTCACCGATGACCCGCAGGAGCGCATGGCGCAGGAGCGGGGCGTCACGTACGTGAAGCTCGACGGCGACGTCGGGATCATGGGCAATGGTGCCGGAATCGTGATGAGCAGCCTGGACGTGGTGGCCCTTGCCGGTGGCAAGCCCGCCAACTTCCTGGACGCCGGCGGCGGATCGAACGCCGAGGCAGTTGCCACGGCACTCGAGGTACTGCTCTCAGACCCCAAGGTGAAGTCGCTGATGATCAACATCTTCGGTGGCATCACCCGATGCGACCAGGTGGCCGAAGGCCTTCTGGCGGCGCTCGACACGCTGGGGGCAACACTCCCCATCGTCGTGCGCCTCGACGGGACCGCCGCTCCGGAGGGTCGCGCGATCCTCGCCGAACGTGCACCCGACAACGTGGTGATCGAGCCCACAATGCTCGCCGCCGCCACGCGCGCCGTCGAGCTCGCAAAGGAGGCCTCGTGAGCATCCTGGTCAACAAGGACACAAAGCTGGTGGTGCAGGGCATCACCGGCCGCGAGGGTCAGTTCCACACCCTCCGCAATAAGGCGTACGGCACCAATGTCGTGGCTGGCGTCACTCCCGGCAAGGCCGGGCAGGACGTTGAGGGCATCCCTGTGTTCAACACCGTGCGTGACGCGGTGGAGGCCACGGGTGCCAACACCTCGATGATCTTCGTGCCGCCGCGCTTTGCGACCGACGCGATCTTCGAGTCGCTGGGCGCCGGGATCGACCTGACGATCGCCATCACCGAGGGCATTCCAGCCCACGACATGATGCGCATCTACACGCACCTGAAGCGTGGTAACCAGACGCTCATCGGCCCCAATTGCCCGGGCATCATCAGCCCCGGCGAGGCAACCGTGGGCATCATGCCCACCGACGTCTTCACCCCGGGCCGCGTGGGCATCATCAGCCGCTCCGGCACGCTGACCTACCAGATCTCCAAGGAGATCGGCGACCTCGGCATCGGCCAGAGCTCGGTCGTTGGCATCGGTGGCGACCCCATCGTGGGCTCGTCGTTCATCGACATCCTGCAGCGCTTTGAGGATGACCAGGACACCGACCTCGTGGTGATGGTGGGCGAGATCGGCGGCGATGATGAAGAGCGGGCCGGCGTCTTCATCTCCGAGAACATGAAGACCCCGGTGGTCGGCTACATCGCCGGCTTCCAGGCTCCTCCCGGCAAGCAGATGGGCCACGCCGGCGCCATCATCACCGGCTCGTCGGGGACCGCCCAGGGCAAGAAGGACGCTCTCGAGGCGATGGGCGTTGAGGTGGGCACCAACCCCACCGAAGTCGCCGAGATGGTCAAGAAGCGCATCGGGTAGACGACTGTCCCATCTACCCCGGTTGCCACGGCGACCGGGGTGGATGCGGGTCTACACTCGCCCGCGTGCCTGACGTCATCTCCTTCGCCCGCGGTGCACCCGCACCCGAGGCCCTCGACGGCGACCTGATCGCCCGCTGCGCCGCCGGGGCGCTTGCCGACGACCCCACCGTGATCCTGTCCTACGGGACCGGTGGCGGATACCCGCCGCTTCGCGAGTGGCTCGCCCAGCACCACGGCACCACTGCCGACCATGTGCTCGTGACCAATGGATCGCTCGAGGGCTACGTCTTTCTTCTCGAGACGTTCCTCTCCCCCGGTGATCTGATTGCCCTTGAGGCGCCGACGTACGACCGCGCGATGCTGCAGGCGCAACTCCACGGAATGGAGATCATGTCCATTCCCATGCAGCTGGACGGCCTGGATGTTGACGCCCTCGCCGCCGCCTGCGAGGCCGGCCGCGTACCGAAGCTCGTCTACACCATCCCGAACTTCCACAACCCCGCGGGCACCACGATTTCGCTGGAGAAGCGCAAGGCCCTGATTGCGCTGGCCGAGCGGTACGACTTCTGGATTCTTGAAGACGACCCCTATGGCCGCCTCAGGTTTGAGGGCGACCACATCCCGGGCATCTATGAACTTGCCGGGCCTGATCGCGTGATGTTCTCGTCGTCGTTCTCCAAGACTCTGGCCCCGGGCCTGCGCGTGGGGTACCTCATCGCGCCACCCCAACTCATCGGCTCGCTCGTGAAGCAGGCCAACCGCACCTACATCTCGCCAGCGCATCTTCCCGAGGCCGCCGTGTACCAGGTGTGCGCGCAGGGCCTGTTGCCCGCCAACATCGCGCGGGTCACCGACCTGATGCACGTGCGTCGTAACGCCATGGTGGAGGGGCTGGTGCACATGCCCGCGGGCACCATCTGCACCCCGCCCGAGGGCGGATTCTTCATGTGGCTCGAACTGCCCGAGGGCATGTCGGCCGACGCCATGCTGCAGAGGGCCCAGGAGGCCGGGGTCATCTACGTGGCCGGGTCCGCCTGCTTTGTGTCGGGTGGCGCGAACACAATGCGGCTCGCATACTCCGGTGTCTCACCTGATGAGATCACCATCGGCATGGAGCGCCTTGGCTCCGTGCTGAACGCTGGCTGAGTCGGGTTTTCCGCACAGCCGGTCGCAATGGAACCCCCGGGTGACAGGTCCGGGCCAGGGTCGCTGCTAGGTTGACCCGCGTGCACGATGCCCCTTTCCACGCTTCCGTCCGATTGACGGACGACGCCCTGTCCGCTGACCGGCGGTCGTCCTGAGGTACCCGCATCGCATTGCCGTTGCCGGTCTCGTGCTGCTCACCGCGGCATCGTCACCAGCCTTTGCATCCCTCACGCGGAACGACGTGCTGGCAAAGGCGAAGGCTGGCGAGGACCCGAAGACCATCATCGCCGAGGCCTTCCCGGGTGGCGCCCTTCAGCAGATCGCACCCGCCCCCATCAAGGTGCTCATTGCCGACCAGGCACCGCGCGTGATCCTGTCGGGACAGACCCCACTCGTGCTCCGCGATGGCGGCAGGCGGCGCGCTCCCACGATCACGGTTCCCGCAGGTCACCGGATTCGCATCGTCCGCACGAAGCGGGCCTTCAAGGTGGACGACCTCGACAAGCCGGGGCGTGGACGCATCATGGTGGGCCCGGTGCGGCTCGACTCGGGCGCAGCCGACACCGGGATCCTCATGGCCGAGCCCCTCGACCGCCGGTTCCGCGGCACCATGCGTGTGTATGCATCTGACGGCCGACGCATGATGGTGGTCAACGAGTTGTCCACCGAGAACTACATCCGGGGCGTGCTGCCCGGCAACATGCCGCCCGAGTGGGGCGACGCCACGCCGAATGCCCTCGTGGTGGGCGCCGTGGCGGCCAGGTCGAGCGCACTCACCGCCCGGGCTGCCAGCACGAAGGCCGTGTTCAACGCCACCTCCGACGACCCGCTGTACCTCGGGCTGGACGGGGAGCGGGGTCAGACCAACATTGCCATTGATGGCAGTCCCCAGTGGACCGTCGTGATGGCCAAGCAGCCGTTTGAGGCGTCCTTCCCAGTGGTGGGCGGCGACATCACCATCTTCAAGCCCGACCCGGGCAAGCCCGACCAAGTGGCATCGGCACCGGCCACCGCGGTGCGAGGCGCCAAGGCGGGTGCCACGGCAGCAGCGGTGGCGCTGGCCATGACCTTCCAGGGCACGCCGTATGTGTGGGGCGGGGCCAAGCCGGGCGGCTTCGACTGCTCGGGGCTCCTCTACTACGCGTTCGGCCAGCAGGGAGTGAGCCTGCCACGCGTGGCTGAGGATCAGGCACGGGTGGGCACCTATGTGCCGCAGAGCCAGCTGCAGCCGGGGGACGCCGTGTTCTTCGCCGATTCATCCGGTTACATCCACCACATGGGCCTCTACATCGGCGGCGGCAAGATGCTGCATGCGCCTCAGACGGGCGACGTGGTGAAGGTGGTTGACATCACCACCGGGTACTACGCGTCGCAGTACGCCGGGGCGCGCCGCTACTCCCCATAGGGCACCACAGTCGGGAGACCCTGCAGAGAGGGGCCGATTGACCCGTAATGAGGGGCGTTTCCCCGGGTACCCCACGCCGTTGCTGCGCTAGCCTGCCCTGTTAGCGGGAACCCTCTCAACCAACCGGAGGTACGGGAACAGTGCGCACACACGACGTCGTCGTGGTCGGTGCCGGGCTTGCGGGAATGCGGGCGGCGATTGCCGCTCACGAGGCTGGCGTCGACGTCGCCCTCGTGACCAAACTGCATCCCGTCCGGAGTCACTCGGGCGCCGCACAGGGCGGAATCAATGCCGCCCTCGGCAACGAGACTGAGGACACCACCGACAACCACACATTCGACACCGTCAAGGGCGCCGACTACATCGGTGACCAGGACGCCATCGAGATCCTGTGCCAGCGCGCACCGCTCGAGATCTACCAGCTCGAGCACTGGGGCGCGGTGTTCTCCCGCCAGGAGGACAGCGGCAAGATCGCGCAGCGTCCATTCGGTGGCGCTGGCTTCCCGCGCACCTGTTACGCGGCCGACCTCACGGGGCTGGTCATCCTGCACACGCTCTACACCGTGTGCGTGAAGTACGACATCCCGACCTACGAAGAGTGGTTCGTCACCGACCTCGTCACCGGCGATGACGGCAATGCCGTTGGCGTGGTGGCCTACGACATGATCCATGGCACGATCGAGACGATCGGTGCCAAGGCCGTCGTGATGGCCACGGGTGGCGCCGGACGCGTGTACCGCCCCTCCACCAACGCGCACGCCTCCACGGGTGACGCCATGGGCATGGCGCTTCGCAAGGGTGTCCCGCTCAAGGACATGGAGTTCATGCAGTTCCACCCCACCACGCTCGCCGCCAACGGCGTGCTCGTGACGGAGGGTGCCCGCGGAGAGGGCGGGTACCTCCTGAACAAGGACGGGGACCGCTTCATGAGCAAGTACGCCCCCAACAAGCTCGAGCTGGCATCGCGCGACGTGGTGTCGCGTGCCGAGGCCACCGAGATCATGGAGGGACGCGGCGTTGATGGCTGCGTCATGCTCGACCTGCGCCACCTGGGTCGCGACCGCATCATGGAGCGGCTGCCACAGATCCGCGAGCTGGCCATTGCCTTCGCGGGGACCGACCCCATCGTGGAGCCCATCCCCATCCGGCCCGGTGCGCACTACCACATGGGTGGCGTGCACGTTGACAACTGGGGGGCAGCACCGCACATGCCCGGGCTCTTCGCCGCTGGCGAATGCTCCTGCGTATCGGTGCATGGCGCCAACCGTCTGGGCGGCAACTCGCTGCTTGAGGCCGTGGTGTTCGGCGCCCGTGC
>JBAXJA010000100.1:0-6084 GCA_037138115.1 Thermoleophilia bacterium | reverse complement strand
GAACCCGCTCCAAAACGATTCCGTCAAGAAGAAAACAGACGCCGGGCGCCTTTAAGGGGCAACCGCCACGGCCCGTCAACAGCGCCCCGACAGGGGTGGAACCCGGCGGAACCCGCTCCAAAACGATTCCGTCAGGCGAGAAACAGACGCCGGGCGCCTTTAAGGGGCAACCGACAGGGGTGGAACCCGGCGGAACCCGCTCCAAAACGATTCCGTGAAGCAGAAGACAGACGCCGGGCGCCATTAAAGGGCAACCGCCACGGCAAGTCGACGGTGCCATTGGTGGCCAACCCCCACGCCCATCAACCCCGCCAGTGACGACCAGCCACCCAAGGTGAGAACCCGGCGCGCACCAACAAGGCCCAGCCCCAACGAAGCGGGCCGTGCCCGACGACCAAAGCGCGACCCCCAGCAGTCCCCGCCCTACAACCCCAACCGCTCGAGCGCAGCAGCCACCGCATCCTCGTTCTCGAAGGCGATCTCCACGATCACCCTCCCTTTCGCCCCGGCCTTCACGCGGACGGGGGCCTCAAACACCCCGTGGAATGCATTGATGGCCTCGTCGGCAATCTCGGGCAGGTCGCGCACGACCCGCGCCTGGGCAGCGTCGTCGCCGCCGGCACTGTGCGACCGGGCAAGCGCTTCGGTTGCACGAACAGAAAGCCCCTGCTCAGAGGCAGATTGCGCCACCAGTCGACGGCGCTTCGCGCCATCCGCCATGAGGATGGCCCGCCCGTGCCCCTCGCTCAGCGACCCCGCTACGAGCATCTCCTGGACGTCATCCGGGAGCTCAAGCAGGCGGATGAGGTTGGCCACGCCCGACCGGCTACGCCCGACGGTGCGTGCGACATCGGCCTGCGACTGCCCGAAGTCCTCCACCAAAATGGCCAGGCCTTGCGCTGTCTCGATGGGGTTCAGGTCCTCGCGCACGAGGTTCTCAACCAGGCCCACCTCCAGGCGCTCCCGCTCGTCGGCGTCGCGCACGACCGCCGGCACCTCCGACAGGCCCGCTGCACGGGCCGCACGCCACCGGCGCTCACCCGCAATCAACTCATAGTCGCCTTCGGGCAGCGCCCGCACAACGATGGGCTGGATGAGCCCGGTGGTGGCGATCGACTCCGCCAGGGCCGCGAGCGCGTCGTCGTCGATGCGCCGGCGGGGCTGGGCTGCGTTGGGACGCACCCGGTCGAGCCCCAGCATCAAGAGGCCCGGGCCAGCAGAATTCGCCGGGGCAGTCGCATCCGGGCCGGGCACGGCCACCGGCGCGTCACCCAGCAGCGTTGAGAGGCCACGCCCCAATCGTGATGTCGATTTCTTCTCAGCCACGACTTGCAACCTCCTTGGCCACTTCGAAGTAGGCATCCGCCGCCGCGCAATGCGGGTCGTATCGGATGACGGGCTCGCCGAAGGACGGCGACTCGGTCACGCGCACGTTGCGCGGCACGACCGTATCGAACACCTGGCTCGGGAAATGCCTGCGTACCTCAGCAATTACCTCACCGCTTAGACGCGTGCGCGGGTCGTGCATCGTCATCAGGATCCCGCTCACACGGAGTCGCGGGTTGAGGCGTGCACGCACCTCCCCGATGGTCTCCATCAACCGCGAGAGCCCTTCGAGGGCGTAGTACTCGCACTGCACCGGCACGATGAGCCGATCGGCCGCGAGGAGCGCGTTGACCGTCACCAGATCGAGGGAGGGGGGGCAGTCGATGAAGATGTAGGGGTACTCAGCGGCGACTGGTGCCAATGCCTTCGCCATGACGCCGTCGCGGTTCTCCCTGTCCACCAGCTCGACGGCCGCACCGGCGAGATCTGCCGACGACGGCACCAGGTCCATGCCGGGAACGACTGTCGGGATCCGGACATCGGCCACCGAAGCGCCGTCCAGAAGCACATCTGCCATGCCGGGTGTCCCCGGACGGGGGCGCTCCCCCTTCAGTACGCCGCTGGTGGCGTTGGCCTGGGGGTCGGCATCTACCAACAGCACGCGATTTCCGGCCTCTGCAAGACATGCGGCAATGTTGATTGCGCTGGTGGTCTTTCCCACCCCGCCCTTCTGGTTGACAACGGCGTAGATCACGAGAGGGGTCGCTTCGCTGCCATTCCGGGGCGTCTGGGGAAGCGTTCTGGAGTTATCCCCGCCTTTGTCCATACCGAGAAATACCTGCTCACACCGGGAATCGAGTAGGCATCCACGTCTCCGCTGTGGATAAGCCCCAGCGCAGCCCCCGCCGCGATGGCAGCCGGGTCTGACACGGTGTCACGGCGACCACGCCAGGCCACGAGCGATCCTCCGTCGGTCAGCAAGGGAGCCGCGAGCTCCATGACCACAGGAAGCGGGCCCAGGGCGCGGGCTGTCACCACCGGCTGGCTACCACGCTCGTCGCGCGCAAGGGACTCGCTTCGGTCTGCCACCACGCGCACATTAGGGAAGTCGGCGGCAGCACGCGAAAGCCAATCTGCCTTTCTGCCCTCGCTCTCGACCAAGGTGACGGGTATCTCGGGCAGCATAATCGCCAGCACGAGGCCCGGAAATCCTCCGCCGCTCCCAAGATCGGCGATTCCGGTTGCGTCGCGGATCTGCGGAAGCGCCAGGCTGCTCAGGGAGTCGGCCAGATGCACGTCCACGACGTTCGCCATCGCAGCGCGCGACGAAAGGTTCTGGGGCTCAGCCGCCATTCGCCTGACGATCTCCACCATCGCGGCCGCCTGGGAAGGCGAAACGTCGATGCCCATCTCCTGCGATCGTCGCATGAGTGCATCCAGTTGTTTCACGTGAAACACCCCGACGCCCGGCTGGCGGGCAGCACCGGCACCTACTCGGCGTCGGCGGGAACCACCACGATCCGGCGACGGGGGTCCTCGCCCTCGCTGCGCGTCTCGATGCCCTCGCGGTCGGCAAGCGCCATGTGGACGGTGCGGCGGTCCATGGCCGACATGGGATCCAGCTCGACCTCCTCGCCATATTCCACGGCCTCTTCGGCAGCGCGGATGGCAAGGCGGGTGAGCAGATCTGCGCGCTTCGCCCGGTGGTCGTTGGCATCGACAAGCACGCCACGCCGCTGATTGCCGTCAATCCGGCGAACCGCCTGCGCGGCCAGCGACTGCACGGCATCCAGCACCTCGCCGTTGCGCTCAACGAGTACGTCAAGGTCGTCGCCCGTAATGCGGGCGATGAGGCCGCCCTCGGGGCCATCCTCCACCACAACGGTCGCCGCGAGCCCAAGGCCCTCCACGCTCGCTGTCACGATTTCCTCGAGCACGCGTGCGCCCTGGTCTGAATCACTCACTTGCGCCTCTTTGGTGGCTTCTTCTTGCCGGCCGGACGAGATGGGCCGCCGCCTGGCCCCTTCTTGCGGGCTGGCGGGGTCCGTTTGCTGGTCGTGTCGTGCGATTTGTCACTGGTGGAGCCATTCCCGCCGCTCACGGGTTGCGATGGTTCGTCGGGCTCGGCTTGAACATCATCCATAGGTGGTGGTGGTGGCGGGTCACCCTTTCGCCTGCGGCGCTTCGGCACCGCCCGGGCGGCGGCAGCTGTGGTGGTGCTGGCGTCGGTGGCTGTGTCCGCGGGCTCGTCATCGACACCCTCGTCGTCGTCCAGGTCGGTGGCCGCGACGGCAGTGCTCGCGCCGTTGGTGTCCTGCGACTCCATTTCAGCCTCAATGCGGCGCTTCAGCACCAACTGCTGGCCGGCAGTCCACAGGTTGGTGGTGGCCCAGTAAATGACCACACCCGCCGGGACCGGGAACTGGAACACGAAGAACACGATTCCGATGGGCAGCAGACGCATGAGCCAACGCTGGTTCTTGCTCATTGCGGCAGTTGACGACAACTCCGAAGAGATCAGCTGCGACAGCGCGTACACAGTGACCAGCGGGATGACGCCCCAGCCCACCTCGTTGAGCTGGGACGAGATGTTCGGAATCGCGTGCAGAAACCCGAGATCCGTGCCGTCCTGAAACGTGCTCGCCGAGTTGCGGAGCGTGTAATACAGCGCGATGAAGATCGGCGCCTGTGCCACGAGTGGCAGGCAGGAGCCGAACGGATTGACGTCGTTCTCCTTGTAGAACTTCATCATTTCTTCCTGCAACTTGGGCTTATTGCCCTTGTACTTCCGTTGCAGTTCCTTCATCTGCGGTGCGACTTCCTGCATGCGACGGGCGCTCTTGTACTGCTTCACGAACAGCGGCAACAGGATGAGCCGTACGAGCAGGGTGAGCATGACGATCGCCCAGCCCCAGGTGAACCCGAGTCCGTGGAAGAACTCGAGAATCGCGCGCATTGGTGCTTCGAGAAGATCCAGCGGGTTCATCGCGCTCCGAACAGGTGCTGGTCGGCCGGGTAGTCAACGCCACCCGAGCTCCAGGGGTTGCATCGCAGAAGGCGCCACGTCGCGAGGACGATTCCCCTGCTTACGCCAAACATTTCAATGCTCTCAACCGCGTACTCGGAACACGTGGGGTGATACTTGCACCGCCGCGGGAAGAGGGGGGAGATGCGTCGTTGGTACCAACGCACAAAGGTTATGAGGCTGCGCTTCATGCCGCCGCCTGCGAAACGCGCTCGGTGAGCTCGTGAAGGCGCTCGCCAAGGGCGCGGGATCCGCGCTCCTCGATGTATTCGTGCGCGCCTGGCCGGGCGATGACCACGAAGTCCACCCCGGGCTGAAGATCGCCGGCGATCCGGGAGAACTCCTCGCGAAGCACGCGCTTCACGCGGTTTCGCTCCACCGCGTTGCCCACACGCTTGCCCACAGACAGGCCGAGACGGGCAGAATCGCCCTCGCCACGGTCGAACGCGTACACCACGAGATGCCGACCGGATGCCGATCGCCCCCGGCGATAGACAGCATCGAAGTCACCGGATCTGGTGACCCGGCTTCGCTTTTCCCTCGGAGCATGCGCCCCGTCCGGCACGGGGCCAGAACCTAGGCCGAGAGCCGGGCGCGGCCCTTCGCGCGGCGGCGCTTCAAGATCGCCTGCCCAGCGCGGGTGGACATCCGCTTGCGGAATCCATGGGTCTTCTTACGCTTTCGCGTATTCGGCTGATAAGTCCGCTTCACTCGCCTGGTACTCCTTGGGACATCGGCGCGGGATTGCCGGCGGGTTCACCGACGGCATGGCTGCGGCACAATAGCAGAGGCGGAGAGCGGCTCCGGCCCGGTCCAGCCCGCACCCTCCAGCGCCTCGCACGGCGCTGTTTGTCCACATCTGTGGAAAGGCCTGTGGATAAGATGCGTCTCTCCTGCTCGTAGCGATGTCGTGCAGTGCGGGCCCCGCTGAGTGTTGGTGACACACTCACAATTTTCCCGCTCAGACCCACTTCGTTTATCCACAGCCCCGAAACTGCGTGTTTCAACCATTTCCCCGTTGGTAGGGTCCCGCGTCCTCCGATGACGACACATCTCTCAACCACCGCTTCCGGCGACGCACTCCACGGCACAACGTTCGTTGTGCGCATCGCCGTACATCGCGCGGCCCTTGAGCCGCCAACCATCACTGAGATACGCGACATTGAGGCTGCGGCCATCATTGAGGCGGCGTTCTCCCATGTCGCGCAGATTTCATCCGTGCCACCACTCGCGCTGCGGGAGATCATCGAGAACCTCATCCACGCCGGGTTCACGGACGCACTGATCACAGTCCTCGACGCAGGGCGCACCGTGCGCGTGTCGGACCGGGGGCCCGGGATCAGCGACCCGCGTCGGGCGGTGGAGCCCGGCTACACCACTGCCAACGAGGCCATCCGTGGAGTTGTGCGTGGAGCCGGCTCGGGGCTCGCTCTGGCCACAGGTCTGGTGGCCGCCGAGGGCGGCGCACTTGAGATTCAGGACAACCTCGGTGGCGGCTGCGTCGTCACCATCTCCATTGACGGCCCGCCCGCACCCGATGACCTTGCGCCGGCGGGACAGCCGTCCGATGTCCAGCGCCGCCTGCTGGCCCTGCTGCTGGAGATGGCTCCAGCACACCCCGAGGCGATGTCCCGCGAGCTCGACCTGCCGCTCGGCATTTGCGGTCGTGAGCTCGTGCTGCTGGAGCACCGAGGCCTGGTCGCACGATTTGCCGACGGCGGGCGCGTGCTCAC
>JBAXJA010000099.1:0-6379 GCA_037138115.1 Thermoleophilia bacterium | reverse complement strand
ATGTACACCGTCATCCTCAGGCCGAGGGTGAGCCCGATTGAGGCAGGGATGCTGCCGCTCGTCATCGCCGTGGGCCTGGCCGACGCGCTCGACGAGGTCGGCGTGCCCGACGTACAGATCGCCTGGCCCAACGACATCATCGCCTCGGGTGCGAAGGTGGCCGGAATCCTGTGCGAGCTCTCCGCCGATCAGGAGCGCGTGATCTGGGCCATCGCCGGCATGGGCATCAACGTGGGCCCGGTGCCCGAGGTATCAAGCACCCGCTGGACGCCTGGGTCGCTCGCCTCCATCGGGCCACGTCCCCGGCGTGGCGACCTGCTGCTTGCGGCACTCACATCAATCGGCCGCCGGTACGCGGCGTGGGTGGATCACGGGCCAACCGCGGTGGTTGCCGCATTTTCCAAACGCGATCACCTTGCGGGCGCGCAGGTGACCGTGGGCACAACGGCGGGGGAGATGACCGGCGTGTGTCGCGGCATCGACGACCTTGGCCGCCTTCAGGTGGAGCGCAGAGGAGAGATCCACGCGGTGGCATCGGGTGAGGTCACGGGAGTGAATCGCTCCGGCATGTAGCGATAGCGCGTCAACGGGGGGTCGTGTTGAATGGTCCCCATCGGTGCGCCCAAGCTGCCGATATCCCGAATCCAGAGGACCATTCCCCATGAAGATCACTCGTCTGACCGCCATCGGCCTCATTGCCGCCACGGTGTCCGTTGCCGGCTTCGCCGGTTGCGGCGGCTCTGATTCATCGTCGGCCAGCAGCGCTGCCGACACCACCGCTGCTGCTCCAGAGATGACCGAGGCCGAGTTCGTCGCTGCCGCCACCAAGGTCTGCACCGACGTCAAGGCGTTCGCGAAGGATGCGGAGGCCAGTATCGACGGTACGAGCCTGGAGAGCCTCCAGACCTTTGCTGCCAGCGTCGCGGACAAGTCCACGGCCGCCATGGCCGAGTTGCGGGCGATTACCCCACCGGCTGCCATGGCCGATGCGTACCAGACGTACCTTGATGCGCAGGCTGCCGTTGTGGACAGCGGAGTCGCGCAGTCCGCAGATGTGCAGGTCTCAACATCTATTGACGATCTCGTCGCCAAGACGTCGACCGCCAGCACAGCCGATGACGCGTTGAACACCGCTGCCGATAAGGCCGCTGTGGCAGCAGGCCTCCCCGAGTGCGGGGGCGAGTAGCACCACTGTGAGGATGTGCGGGCCGGGGCTGACGACATCGCCTCGGCCCGCGGTTCTCCACGTCGGGTGTGGACCTCAGGCGGTACGTGCCGCGAACGCGGCGAACCCCTGCGTCGAGCGTGCGATGAGTGCCTCGGTGTGCCGCATTGCGCCCAGGCGCAATGCGGCCTCGGCGTCTGGCCCGAGCACTTCCTCGGCCTCGGCGCGCATCGCAGGCACGGTCAGCCATGTATCAACAAGCGCCTCATCGGCCTCGGGGTGGAAGAGCACACCCCAGGCACTGCCCAGTCGGTAGGCCTGCACAGGCGTGAGGGCTGACCGCCCGAGGGCGGTGGCACCGTCAGGCAGCGGGAACGTCTCCCCATGCCAGTGCAGGGCCACCGTCATGGGGGCCAGGGGGCCGACGACGGGATCGCGCGGGTCGGCGATCTCCACGGGCAGCCAGCCGATCTCCTTGCGCGGACCGGGAGCCACAGGTGCGCCCGCTGCCCGCGCGATGAGTTGCGACCCGAGACAGATGCCGAGCATTGGCAGGCCTACGGCCAGCGCCTGGCGGATCCAGTCCACCTCGGCGTCGAGCCCCGGGTGCTCAGCCCCGTCATTCACGCTCATCGGGCCACCCATGATCACCGCACCGCGCACATCATTGAGTGCAGGGAGGGCCGCCCCGGGGGCGAGCCCATCCACCTCCACCACTGGGATGCCCGCGAAAGCATCGAGTATCCGGTGCGGTCCTTCCCACGGCACATGACGGATGACAAGTAGCTGGCGGTCGGCCATGCCTGGAGTGTGCCCCATCGCGCTGCGCCGGCATGGGTAGCATCGCCGGCGTGAAGGCAGCGATCTACCACGGGGCAGGACGTCTCTCGATCGAAGATCACCCCGAGCCGTCGGCCGGTCCGGGTGAGATCGTCATCCGCACCCGGGCGTGCGGAATCTGCGGCACGGACCTCATGCAGTGGTACCAGGACACCAAGGCACCGGTGGTGCTTGGTCATGAGCCCGTCGGCGACGTGGTGCAGGTAGGGGAGGGCGCCCCATTCGAGGTGGGCGACCGCGTATTCGTGCACCACCATGTTCCATGCCTCGAATGTGAGTTGTGCGTCAGCGGTCGCGACACCCTGTGCGACCGGTTCCGTGCCACGCGCATTGATCCGGGCGGGCTGGCTGAGTTCATCCGGGTGCCAGCCGAGAATGTGAACCTCGATGTGCATGTGCTGCCCGACGGCATGAGCGATACCACCGGCACGCTCATCGAGCCTCTGGCCTGCATCCTGCGCGGTCAGCGATTGGCCGGGGTCGGCCCGGGGTCGGATGTCGTCATCGTCGGCGCGGGCTCAATGGGCCTGATGGAGGCCGAGCTGGCGCGGGTGCTGGGCGCGCGCACCGTCGTGGTGGTTGAGCCCAACGAGGCCCGCCGCCCCGCTGCCGCTGCGCTCGGGGCCACAGTGCTGCCCGCGTGTGACGCCGATGCGGTGCGCGCGGCGCTTGGAGGTGGGTTGGCGCATCAGGTGATCGTGTGCACGCATCATCACGACGCCATGAACGATGCCCTGTACCTGGCGGGCCCCGCAGGAGTGGTGCAGTACTTCGCGCCCACGCCGCCTGGCGAGATGGTGCCGCTCGACCTGGGCGCGGTGTTCTGGCGCGAGGTGCACCTGCAATCGACGTACTCAGCGGGCCCGGCTGACATCCGCGATGCGCTCGACCTCCTCGCGAGCGGACGCGTTCGCTGCGATGCAATCGTCACCCATCACGTGCCCTTCGACCATGTGGAAGAGGCATTCCGCCTCGCGCGCACCGGGGAAGCCCTCAAGGTGGTCATCCAGTTCGATTGACCGTGGCGCCGGGTGCACCTGTGTGGGTAGGGTTCCGCGTCCGCGCCATCAGGCGCACCGATTCCCGAGTACACGGTCACGGAGGACCAATGTCCGATCAGCAGCTTCCGGAAGGCGTCGAGATCCTGGAGGTCGTCTCGCCAGAGATGGCGGAGATCCTCACCCCGGAGGCGGTGGCGTTCGTCGCCGGCCTGCACCGAGAGTTCCGCGCCCGGCGCGCCGAACTGCTGGCCGCCCGCGTGGTGCGCCAAGACGCCTTTGAGGCTGGCGAGCGCCCGGACTTCCTGCCCGAGACCAAGCACATCCGCGACGACGCCTCATGGCAGGTCGCCCCGGTTCCAGCCGACCTGCAGGACCGTCGTGTGGAGATCACCGGCCCCGTGGACCGCAAGATGGTCATCAACGCCCTCAACTCGGGCGCCAAGATGTTCATGTCCGACTTCGAGGACTCAAACACGCCCACGTGGCACAACACCATCCTTGGTCAGATCAACCTGCGCGACGCCGTCAATCGCTCCATCTCGTTCGAGTCGCCCGAAGGCAAGTCGTACGCACTCAAGGACGAGATCGCCACGCTGCTGGTGCGCCCCCGCGGCTGGCACCTGTACGAGAAGCACGTGCTGGTTGATGGCGAGCCGATTTCGGCCGGCATCTTCGACTTCGGCCTCTTCTTCTTCCACAACGTGCGGGAGCAGCTCAGCCGCAATACCGGGCCGTACTTCTACCTGCCCAAGATGGAAAGCCACCTCGAGGCGCGCCTCTGGAACGACATCTTCGTAAAGGCGCAGAACGATCTGGGAATCCCCCAGGGCACCATCAAGGGCTGCGTGCTCATTGAGACCATCCTCGCGGCATTCGAGATGGAGGAGATCCTCTACGAGCTGCGCGACCACTCCGCTGGCCTCAACTGCGGTCGCTGGGACTACATCTTCTCGTGCATCAAGAAGTTCCGTCGTGATGCCGACTTCGTGCTTGCCGATCGTGCCCTGGTCACCATGACAACGCACTTCCTGCGCTCGTACTCGTTGCTGGCCATCAAGACCTGCCACAGCCGCGGCGCGCACGCGATGGGCGGCATGGCGGCGCAGATCCCAATCAAGAACGACCCCGAGGCCAACGAGGCGGCGCTCGCCAAGGTGCGTGCCGACAAGGAGCGCGAGGCCGGCGACGGCCACGACGGCACCTGGGTGGCCCACCCGGGCCTGGTTCCCATTGCCATGGATGCCTTTGACGCCGTGCTGGGCGACAAGCCCAACCAGGTCGACCGCCAGCGCCCCGACGTCCACGTCACGGCCGCCGACCTCCTCACGTTCGAGCCCGACGGTCCTATCACCGAGGAGGGCCTGCGCACCAACATCAACGTCGGCATCCAGTACCTGGGTGCATGGCTGGCGGGTATGGGTTGCGTGCCCATCAACAACCTCATGGAGGATGCCGCCACCGCTGAGATCTCCCGATCGCAGGTGTGGCAGTGGATCCGTTCGCCCAAGGGCAAGCTCGCAGACGGCCGCAACATCGACGTTGACCTGTTCCATCAGGTGCTCGGCGAGGAGCTCGCGAAGGTGAAGGATCAGTTCGGTTCGGCCGGCCGCTACGACGAGGGCGCCGCACTGTTTGATGAGATCACCGCGAGCGAGGAGTTCGTCGACTTCCTCACGCTCCCGGCGTATGAGCGCATCGACTGATTGACCCTGATGCATCGGCCCTGCTCGTAACCCATTGCGAGTGGGGCCGATGCGTCCATTCCGGGGGAGTTGCGTGCGCTATCCTCTCCCGGCGCCGGACTTCGGTCCGGCCATCGTGGTGGGCGTAGCTCAGTTGGTAGAGCTCCTGGTTGTGGTCCAGGCGGTCGTGGGTTCGAGTCCCATCGTTCACCCTGTCTGCTCTGTTTCGACTCGTGCGGGTGTGGCGGAACTGGTAGACGCGCCAGGTTTAGGTCCTGGTGGGGAAACCCGTGGAGGTTCGAGTCCTCTCACCCGCACTTATCTGACCACCCTGAATCCCGTTGGCGAGTCTCCATGCCCGTAGTCGCTGAAGTGACAAAGCTCGAGGACGATCGCGTCCGTATCGACGTGAAGATCCCCGAGGATGAGGTGCGCAAGGAGTTCGACCGCACCGTCCGCGAGGTGTCCGGGCGCATGCGCCTACCGGGCTTCCGCCCGGGCAAGGTGCCCACCAACGTGGTCATCCAGCGCGTGGGTCGCGAGGGCATCTTTGCCCAGACGCTCGACCGCGCGCTCACCGACTGGTACCGGCTGGCCCTCGTGAGCGCGGGCATCGACCCAATCGGCGACCCCGAGGTTGATCTGGGCGAGTCCACTGAGCAGGGCGTGGAGTTCAGCGTCACCCTGCAGGTGCCGCCCACCCCGGTGCTTGGTGAGTACAAGGGGCTCGAGGTCGTGCGTGAGCCCGACGAGATCCCCGAGGGCGCCATCCAGGCCGAGATCGACCGTGTGCGCGAGCAGGGTGCGCGCTTGGAGGACGTCGATCGCGCCGCCGCCGAGGGCGACTTTGCATTGATCGATTACGAGGCCACCGCCGATGGCGAGCCCATTGAGGGTGCCAGCACTCGCGGCCAGCTCATCGAGCTTGGTGGCGAGCGCATCCTGCCGGCATTCACCGAGGCGCTCGTGGGTGCCTCGGCCGGCGAGACGAAGACCTTCCCTGTCGAGTACCCCGATGAGGACACCCGGGACGAGATCAAGGGCAAGACCGTGGAGTACATCGTCACGGTGCAGAAGGTGCAGGGGAAGGTGCTTCCCGAGGTCGACGACGCTCTGGCCGAGTCAGTTGGCTTTGCATCGGCAGCCGAGATGACCACGGAGATTGAGGAGCGCCTTACGACGGCCACGACGCGCATGGTTGAGGAGCGGTACCGCCGCCGCGCGATTGACGCCGCCGTTGCCGGCGCCACGTTTGATGTGCCCGGGGTCATGGTGGACCGTCGCATCGACTCCATCCTCCATGACACGTCGCACCAGCTTCCGCAGGGCGTTGACCTCGAGCAGTTCCTCGCCATGCAGGGGCAGACGATGCAGGAGGCCCGCGACTCGCTGCGTGCCGATGCAGAGCTCTCGATTCGCCGCGAGATGGTCGTTGAGGCCGTCGCCGACGCCGAGGACATCCAGTTGACCGATGACGAGGTGGAGGCGCGCGTGCGCACCGATGCCGCCGACGCCGGCCGTGACCCGGATGAGCTGCTGAAGGCCCTGCGCGCCGCTGGCGGCTGGGAGAGCCTGCGCCAGGACCTGCGCGTTGAGCGCGCTGTCGATCTGGTGATCGACGCTGCCGTGGCGATTACCCCCGAGGAGGGGGAGAAGCGCGAGAAGGCTGCGGAGGCAAAGGCCGCGATCAC
>JBAXJA010000098.1:0-6407 GCA_037138115.1 Thermoleophilia bacterium | reverse complement strand
CCAATCCATTTCCGGCCTGGGCCTCGATGAGCGTCGACGGATCGTCGACCACCTTTCCGCTGATCTCGACCCCACGATTGACAGGGCCTGCGTGCATCACCCGCTGGCCGGTACGCAGCCGGCTGTGATTGACCTGGTACATGCGTGCGTACTCCTCGAGCGACGGCACAAACCCGCCGGTGCCCATGCGCTCAAGCTGCATACGAAGCACGTACACAACGTCGGCATCTGCAATGTCGCGGATGTCGGCTGACACCTCCGTGCCAAGGGCCTCGCCGAGATAGCGCGGCACGAGTGTGGGCGGCGCGACCACCGTCACCTTCGCGCCCATCATGCGAAATGCCGAGATGCCCGACCGTGCGACCCGTGAATGCAGCACGTCACCCACAAACGCCACATGGAGCCCCTCGACGGGAGCGATCTCACGCTGCACCGTGTAGAGGTCGAGCAGTGCCTGAGTGGGGTGCTCACCCGTGCCGTCCCCAGCGTTGACCACTGCGGCGCTGGTGTGCCGGGCCACCACATCGCAGGCACCAACCTGTGGGTGGCGCACCACGAACACGTCGGGGTCGTAGGCCTCAAGCGTGCGAATGGTGTCCTTGAGGGTCTCTCCCTTGTCCATGCTGGTGCCGGCACCCTTGATACTCACGACGTCGGCCGACAGCCGCTTGGCCGCGAGTTCGAATGATGTCGATGTGCGGGTGGATGGCTCAAGGAACAGGTTGATGACCGTGCGCCCGCGAAGCGTGGGCACCTTCTTGATATCCCGCTCCATCACCTCGCCAAAGCGCTCGGCCGTGCCGAGGATGCGCCCGATACCGTCGACGTCGAGGTCACCGATACGGATGAGCGATGAGCGCGCACTCATGCCGTTGCCTCCAACAGCACTTCGTCGGAGCCGTCGATCTCAGCCAGGTGCACCGTGATGCGCTCGCCCGGCCCGGTGGGCAGGTTACGGCCCACGTAGTCAGGGCGGATGGGCAGCTCACGATGCCCCCGGTCCACCAGCACCGCGAGTTCCACAAGCGGGGGCCGGCCGTAATCGAACACGGCATCGATGGCGGCGCGAATGGTGCGCCCCGTAAACAGGACGTCGTCCACGAGGATGACCGTGTGCTTGCCGATGTCGAAGTCGAGCACCGTCTCACCCACCACCGGCACCACCCCGCGGCGTCCGCCGCCCACGCCCACGTCGTCGCGGTACAGGGCGATATCGACCGACCCGATGGCCGGGGTCGCACCCGAGAACTCTGTGATGAGCGCGCGAAGGCGATCGGCCAGCGGCACGCCGCGTGTGTGAAGCCCCACAAGCGCGATGGCGGATGGGTCGGGGTGATGCTCCACGATCTCGTGAGCGATACGCGCGATCGTGCGCCGACACTGCTCGGCGTCAATCAAAACCTTGGCAGCCATAGCGCTACCCGTTTGGGGGTGCGAGAAGTCCGGAGAGGGACTGGGGTGCGCTCATGCGACTGCTCCTTCCCGGCCTCACAGGACCGGCGTTAAAGGGTTGCGTCGGGCAGCGTAGCAGGGGCCTCCGCGGCTCCCTGTCCATCCTCGCGGGCCCCCCGGCCGATTCGCTCCTGTACCGGCACAAGCCGCGGCCCACCGCGCTCGCGGAACGGGATCTCCACCTGATCGAAGTCGCGGGGCACCACCACGGACGTCACGATGGCCTCGGCCTCACGTCGCACCTCACGCGGTTGCACGCGCGTGCTGATGTGCGTAAGCGCCAGCATGCGCACCCCCGCATCGCGGGCCAGGATGGCGGCCTCCTCTGCGGTGCTGTGACGGGTCTCGATAGCCCGGTCGCGATCCTCGGAGGTGAACGTGGCCTCGTGCACCAGCAGGTCGGCACCCGTCGCAGCGTCCGCCGTGCCCGCGCACGGACGGGTATCGCCCGAGAACACCACGGTGCGGCCCTCGCGAGCCTCCCCCATCACCTGATCAGGCCGTACCACTGAGCCGTCAGCACAACGCACCTCGCCGCCGCGCTGCAGCACCCCGAAGTCGGGTCCCGACTGCACGCCCAGCGCACGCGCGGCGTCAACGTCAAATGCCCCGGGGCGGTCCTCCTCCACAAGGGCGTACCCCAGAGAGCGGATGCCGTGGTCGGTGTGAAAGGCCCGCACCTCCATGCCGTCCTCCCGGATGACGGCGCCCGGGGAGGCCTCCATCACATCGAGGCGGAAGGGCAGCCGGCCGATGACCGGGTGCAACGTTTCGAGCAGGGCCTCGAGACCCGGCGGGCCCACAAGGAGCAGTTCCCGCTCACGCCCGCGCAGCCCGTAGGTCTTGAACATTCCAGGGAGCCCAAGGAAGTGGTCCCCATGGAGGTGCGTGAGCAGGATGGCGTCGACATCAGTGAGCCCGAGCCCGGAACGCAGCAATTGGCGCTGGGTGCCCTCGCCGCAGTCGATCAGCCAACGCGCACCACCGCGCGCCACCAGTGTGGCGGACGTCCCCCGCGCGGCGCTTGGCACCGACGCGGACGTACCGATGAATGTGACCTGAAGATCCACGACCCGACTCTACTTGGTGGTCCGCATCAACCCGGCGTGGGACTCAGCGCCGACCGAACCCACCCTAAAACGGTGTCGGGGGAAGCGTTTTAGGTGGGTTCGCCACGACGCTGTCAGCCGAGGGGGACGATGTAACAGGTTGAAAACCCAAACTCGTCCCAGAGAGCAGACGTGGTGCACGCGGGTACCCCACCATTTACCGATGTCAACGACTCCTCCTGTACATAAATTCCCCAATATTCGGCCCCTTCCGACCCGGAGGACATCGCGCACACCGTTGTAGTGGCACCCATGCTGGTACCGGAAATCGTTCCTGTCGCCGTCAGGACACCCGACTGCGACAGGGTGAATGTTCCAGGCCCCTGCACGCCGTTGACGCAACCTGCGGCGTTGCCGTTGGGAACGAGCGTCCAGGTGCAACCAGAACCGCAGGTGGGGCTGTTCCAGAGCTGCCAGGAGGTGCCGGATGCGAGTTGGGTGCCTGGGAAACCGACGGTCTGAATTCCAGGCGACATGTCCAGGTCGACGGTCGTCGGCGGAGTGGCCACGATGTTGTTGCTCGCCACCACGGTGAGCGTTGACGGTGCTGTGACCCCGCTCGGGATCGTCAGTACGCCAGCAGCGGTGAGCGACGAACTGCTGAAGCCAGACGGCGGTCCGCTTGGCCCCCATGCCCAGGTGCATCCGGCGCTCGGACATCCGCTGAGCGAACCCAGGTACACCGTCTGTCCAGAGCCAACGAAATTCGCATCCATCTGCGGAGCAGTCGGCCAACTGGCGCCTTGCGTCCACGGCCGGGAAAGCAGGTAGGCCGCCGCGGGGGCGGTTGGGAAGCTACTCAGCGGGAAGCCTGCGCTCACACAGTTTGTCGAGCAGTTCGAGATGAGGACCGGAGAAGACATGGTGATCGTCTGGCCGTCTCCGCTCACCCAGGGGCTCACGAGATTCTGCGCACTCGTGGCAACAACCTGAGCGGAATAGGCTGAGTCGTTACCGTTATTTGTGGTGTTGGCGCTGAAGATGTTGCTCGATGCGACCACCTGCCAACTCGGGGAAGTCGATGAGCCCAGCACGGGGCCAGTCGAACTGCTCCCGCTCGTCGCATTGAGCTGCTGATTGAAGAAGCCGTTGAGTGGCGTCAGGTTGTACCCGGCACCAAGGGCTTCGGTTTTGCTGGCCTGGGGAGCGAACCAGGCCTCGAAGGGCGCCTGATAGGTGCCGGCACTGACGCCATTGAAACTCGACAGCGCATTCGACGCCGAGTAGCCGCTGAGCGTCGTCGATGAGCAGTTGATCTGCAAGACGCCTGCGGTACTGCTCTGGCAGAGCGACGCAATGGACTGGGGGGTCACCATCTGGCCTGTCCCGACGCTTGCGGGGTTCACCGTCGACGAAGTCCCAAGGCCATACGGCACTGCACTGACTGCCAGCCCGCTGAGCGAATTCGTGCTGGCAGCCGAGGGCACCGTGGCGGTGTCCCCCCACAGGCCCACCTCATCGCTGTACTGGGTGCCCGGCCAGACATCTGCGATGTTCTGCTGCCACTGACACCCACTGTCGGTGCCGCTCGTGACGTTGCTCACCGAGGCCGTCTGCTGACAGGTGCCGTAGGGATTGGACGACGTTGTCGTCCAGCCCAGTTGCATCTGCTGGTTCTCCACCTGCGGGACGGCAGGGCTCAGGATGTTCGCCTGATAGTTGTAGTACTCGTTCCATACCACCGACTGCTGGTATTCAAGCGTGCTCCAGTACGCGAGGAAGTTCTGGAGAAATGCCGTGGTGGACGGCGAAAGCGCGGCGGTGTCGGACGAGTTGAAGACCCCCGTCTCGGCCTCGAAGACCGCCTGCTCCCAGCCACCCGTCTCGCCACTCGCCGCGGCGGGAAACAGCATTTCGTCAATTCCACTGCCACACGCCGTAAGAAGCGTTTGCCAGCTCGAAATGTCCACCGCCAGACTGGTGTTGCTCGAGTCGAGCGGGGCGTAGCCGTAGCTCCCAGGTGCAAGCGCCGCGTTGTCGACCAGGGTGCTGTACTGATCGTACGCGTCGGTGATGTTGGTTTGACACGTAGTCGCGCGATTGAGGATGGTCTGCAGCGTGCCGATCTCCACCGCGTCGTAGATGGTCCCGAGGTAGGTGTCGATGTTGGCGAGCTGCTGGGAAATGCAGCTCAGCTGGCTCTGGATGTCGGAGAGCTGTGGAGACGTCCCGCCTGACGAGTCGACCGCGGCGTTCATCTCGGTCATCGCGTACCCGGTAACACCCTCGCCGAGCGCCAGACTGTCTGTCTCGAGGTTGCCAGTGACGGCCACGCTGAGCAGACCGGCGAAGGTCTCAAGGCCGAAGTCGGCGGCCGCCGTGTACTGCGTACTGCTGCTGGTTGGAGGGGTGTACGACGATTGGCACGGCGCGTTCCCCACAGACGCCGAACCGCTGCTCGTCGTCTGAAACTCCGACTTCGTCGTGCTGTGTGCGGTGTGTCTCTTCGCGGGCCGCACGCACTTCCCCGTTTTGTGGCTGCGCGACGCAGGGGCCTTGCAGGGAAGAGAGCTCCCCACCCGCGAACGGCGGCGATAGTTCTGGTTGGGCAACTGCAGAACCTTCGTGCGCAGACCCGTTATGCGACGCCCCGCGCTACTGATCTTCGCCAGACGCGTGGTGAGGGCGTCGTAGCCACCCACCCAGCGAACCATGCGCGACAGACTGGCGTCGCCGACCTGGTACGCGTGGTACTTAAGGGGTTCGGTCGTCTTCCAGCCGAATGGACCTCGCGTCACGAAGCCGAGTGTCTTCATCACCCGCATGAGGTTCGGCTGGAACCGCCCAGAGTTTGCGCCGGACATCTTTGACGCGGCCGTGGTGGCGTAGTCGATCCGAGTCAGTTTGAACCTCTTCGGCACCGAACCGACGTGCGTAGTCAGGGTCCCGGTGAACCGCTTGCCCCGCACCGTGCCGCCAGTGACCGACACCGCGTAGGGCGCCTTTACCGACGGGCGACCCGAGACCCGCAGGGATGCACGCCCGCGGGTGGACGTCTTCCCCCGTGCCAAGGTATTTCCGGCCTGATCGCGCACGGTCACGGTGGCGCCCGCGACATACCGGTACGGGCCCACATAGGCCTGCACGTTCATGTTCGCCCGGGCGGCGACCTGCGGCTGCACCTTCGGTGCCCCGGCGAGTGCGGAGCTGAAGACGCACGACACAAGTGCCAAAAGGATCAGGGTGGTCCCAGCAAAGAGAGACCGGTGAGGAAGCCGGGAAGAAGTCATACATCCGGTTTACCACCCCCGAACGAATCCGCAACGGAGAATGGTTCCGATCTTGGGCGTCCGGAATTCACGCGAATCGGCGGGTGCTAAATGGCGCTGCGGATGAGTGCGGCTGGAAGATCGGCTCCGTCGTCGTCGAGATTCACAAACCGCACAATAAGAGGCCCATCCCCCTCCACCTCGATCACCACCATCGAGTGGTGCGGCTGCCTGCGCCGGTCGGTGGCGCTACCGGGGTTGATGATCATGAAGCCGTCGGGCGCGGTGGCATGCAGGGGGATGTGCGAGTGCCCGAATGCGACGGCGGTGCAGCCGGGGAACCGCTTTCGAAGGCGCGCAAGCCGGCCCTTTTCGGGGCCCCCGTTGTGCACCAGACCAAGCCGGCGCCCGCCGGGCAACTCCAACTCTGCCGTGGCTGGGAGCGCGGCTTTCACTGCTTCGTCATCAGCGTTCCCATTGATCGCAACCACCGGGGGGCCGATCGCCGTCAGCTGGGTGAGGCACGCCATGTCGGCGAGGTCGCCTGTGTGAACAATGGCATCCGCCGCCTGGCACTCGGCAAGACACGCATCGGGCAGGCGTGACAGCCCCCGCGGGAAATGGGTATCGCCGAGCA
>JBAXJA010000097.1:0-6469 GCA_037138115.1 Thermoleophilia bacterium | reverse complement strand
TGGAGGCCACCGAGTACCTCTTTGAGATCACCTGTGATTACGGCGCCTACCGCGACCTCCAGCGCCACCGCCTGCTCACGCTTGAGGCACAGCCGCTGGGTGCCACGCTGGGATGGGAGCCGTCGCCCGACGCCGAGGCCGCGGGTGTTGCCGACGAATTCGCGCGGGTGCACGAGGCCTCAGCCGCCCTGTGGCGCGACCTCATCACCGTGGTGCCCGACGAAGCCCCGTACGCGGTGACCATGAGCCACCGCATCCGCTTCGCAATGCGCATGAACGCCCGCGAGGCCATGCACCTGATCGAGCTGCGCAGCCAGCCGCAGGGGCACGCCGCCTACCGCCGGGTGGCGCAGGACATGCTCAGTGCCATCCGCGACCAGGCCGGCCATGCCGGGCTGGCCTCGCTCATGCACTACACCGACATGACCGGTCAGGGCGATCGCATGGCCCAGGAGCGGCGCACCGAGGCACGACGGAGCACCCCATGAGTGACGATTCGCCACGCCTGCGGCTTGGTGGCATGGCACTTGCCAATGGCCTGCTGGTGACCGGACCAACGTCGTGGGCCGTCGCCGTGGTGGATGACAACGGCCAGATGGTGGTGGGCTCCGGCCCCCGCCCACGAATCGCCGCCGGCATATTTGAGCGCGTTCCCCTTGCCCGCGGGGTCATCCGCATGGCCGAGTCGATGATGGCCGTTCCCGCCGCGCGCGCCGGCATGCCCGAGGCACGTCTGGCCATGGAGGATGCGCCGGTGGGCGTCGTCGTGGCCTCCACCATGATCGCCGCGGCAATCGCCCGCAGGCGCATCAGGAGCGTGGTGCTGCAGGAGGCCGCCGCCGCCACGCTGAGCCTGGCGCCCATGCTCATAATGCTGCGCATGAGCCCGGCATCGCGGTGGCATGCCGTGGAGCACAAGAGCATCGCCGCCTACGAACGCGCAGGTGCCGCAGGGCTGGAGACGAATGCAGCCGACCCCAAGGAGCATCCGCGCTGCGGCAGCAATCTGGTGCTGCCCCTCGTGGTGAGTGGGGCGATCGGCAATATCGTGGCGCGCAGGGTGCCCGGACTGCGACGACGTGCGCTGGTGCGGGCGGGTGCTCTGGTGGCTGGTATCGGCGCGTCGGTCGAGGCGTTTTCGTTTGCCGAGCGCAACCCCCGCCACCCTGTGGCCAGGGTGATTCACGGCGCGGGCCATGCCATCCAGGCAGGGTTCGTAACCCGCGAACCCGATGAGGCCGAGCTGGCCGTTGGCCGGGCGGCGATGAACGAGATCCTGCGCGCGGAGCAGGCGGAGGTGACCGAATGAAGATGTCCCGGCTGATACTGGCCGCAGTACTGATACCCCTGGCCGCAGCCCCGGTCGCTCTGGCGCACGTGAGCGTGCTCCCCACCACCGCGGTGAAGCAGGAGCCGACCGAGTTCACGGTGCGCGTGCCGGCCGAAGAGGGGCTCACCACAACGCAGGTTCGCGTTGGGTTTCCACCCGAGATCACCGTGTACGCCGTGGCCGACGCGCCCGGCTGGACCACGAAGATCATCAAGCGCCCCGACGGGCGCCTTGGCGGTGTGATCTGGAGCGGTGGTGTGATCCCCCCCAACCAGTACGCCGACTTCACGGTGCTGGGTACACCCTTCGGCGACGGCACCGCGGTGTGGCCGGCCTGGCAGACCACATCGAGCGGCAAGGTGAAGCGCTGGACCGGACCGCCCGAGGCCCCGGGCGCCGTGGCCGTGGAGACCGGAGTCAACCGGCCCGGCCCGGCATCGGGTGTGAGCATCGTGGCAAGCGCGGCAGAGGCCGCACCGCTGAGTGACTCCGGTGGCGGCAGCCAGTGGCCGGCGGTCATCGCCATCGCCATAAGCCTGGTGGCGCTTGCGGGTGTGGGTCTGGTGTGGTCGTCGCGCCCCCGCGACCTTCCGCCCGATGGACCTGGGGATCGCACCTGACCCCCACCCCGGATCGACCGCGGCTTCGGCCGTCCACCTTTCAACTGCCCGTTGAGCGCATGCGCGACGGGTACTACAGCGACGCCTACTTCACGTTTACCCGCGAGGTGCTGGAGACCGACGACCACCACCCACGGGTGCTGATGCAGGTATTCCAGCGCGAGCACGCGGTACTGGGCGGGGTTGATGAGGCCATCGCCATCCTGGCGCTCTGCGCAGGGCGCCGTGCCCCCGGCGGATGGGAGCCCGCGGGTGATGCCATTGAGGTGAAGGCCCTCTTTGACGGCGACGAGGTTGCCCCGTGGGAAACGGTGCTGAGCATTGAGGGCGACTACGCGCTGTTTGCACACCTTGAGACCCTGGTGCTGGGTGTGCTGGGCCGGCGCACGCTGATCAGCCGCAACGTGCGCGCCGTGGTTGAGGCCGCCCATGGCAAGCCCATCCTGTACTTCCCCGCGAGATTCGATCACTGGCAGGTGCAGACCGGTGACGGCTGGGCCGCGCACGTGGCCGGCGCCATCGGCGTGAGCACCGATGCCCAGGCATCGTGGTGGGGCGGGCGGGGCATGGGCACCGTGCCCCATGGGCTCATCGCCGCGTACGGCGGCGACACCGTGCTGGCGGCGCGCAGATTCGCCGATCGGTACGCAACCGACCTGAACGTGATCGTGCTCGTGGACTACGAGAATGACTCGGTGCGTACGGCGCTTGAGGTGGCCGACGCGCTGGGCGACCAGTTGTGGGGTGTGCGCCTGGACACCGCCGCCACCATGGTGGATCGCAGTCTGTGGCAGGAGATGGGCCGCTTCACCCCCACCGGCGTGGTGCCGGAACTGGTGCACAAGGTGCGCGACGCGCTGGACCACGCCGGGCACTCGTCCGTGCGCATCGTGGCGTCCGGTGGGTTTGACGCCACGCGCATTGCGGCATTCGAAGCACAGGGTGTGCCGGTGGACGCCTACGGCGTGGGGTCGAGCCTGCTGCTGGGATCAAACGACTTCACGGCGGACATCGTGCGGGTGGATGGCCGCCCCTGCGCCAAGGTCGGGCGCAGCGAGCTTCCCAATCCGCGCATGGAGCCTGTGGTGCTCCACCCGGAGTGATGCAGTTATCAGGCGGCTGACGATCATTCCGTTACCATCGGCGCAATGCATCTGGGCCTCATCCATCACGTTGGATACGTCGTCGAGGACATCGACGCCGCCATCCCCGTGTACGCCGAGCGTTTTGGCATGGATGTGACCATTCGCGAGACCATGCCCGATCAGGGTGTGGAGGCGGTGCTTCTGGGCGACGGTCCGTCGTACGTGGAGCTCATCGCCCCCACCGACCCCGACGGCGGTGTCGCGCGGTTCCTCGCGAAGCGCGGACCGGGCATGCATCATGTGGCATTCGCCGTTCCCGACCTTCAGGACGCCTTGGGCGATCTGGTGGCCGGAGGGGCGGAGTTGATTGACGCGGCACCACGCCGCGGGCTGGGCGGCCACATGGTGGCCTTCATCCATCCCCGGTCATCGGGCGGGGTGCTGACCGAGCTCGTTGAAGCTCACGATTCCCCCACGTAGGAGGCATTCGAGTGAAGATCCGGTACATCGAGCCAAAGCCACGCGGGGCCACGATCTATGAGATCGCGAACCTGCCCAAGCTGGGCCTGCCGCTGCTCGCGGCCATCGCGCGCAACGCATACCCAGATGTCGACCAGCGCATCTACTGCGAGCTGATCCGCGGCGTGGAAGTTGACTGGAAGGATGTGCTCAGCTCCGACCTGGTGTGCATCTCCACCACCACCAACACCACGCTTGAGGGCTACGCCTACGCGAAGAAGTGCCGTGACGCCGGTATTCCGGTGCTGTTCGGCGGCTCGCATGTGACCTTTATGTCGCAGGAGGCGCTCCAGCACGCGGATTACGTGATCCGGCGCGAGGGCCACGTGGGCTTCGCCCAGTTCCTCGACTGGTACAGCGGCGACAGAAACCCCGATGGCCTGCACGAGATTCTGGGCCTGTCGTACCTCGACTCCGAGGGCACGCAGATTGACAACCCCGAGGCCCCGCCGGCGTCGGGTGATGATCTGGATGAACTGCCCTTCCCGGCGCTCGACCTGCTCGAGGGTCACGAGCGCATGGTGACGCACCCCATCATGATGAAGTGGGGCTGCCCGTACGACTGCTCGTTCTGCAGCGTCATCAAGATGTTTGGCCGCAAGCTGCGCACCCGCTCGGTGGAGAACATGATGACCGAGCTGCGCATGGTCAACCCGGAGCGGGTGTTCTTCTACGACGACATCTTCATCGTGGACAAGAAGCAGGCCAAGAGCCTGTTCCGCGCCATGCTGGATGAGGGCATCACTCCGCAGTGGACCGCCCAGATCCGCGCCGACTCGATCTACAAGAGCAAGCAGACCCTGGAGCCCGACCACGAGCTGCTCGCGCTGATGCGCGACTCGGGTTGCTACATGGTGTACATCGGGTTTGAGAGCATCACGCAGGAGGGTCTCGACTCGTACAACAAGAAGCAGACGGTGGAGCACATCACCACCTCCATCAAACTGCTCCACGACTACGGCATCCGCGTGCACGGCATGTTTGTGGTGGGCGCCGACACCGACACGGCTGAGACGGTGCGCGCCACGGTGGACTTTGCGCTTTTGCACAAGGTGGACACCCTGCAGATGATGATGCTCACCACCCTGCCGGGCACCGCGTTCGATACGCAGATGCGCGCCGAGGGCCGTGTGCTGACCGACGACTACTCGCTGTACGACGGTCATCACTGCATCATCCAGCCCAAACTCATGACGCCCTACCAGCTCCAGATGGAGACCTGGAAGAACATGCTGCGCTTCTACTCGAAGAAGGGTTCATGGGAGCTGGGTCGCAAGGAGGTACGGGCCAACATCTGGCGCATGCTCCGTCTTGCCACTGAGTGGAGATTCATCAAGAACCTCCCCAAGGTGCTCGCGCTGTGGCTCACCAACCGCCCGTCGGAGTCGTTCAAGGTCATTCGCACCACCATCTCGGCTCGCGGTATGCGCACCATCTACGAGACGCTCGGTGTGGCCATCTTCCGCAGTTACGGCCGCAAGCAGCTGCTCAAGTTCACCGACCAGCCCGAGTCGATGGTGCACCTCGACGACATCCGCCGCCTGCCAGCATGGATCCCACCTGAGGACACCAGCGATGGCAAGAGCTCGCCGTCACTGAAGGTGCTTTCGTGAGCCGACGCGTGGAGCTGGGGCTTGAGGGTGGTGGAGTGCTGCTGCTGACGGTTGACGACACCGAGGTGCCGTCGCTGAGCAGCGCCCTTTCTGGCGCCCGCGGGTTCCACTCGATCAACTCCGACGAGGGCGAGCACCTGGTGGACCTCAACAAGGTCCTCTTCATGCGTGTGCTGCCCGGTGAGGCCAAGAGCCGTCTGGGCTTCGGCGGGGATTCCTGACCTGCAACTCGGGCTCGTAGGACTCACAAACGCCGGCAAGACCGCCCTCTTCAACCTGGTGACAGGTGGGGAGGCCGAGGTTGCGCCATACCCGTTCACCACGCGCGAGCCCAACCGCGGCATCGCCGACGTGCCCGACCCGCGTATCGACGCCATCGCCGACGTGCAGGACATCCCCAACCGGGTGTGCGCACAGGTGGAGGTCATCGACATCGCCGGGCTCAGCGAGGGCGCGGGCAAGGGTGAGGGCCTCGGCGGATCGGCACTTGGCCGCATCCGCGAGCTTGAGGCCACGGTGCACGTGGTGCGGGCATTTGCCAACGCTGAGGTACCCCACCCGCTGGAGCGCATCGACCCGCTCGCCGATCTTGAGGTGGTGGACACCGAACTGGTACTGGCCGACACCGACCAGGTGGCGCGCCGTGAGGAGAAGGTGCAGAAGGGCGTGCGTTCGGGTGATCCCGATGCCAAGGCCGAGGCGGCCGCGCTCGAGGCCATGGCTGCGTGGTTGGCCGACGGCAAGCCCGTTCGCACCATGGACGACGAGGACGCAATCGCGGTGGGAACAGGCATGGGACTGCTCACCGCCAAGCCCACGCTCTACCTGGTGAACACCGACGACCCGGGTGATCCGCCCGCCGACATCGTGGCGTACGCACAGGCGCAGGGCGCGCAGGCGCTGGCGCTGCCGGTGGGCGTTGAGCTGGAGCTCGCAGAGATGGACCCAGCCGATGCCGCGGAGTTCGCCGCGGAGATGGGCCTTGGAGAAACCCGCGGGGCCGACGCGCTCATCCAGGGTGGCTACCGGCTGCTCGATCTGGTCACGTTCTTCACGGGATCGGGCCCACCCGAGGCGCGTGCCTGGCCCATCCGGCGCGGCACCCCGGCCGATCAGGCCGCCGGCAAGATCCACTCGGATATGGAGCGTGGGTTCATCCGCGCCGAGGTGGTCGCCTGGGACAAGCTCGTTGAGTGCGGGTCGTTCAGCAAGGCGCGCGAGCAGGCACTTGCCCGCATGGAGGGCAAGGATTACATCGTGCAAGAGGGCGATGTAATGCAGATCCGCTTCAACGTCTGACCC
>JBAXJA010000096.1:0-6654 GCA_037138115.1 Thermoleophilia bacterium | reverse complement strand
GCCATCCGCCGGCTGCCGACGCCAGCATGCCTGCGGTGGCCAGCAGGTGGGCCACCAGCATGCCGACCACCAACGGCAACAGGCGCCACCCGAGGGCGGCGATGAACGGGAGCACGCGCACCCCCGCCCGGCGCAGACGCACTGCCAGATCGAGCGCCGCCACGAAGAGAGGAAGGGCGAGTAGCAGGATGACGATGCGGCTCATTACCGAACGCAATTCCCGGCCGCCGATGATGAGGCCGGCAGACGGCCTCGGCACCGCATCCACCAGATCGAGTGCGCCGAGCAATGTCTCGGCGGTGCGCCCCGACGATCCGAGGGCGGCCTCGGTGGCCAGGTTGCCACCCACCGCGGGGCGCTCAGGACGTGAGGCCAACGACACCGATGGGATGCCCGCGGCGATGTAGGCCGCCTGATCACCGCTGGTCTGCGGCACACCCATCGCGGCGATCTGGGGGAATGGGCCCGGGGCATCGGCAACCGTGGCGCCCGCGCGTGCCGCGGCCTGCACGGCCGTGGCGCCGAGTGCCAGCGCACGTCGGCCATCCTGGCCGTCGTCCCAGATGTGCAGGGCCACCGGATCACCGGCCGGATCGTCCAGCGAGATAGCTGCCTCGACCGGCACCTGATTGAACCGCTCTGCGAACCAACGTGCGCCGGCGTTGCCGATGGTGGATCCGCCCGTTGACACCACAAGAACGGGGCGCTCGCGTGCCACCGTGCCAAGCGCCCGGGCCAACTGCACCAGCACAGCTGAACCGCTCTCGCCGCCGCTCACGCCAGGTGGGGTGTCGCGAGGCGCCGAGATGACGAGGGCATGGCGCGAGGAGGCGCCGCTGTGTGCGGGCAGCGACACATAGACGTTCTGGGTAGTGATGCGACCACCGGGAGTGGTAACCGAGAACACCTGCCGCCGCACCGCCGTGGCACCCGGCACACCCTCGAACTGCGTCACCATCCAGTCCGCGGCACGCTGATCCCCCGCTGTGCCCGGCACCCGCTGGGGGGCGACCCCGTTCAGGTCGGCGGCCAGCCCACGTGCGGCAATGGCATCGAACGCCGGGGGCAGCGGAGGTTCGGGTGCGCCTCCCAGCGATTCAAGGGTAAGCAGGGCGACGAGCAGGGCGACGAGCGCCACCAGCCACGAGAGCCGATAAAGGCGGCCATTCAGCACCGGGGAAGTATCGCACCACGATCCTTCCGCCCCCCTCTGCCCGATGCACGGCGCGTTGCGGTCTCTCTCGGGCACGATGTGGGAATGGAGACACCACCGCTCATCCTCGTATCCAATCGTGGCCCGGTTGGCTTTGTGGACGACGGCGCGGGTGGCACCACGATGGTGCGCTCGGGCGGTGGACTGGTGACCGCGCTCTCAGGCCTGGTCAACGTGGCGCCCGCCGTGTGGATCTCCGCCGCCATCGAGAACGGAGACGCCCGGGTACAGCACGAAAGCGGTGGCGAGGTGCGCATCCCGGGGCTCGGAGTGGACACCCGCGGGCGTTTCGTAGAGATAGACGCCGACGTCTACGAGCAGTACTACAACGTGGTTGCGAACCCGATGCTGTGGTTCATCCAGCACTACCTCTGGGACCTCTCAAACGTGCCGGACATCCGCGTGGAGGAGTTCGCGGCGTGGGAGAACGGCTATCTCGCCGCCAACCGGCTGTTCGCCGACGCCGTGGTCGCCACCCTCGCTGAGCACCCAGGTGCCGTGGTGATGTTGCACGACTACCACCTGTACACCGCCCCCGGGATCGTGCGTGAGCGCGTCCCAAATGCCTTCCTGCACTTCTTCGTGCACATCCCGTGGCCACAGCCGGACTACTGGCGCGTGCTGCCCACCGTCATCCGCGATCAGGTGATCGAAGGCCTTCTGGCCAACGACATCGTCGCCTTCCACACCCAGCGGTACGCGCGCAACTTCCTGCTCTCGTGCGAGGACCTGCTGGGGCTGGAGGTGGACTACGCGAAAATGTGTGTCACCTACCGCGGGCGCCGGGTGCGTGTGCGGCACTACCCCATCTCAATCGATGCCGACGGATTCATCGAGCTCGCCGCCAGCAAGGCGGTGGCAACCGAGGAGGCCCAGTTCCTCAGGCGTCGGCGACGCAGTCTGGTGGTGCGGGTGGACCGCACCGACCTGTCCAAGAACATCCTGCGCGGGTTCACCGCGTTTGATGTCTTTCTGGACCGGCACCCGGAGTTCCACGAGGAGATCACGTTCTTCGCAATGCTCCAGCCCTCGCGCCAGGACGTGCCGGAGTATGTGGAGTACGTCAACCGCATCACCGACATCGTGAGCAGCATCAACACCAAGCACGGCAATACCGACTGGATGCCAATCGACCTCAGGTTCGAGAGCAACCTCCCGCTGGCGGTCACCGCGTACAAGCACTTCGACGTGATGATGGTGAACTCGATCTTTGACGGCATGAACCTGGTGGCCAAGGAGGCCCCGCTGGTCAATGAGCGCGACGGGGTGCTCATCCTCAGCGAAAACGTGGGGGCCTACGAGGAGATCGGTGCGTTCGCCATCGGCGTCAACCCCTTTGACATCGAGGCGCAGGCCGAGGCGCTGCACACAGCGCTCACCATGCCGCGGGCCGAGCGGCAAGGGCGTGCCGAGGCCATCCGCCAGGTGGTGATGGAGAACGACATCGCCAAGTGGCTCACGACGCAGTTGGATGACATCGAGGAGGCGCGTGGCGAATCGGTGCTGCCGCCCGGGGCCAGCACGCCCTGAGTACACGCATGCGCACACGGGGCGGCAGCGGCATGGGGCCGTGCAGCATCCCCTCATGCCGCTGCATGGCAACGATGACGGGGCGTGACATGAGACCCCGCGCAGGCCGCACCCAGCGGGGCCTCCGCTAGCCTCGCCGCGATGTCGCGACCCCTTGAGATCTCGTGCATGGGCCCCGCGCGGCCGCCGTCGGAGGCGGCCGTGGGTGCTGCCGCACGCCGCGAGGCCGATGGCTACGACGCCATGTGGTGGGCCGACCACCTGCTGCACTGGTTCCCCATGGGCATCTGGGACCCCGAGCTGGTGCCCCAGGCCGCAGCACAGCCCAGCCCGCACGTGTGGTTCGACCCCGTGCCGGTCATCGCGCAGTCGGGCCTTTCCACCAAGCGCATCAGGCTGGGAATCGGCGTCACCGATCTGGTGCGGCGCAACCCCGCCAGCCTGGCGCAGACCGCCCTCACGCTCGACCACCTGACCGGCGGCAGGTTCATGCTGGGAATCGGCACTGGCGAGCAGCTCAACCTGGGGCCATACGGAATGACCAATGCCCGGCCGCTCAGGCGACTTGAGGAAGGCATCGAGGTGATGCGCCTGCTCATGTCGGACCCGGGGCCCGTGGACTACGCCGGCGAGATATTCACGCTCGAGGGTGCCTGCATGGGCGTGCGCCCGGTCGGCGACCGCCCGCCGCCCATCTGGGTTGGCGCGCACCGGCCCAAGGGCCTCGCACTGGTGGGGCGCCTGGCCGATGGCTGGCTTCCCCTCGCCACAGATGTGGATGGCTATTCGGCCATGCTCGCGCAGGTGCGCGCGGCGCAGGCGGCCGCGGGCCGTGCACTCGGTGACGTCACCGCCGGGGCCTACTGCCGCGTGGTGGTCGCCGACTCAATTGACGACGCCCGGCAAGTCATCCTGAACTCACTGCTGTTCCGATTCATTGCGCTCACGCGTCCATCCGAGGCATTCGAGGCCGCTGGCGTTGACCACCCGCTGGGAAAGGGTGTGTTCGGCATCACCGAATTGCAGCCCATGGCCATCGGTCGCGATGAGGCACTGGCACTGGCGGCGGCGGTGCCCGATGAGGTGCTGCTGGGCACGGTCATCCATGGCACACCCGATGACATCGCCAGCGGCGTACGTGCCCTCGCGGATGCCGGGGCGCAGCACGTGCAGCTCACAAACATGACACCGCTGTGCGACCCATCGCGCGCCGCCGCCAGTGAGGCGCTGCTCGGCGAGGCAGTGGCGACGATCCGATCAGGGGAATCCACGTGAGGCGACGAACCGCACTGGGACTCGCGGCCATTACGGGCGTGGCGGCCCTCGCGCTGGCCGGCTCGGCACAGGCGGCCAACGTCGTGCTGGACGGCTGGGGGACCATCACGGCCGACATCGGCGGCGGTGCGCTGGTGTGGAGCGACACCGCTCCGGCCAAGGCAGCCACGTTCACGTACTGGCGCACCGACACCGGCCGTGCGCCCTTCAGCGGATCCATCGGCAAGGTGACGGAGCCGGTGCTCATCCGCACCAGCGCCGGCATCTCGAATGGTGCACGGGTTCGGGCGACGGGAACGGGCAGGGGCTACGTCACCATCGCGCCAGGTGCCGCATATGCCGGGCCGGTGATCTGGTGCTGCGACCCGACCAGTACCGAGGTTGTGCTGTCGAGCGATGGTCGCGATGGCGCGCCCGCGCCGGCCGGGGCCGGACTTGATGGCACCCGGGTGCGTTGGATTGCAGGCAGTGCATCGGGTGCGGTGCTCGGCAGTGCGAGCCCCGTGGAGGGTGATTTGCGCGCAACCTCGGTGTCGATTCCCGGCAACACGGGCCCGGGACTCGCGTCAATTGCGACGGGCGTGGCGGCGTGGGCCGGCAAGGGCTCGTCGTCGATCTCGATCGGTATTCCCGGTGACGACGGCGTGAGCGGCGTGCGCACAGTGGCGCAGGGCGGCATCGTGAGGAGCGTGTTCGCCACCCCACTGTTCGTGGTGGCCGTGGTGAAGAGCGGCAGCCGAGCCAAGGTCGTACGCACCGACGTGCCCTCGGGCGCAGCCCGCACCGTGTGGAGTGGATCGGGGTCGCCCGTGGTCGCGGCCGGCGGCAATGCGATCGTGATCGGGACGGGCATCAAGGTGTTCTCCAGCAAGGGGGGAACAAAGGCCAGGGCGTCGGGAACCGCCAAGGGCACGGTGGCGGCGCTCGCGACCGACGGCAGACGCATCGTGGTGTTTGAGCGCATCACCAGGAAGGCCACCGTGAAGAAGCACACGACAACCGTGAAGAGCACCGTTGGCCGCGTGCTGGGGAGTGTCCGATGAAGTGGCTGCGCGTGGCGCTCGCCATCGTCGCAACCGCCATCGCGGTGAGCCCGGCGATGGGTGCCCAGATGGCGCTGCAGGACGACCAACTGCCCAACCTGTCAGGCGCCGCACTCGAGCAGCGACTTGACCTGCTGCAGAGCACCGGCACCACCATCACCCGCGTGGACATCCTTTGGGGTTTCGTGGCCCCCACGCGCCCGGCTGATGCATCCGACCCCGGTGACCCGGCCTACGACTGGGCCCGCTACGACGCCATCATCAAGGGCCTGCGTGCGCGCGACATCACGCCCATCGTGGACTTCGCCTGGACACCCAAGTGGGAGACACCCTCGGGCGACCGCAACGCGGCACCGCGCACGGCCGATGGCGCAGCATTCGCGGCGGCCATCGCGCGGCGGTACAACGGCACATGGCCCGATGCGGCGGGCGGCACCCTTCCGCTGGTGCGCCGCATCGAGGTGTGGAACGAGCCCAACATCGCCACCTACTGGTACCCGCAGTGCCGGCGTCAGGGCGGGCGCTACGTGCTCGACTCGGCGCGGGCATACGCCGCACTGCTCGCGGCCTCGTACGCGCAGATCAAGGCCGTGAGCCCCACGGCAATCGTCATCGGGGGCGTCACCGGCCCGGTGGGTGACTCATCCTGCAACTCGACCGACTCGTCGGTGGGCACGCTGACCTTCGCAAAGGAGATGGTGCGAAACCGCGTACCACTCGACGCGTGGAGCATGCACCTGTACCCCATCGGATCACCCACGCAGGCGTACTTCGTGCCGTCGTGGAAGACAATCCCGCAGATCCAGTCGCTGGTGGATAGGCTGTCGCCCGGCGCTCCCATCTATGTGACGGAGACCGGGTATCACACGTCGTACAACCGTTATCACCGCTACTTCGTGAGCGAGTCCCAGCAGGCATCGTGGCTCACGCAGACGCAGACGATGGCGAACCGGTATCCCCGTGTGGAAGTGGCCATGTGGTTCAACCTTCAGGACAATCCGTACTGGACGGGCGGCCTCCTTCGTGAAGACCTCACGCAGAAGCCCGCTTGGGGCGCCTTCCGTCAGGCGACCGCTGGCCAGTCGCGACCGGCGGAATGGAGTCGATGACCGACCACCGGGATGAGCGTACGGACGAGCGACTGGACGATGTTCAGGCGTACTACGACCGCATCGCGCCGCGCCTGCGCGCGGTGGAGCAGGAGAACTGGCACCTGCAGAGCCGCATGTCATGCGTGCTCGCCACAATTGACCAGCATGGCCCGGGGCCCGGTGGCCGCGTGCTCGACGTGGGCTGCGGCGGGGGATTCCTGCTTGAGGAGCTCGCCCGACGCGGGTACTCGGGTGTGGGAATCGACCTGTCGCCTGAGTCTGTGGAGATCGCCCGTACCCGCCTGAAGGACCTGGGCGCAGCCGATCGCCTCGACGCCGTGGTGGGCAGCGCGTATGAGCCACCCGAGGGTCCCTACGACCTGGTCACGCTCACCGACGTGCTCGAGCACCTGGAGGACCCGCGCGCCTGCCTGCGTGCGCTGCGCAAGCAGATGGCGCCCGGTGGCCTGCTTGTCATCTCCACACCCAATCGCCGCAGCCT
>JBAXJA010000095.1:0-6754 GCA_037138115.1 Thermoleophilia bacterium | reverse complement strand
GAGGAGGAGAGCGGGGGCCACTCTGCAGCCGACTGGGTGGCTCAGGATCCCCGGCCGCCGCGTGCCGCAGTGATCTTCGACTCACCCATGGTGGGGCCAGGGCGGCCGGCGGTGTGCACCGGACTCCGAGGGCTCGCGTACTACCGGGTGCGCGTCCGTGGGGCGTCTGCAGACCTGCACTCGGGAATGCACGGGGGAGCGGCACTCAATGCGGCCCACGCGCTGATGACCGTGCTGTCGGCCGTCACTCCGGTGGATGGTCGCGTGCCGTCAGCGCTCTCAGAGGGCGTGCTGGCACCCACTGCCGCTGAGGTGGAGGCCTGGCGGACGCTTCCGGATGGCGCCGGGATCCTTGCCGAAGCGGGTGGTCGTCCCGCAGACAGTGAGGCAGCGCACGAGTACCACCTGCGCACCACCATGCTGCCTGCCGTTGATGTGCACGGCATTCGCACGGGTAATCCCGACGTGGTGGCAACGGCGATTCCGGCGACAGCAGAGGCCACGCTGTCCATGCGTGTTCCGCCTGGGGCATCGGCTGATCATCTGGCGAGCGTGCTCGAAGGGATGCTGCGTGCGGCGGCGCCTGCGGGGTGCGATCTGGAGATCGAGGGGCTTGGTGTGGCTGGGGCCAGCCGGATTGACCCCGACGACCCGGTGATCAGGGCGGCCATGGCGGGAATCGAGGCCGGGACGGGAATGCCGGTGACGCCCGTGGGGATCGGCGGCAGCATCCCCGTGGTGGCGGCAATGGCGGCCCGGGGGACGTCGGTGGTACTCAGCGGGTTCGCGCTGCCTGACGACGGCTACCACTCTCCCGATGAGCATCTGCGGGTGTCGCATCTTGGGCTCGGGGTGAAGGCGGCAGAGGGGATTCTTGACGCACTGGCTGATCTCCGCTGAGCCGCCAAAGGGTGACCATCGCCCCTCGTGGACGGTGTAACCCGGGACCGGGCTCCGTGCGTTGGTAGCCTCGCCCGGCGATTGATTCGAAACAGGGAGATGGAATGGCGAAGCTGTGGGGTGGAGAGACCGATAAGGCGGTCGACAACTTCCCGATCTCGGGCGAGCCGGTACCGGCTCCGGTGATTCACTGGCTGGGGCGCATCAAGGCGGGTGCTGCCCGCGCCAACGGCGAGCTGGGGCTGCTTCAGGACGGCATTGCCACCGCGATCGCAGAGGCCGGAATGGCTGTGGCGCGCGGCGAGTTTGACGACCAGTTTCCGGTGGACGTGTTCCAGACCGGTTCGGGGACGTCAACCAACATGAACACCAACGAGGTCATCGCCAATGTGGCGAGCCGAGAGATCGAAGGCGTGCACGCCAACGACCACGTGAACATGGGGCAGAGCTCCAACGACGTGTTCCCGTCTGCGGTTCACCTCGCAGCCCTCGACGAGATCACGCACAAGTTGCTCCCTGCCCTCGCGGCCCTTGAGAAGTCATTCTCGGACAAGGCTGAGGAGTTCAAGGACCTCGTCAAGGCCGGACGCACGCACCTGATGGATGCCGTGCCCGTGACCCTCGGCCAGGAGTTTGGCGGGTATGCCGCACAGATCCGTCTTGGCCGTGCGCGAATCAGCGACACGCTGCCGCGCCTCGGGATGATTCCGCTCGGTGGCACCGCCACCGGCACGGGGCTCAATACACATGAGAAGTTTGCGGAGATGGTTCGCGCGATCATGTCGTCGGAGACCGGCCTGGCCATCTCCGCTCCGGCGGATCCATTTGAGGCGCAGGCGAACCGTGATGGTCTGGTTGAGGCATCTGCTGCGCTCAAGATGCTCGCGGTCTCGCTCATCAAGATCGCCAACGACCTGGCCTGGATGGGGTCGGGTCCGCGCTGCGGACTTGGCGAGATCTTCCTGCCCGAGCTCCAGAAGGGCTCATCGATCATGCCCGGCAAGGTGAACCCGGTCATTCCCGAGGTCGTCATGCAGGTGGGCGCCCAGGTGATTGGCAACGACACCGCCATCACCATCGGCGGCACGCAGGGCAACTTCGAGTTGAACGTGCGCATCCCGCTGATGGCCCGCAACCTGTTGCAGTCGATCTCGCTGCTCACCAACACGGTGACGGCATTCAGCGAGAAGTGCGTCGAGGGCATCACCCCCAACTTCGAGGGCCTTAACAAGCACGCGGAGGGCACGTTGGCCGCCGCGACCGCCCTCAACCCGTACATCGGGTACGACCTCGCCGCCGAGATCGTGAAGGACGCAACGAAGACCGGCCGCTCCCTGCGCGAGGTCGCGAGGGAAAAGGGCGTGGACGAGGAGACGCTCGAGAAGGCGCTCGACCTGAAGAAGATCGCCCAGGGCGGTCTGATCTAACGACGTCCGGCGGGGCAGTTCGGGGACGATGGGGAAGGCCTGCTGGTCGGCTCCCCATCGCCCCCGACCGACCTGTGCACTTTTGTCACGGCGACTGACCCCCACCGGGGTCTGACCCCAATTCGGCGGTCACCGCTGCGCCCCCAGGCGCCGCGCTGCCCGAAAACCAAGCCACGTGCAGGCGGTTCACACTCCTGCGCGCTTGTGCGTGCCTTTTGTCGCGGCGACTGACCCCCACCGGGGTCTGACCCCGTTTGAAGGTGAGCGTCTTCCTGTGCACTTTTGTCACGGCGACTGACCCCCACCGGGGTCTGACCCCACTTCGGTTAGGTGCCTCGCACCTCTCGCGACCATTCCTCGCCTGCGGCGATGATCAACTCGCGCAGGTTGGCCTTGGGTGTCACGAAGGGGGGTGGATTGGGCAATAGGCCCACGAGGTCGGTGCTCACCAGCACCTGGCCGTCGCAATCGGTGCCGGCCGCGATGCCAATGGTGGGGGCGCCCACGGCGGGGGAGATGCGCGTTGACACTGCGGGGTCGACGGCCTCGATGACGATGGCGAAGCAGCCGGCCAGATCGAGTGCCACTGCGTCGGTGAGAAGCTGGTCCGACTCCGCCTGGGTGCGACCCTGCTTGCGGTAGCCACCCTCCGCTGTCTGGGGGAGGAGGCCGACATGACCCATCACGGGGATGCCCGCCGCGATGATTGCCTCCACCTGCGGGATCAGGGCACCCTCCAACTTGACCGACTGCGCACCGGCTGCGATGAGGGCCCGGCTGCTCTCAACGGCCTGCTCGGGGGTGCCGTAGGTGTCGGCGGGCAGATCACCGGTGATGTGGGTGCGAGTTGCCCCATTGGCCACTGCGCGTACGTGGTGCTCCATCATTTCCAGCGTCACCGAGCGGGTGGATTCGTACCCCAGCTCCACCTCACCCAGACTGTCCCCCACCAGAATGATGTCGAGCCCCACCCCGTCGAGTGCCAGGGCCATTGGGTAGTCGTACGCCGTCAGCACTGCGAGGCGCCGACGGCCCTTGGCCGACCTCAGGTCGGCCGCGGAGAGGGGGGTTACTCGACCTCCCACATGATCGGGACCATGTCCTCGACCATCTCGGTGACCCGGTTCTGGGAGTTCACATGCACCACCGTGGGCTCGTAGTGCTCGCCCAATTCCGACTCATCAAACTCGGCGTACGTGAGGATGATGACCAGGTCGCCGGGGTGGGCCAGCCGGGCAGCGGCCCCATTGAGGCACACGTCGCCCCGCCCGCGCGGGCCATTGATGGCGTAGGTCTCAAAGCGGACACCGGTGTTGATGTTGAGCACCGACACCTTCTCGTACTCGCGGATGTCCGCGAGGTCGAGCAGGTCGCGGTCCACGGTGATGCTCCCCACGTAGTTCAGGTTGGCATCGGTCACGGTCGCGCGGTGGATCTTGCTCTTCAGCATCATGCGTGCTCGGGGCACTGCGGTCCTCCGTGTGGTGGGAACGGGCAACTGCCGGTTGTCAATCAATCGCGCCGGACCGACGCGGGCTGCAACGCACAGGAGGGACGGACCCTCCAGGCGTGAGATGGGAAGAAAGGTGTTTGGGTCGACCACTGCGGCGTACTCGGGCTCGCAGCGTGGCTCGGCGCGCATGGCGGCCATTGCGGCTTCCTCAAGTCGCGCACCGTCGCACTCGCCCTCTTCGGCAAGTGACGCGGCATCCGCAAGGGCCCGCGACAGCACTACGGCGGCCACCCTGTCGTCGGGGTCCAGATAGGCATTGCGGCTGCTCATCGCCAGGCCATCGGCCTCGCGGATGATCGGCGCCACGATCATCTCGATGTCGTCCAGATGCAGGTCGCGCATCATGCGGCGGATCACGGCCACCTGCTGAGCATCCTTCTGGCCAAAGATCACCCGGTCGGGGCGCACAGCCGTGAGCAACTTGGCCACCACGGTCGCGACACCAGCAAAGTGGTGGGGGCGGATGGCCCCCTCAAGCACCCCGGCCGGGCCGCCGACCTCCACGGTCATCGCGAAGCCATCCGGATAGACCTCATCAACGGGCGGCGCCCACACCAGATCCGCTCCGGCCGATGCGGCCAGTTCGAGGTCCCGGTCCTCGTCCCGCGGGTACGCCGCGAGGTCCTCGGTGGGGCCGAACTGCGTGGGATTCACGAACAGCGACACCACCACGGCGTCCCCTGCTTCGTGCCCAATGCGCATGAGCGACAGGTGACCCTCATGAAATGCACCCATTGTGGGCACCAAAGTGATGCGACGGCCGTCGGCACGCAGCGCTGCGATGGCAGCGCGCAGGTGCGCAATGGTGCGGACCACTGTGGGTCGCGGGGCCTGCGGCGTGGTGTGGGCTGAGGTCGCGGTCATCGTCAGAATGGCGACTGGCTGACCATCGTGGGGAAGCGCGCAGGGCGACGCGCCCACCGGTTTTGGGTGGGCCACGCCGAACCGGACTCGCTCCAGTCCCCCACGGGGGTACCAGGCTTCTCGCCGTGCTCGGATGCGGCAATCTAGACCGCCACGTACCCATGTAACAAGGGCGTGACGTGAACCCGTTGGGGCGTCCGGTGTCGCACGTAGCCTCAGGCGGTGATGAGCGATGCTGCCGTCCGGGCGCAGGCCCTCGAGCGACTGGGTGATTCGCTGCGTTCCTGCACGCATTGTGCCCTCGCGGAGGGGCGCACAACCGTGGTTGTGGGGGCGGGAGATCCCAACGCCGATCTCATGTTCGTGGGCGAGGCCCCGGGTGCCAATGAAGACCGCACCGGCGTCCCATTTGTGGGTCAGGCCGGCAAGTTGCTCGACACCCTGCTGGAGGGCATCGGCCTCACGCGCGATCACGTGTTCATTGCCAATGTGCTCAAGTGCCGGCCTCCCGGCAACCGCGACCCGCTCCCCGGCGAGATCGAGGCCTGTCAGGGATTTCTGGCCGAGCAGGTGTCGCTCATCCGTCCCCGGCTCGTGTGCACGTTGGGCAACTTCGCCACCAAACTCATCTCGGGCCGCCCCGATGGCATCAGCACGGTGCACGGACAGGTGCAGCAGGTGGAGTTCGGCGGGGTGGGTATCACCCTCTTTCCGGTGTTCCATCCGGCTGCCGCGCTCTACACACGCACGATGCTCGGCACGCTCCAGGAGGATTTCGATCGCATACCCCCGCTCATCGGCCTGAAGGGGAACGCCCGCGCCGGGGCTGCTCCCAACGAGACCGGGCCAGCCGGCGACGCACCGGCCACCTCCCAGATGGACCTCTTTTGACCGCCGTCGCCGAGATCACCACCCACACTGCCGAGCAGACCGAGGCCATTGGCGCGGGCATTGCCTCGTTGCTGGTGGCGGGCGACATCGTGCTTCTGCGCGGCGACCTCGGTGCGGGAAAGACCACCCTCGTGCGCGGTGCGGCGCGCGCCCTCGGGGTGGAGGGGCCCATCACCAGCCCCACGTTCACCATCGCCAACGCGTACGTCGGGCGCATACCAGTGGCCCACCTCGATGCCTGGCGCCTGAGCGATCCGGATGACGAGGAGATCGGCCTGGCCCTCGAGGCCATCGGTGATGACGGGGTGGCATTCATTGAATGGCCCGATTCCATCGCCGCGGGGCTTCCGGAGCCCAGGGTCTGTGTGGACATCGGGCATGGCGGGGGCGACGCACGGCTGCTTCGCTTGACGGGCCGCGATCCGGGCACCGACCAATCACTCGGGGAACTTGTTGATCACCTTCGCGCTTGACACCGCAACTCCCACCCCGTCGCTCGCGCTCGTGGGCGACGATGGCGTGGTCGCCGAGTTGTGGCTGGGCCGGGTGCCGGGAGGCGGGCGCCGGGTGCTTGAGGCGGCGCACCACCTTCTGGGCGCATGCGGTGTTGTGCCCGGCGACTTTGAGCAGATCGTGGTCGGGGTTGGCCCCGGCGGGTTTACGGGGATCCGGATTGGTATCGCCACCGCACTGGGTCTGGGGCAGGCGCTCGGTATCCAGGTTCACGGGGCGTCGAGTCTGGAGGCACTCGCGCTCGGGGCGTCTGTGGCCTGCAGGGAGGGCGAGTTGATCGCGCCCGTCATTGACGCCCGGCGGCGGGAGGTATTCGCCGGTGCGTATGCGCCCGACGCCGACGGTGGCCTGCGTCAGGTCATCGCACCGGCTGCCTGGGATCCAGCGGCGTTCAGCCTCGCTCTTGGGGAGGGAGGGCCAGCAGTGCTCGCGGGCGACGGCGCCCTGCTCGTACCGGCTGGGCCAACTGCCCGGATGGCTCCCGACGGCACGGTGCAGCGGGTGAGTGCAGCGCAGCTGGTTGCCAGAGTCGCCCAGGTTGGCCCGTTGCCAGTTCTCCCGTCGTACCTGCGTCTGCCCGACGCGGAGGAGAAGCGCCTGGAGCGCCTCGCGGCGGAGGCACCGGCATGACCCGGGCGCCGGGCGG
>JBAXJA010000094.1:0-6767 GCA_037138115.1 Thermoleophilia bacterium | reverse complement strand
CCCGGACACGTGCAGGTCTCGGCCCGCGGGGTGGAGGGAGAGGCCTTGGCGCTGGCGATGGCCGCGCGCGGGGTCGCCGTGGCCCCGGGCTCGGCATGCACCTTCGGTGCCGGCAAGTCGTCACCCGTCCTCGAGGCCATGGGTGCAGACGACGACGTGGCGCGGGGAGCCGTGCTGCTCACCGCCGGTCCGGGCACCACCACTGGTGATCTCGGGGCGGCCATCGTGGCGTTTACCGAGTCGGTGACGGCGCTGCGCGCCATGGCCCCCGAGGGGCAGTGATCGGCGCAATGCGCACCATCGATGCACTGGGCACCTGGTGCCCAGTGCCGGTGTCGCTGCTTCGCCGGGCTGCGATGCGCGCCGCCCAGGGGGACATCATCGTCGTGCTCGCCGACGACCCGCTTGTGAAGGTGGATATCCCCGCCTGGTGCCACGACCAGGGGCATGAGGTGATCGCCGTCGAGGACGACGCCGGGGTCATCACGACCCGCGTGCGGATCAGCCCTCCAACGTAATGCCGCTGGCGATCATCACGCGGTTCCACGCGTTTATCGCCGTGATGGTCACCACCACCTGCGCCAACTCGGCATCCGGGAACGCCGCCTCTGCCGCGCTCCAGGTGGGCCCGGCCGCCGCATCGCGGCATCCGGCAAGAGACTCGGTCCGGGTGAGCAGGTCGGTCAGGCCCAGGGCCGCTGTCGCACGGCCGTCAAAGAGGGACGACTCGCGCCAATCGGCCAGCGCCGCGAGCTGATCCTCGCTCACCCCGGCTGCGCGCGCGGCATCCGAGTGCAGCGCAACGCAGTACTCACAGCCATTCACGAGCGATGCGCGCACCTTGATCATCTCCGACAGCACATGATCGGGGTGCCCTGCACGGGTGAGCCCGGCCAGTGCGCGGTAGCCGTCGGGGGCGTCGGCCTTCACGTTCACCCGCGGGCCCACCGGGTCCACTAGGCGAACCGGTACGCGATGAGGGCGATGCCGATGAGCAGACCCGCGATACCGAGTCCGAGTCCCCACCAGGCCATGGGCCGTCCGCGCACGTTCTCGTCGGTACCCATGTCGCGTAGGGCGAGGGCACCGAAGATGATTGCGAGCGTCGAACACACCACCGGGAACACCAGAACGCCCACAATGCCGAGCACCAGCGCGGCCGTGGCACGGCCCGACCGACGGGCACCTGCCGCGGGCGGCGGTGGCGTGGAGGTGCTCTCCATCGGGTCAATGCCCTGAGTGCCGTTGTCACTGACGTGCTCGGTCCAGTCAGTGCCGTCCCACCAGCGAAGCTGATGAACCGCCGCGGGATCCGGAAGCCATTCCTGTGCGCGTTTGCTCATATGCGCGCCATCCTACGCCAGCCCATCCAGCAGCACGGCGCCCGTCATGGATGTGGGGACATCCCACCCCATCAGCGCGCACGCGGTGGGCGATACGTCACCCAGACACCCGGGGCGCAAGGGCAGCCCGGGACGATCGATCCAGAGCGGCACCGGGTTGGTGGTGTGTGCGGTGTTCACGCTGCCATCGGGCTCGATCATCGATTCGGCGTTGCCGTGATCGGCGGTGACGATGAGCAGGCCATTGCGTGCGGCCACCGCAGCGCGGATGTCGGCCATACAGCGGTCGATGGCCTCAATGCCCTGTACGGCGGCCGGCACGACTCCGGTGTGGCCCACCATGTCGGCATTGGCGAAGTTGACCACAAGAAACTCGTGCGTCCCCGCCATCACCCCGTCCAGCACGGCGTCGCGAACTCCGGCGGCGTTCATCTCGGGTGCCTCGTCGTACGTGGCCACGTGCTGCGGCGACTGCACCAGCACGCGGTCCTCACCCTCGAATGCGGCCTCGCGCCCGCCATTGAAGAAGTAGGTCACGTGCGCGTACTTCTCGGTCTCGGCCACGTGCAGCTGAGGCCGACCGGCCATACTCATCGATTCGGCCATGCCCTGGCGCACATTCTCCGACTCAAACGCCACCGGGTAGTTCCACTCGGCGCGCAGGCGGGTCATGGTGGTGATGTCGTCAAAGGCCCCCATTCCCCCGCGGTCGAACCCAGCAAATTGCGGGTCGCCCAACGCCTGGGTGATCTGGCGGGCGCGATCCGGCCGGAAGTTCCACACCACCACGGCGTCGCCCGGGCGGATGCGCCCCGCGGCGGGATCCCCGATGACCCATGGCTCAATGAACTCGTCGGTGACGCCGGCGTCGTACGAGCGCTGAACCGCATCAGATGCCGACGCCGCGCCCTCGCCGCGCCCGTGCACCATGGCGTTGTACGCACGCCCGATGCGGTCCCAGCGATGATCGCGGTCCATTGCCCAATAGCGGCCGATCACAGTGCCCACCACCACGCCCTCGGCCTCCAGCGCCCGTATCGCCGGAAGCGCGGAGTCGGGGCGCGAGTCGCGCCCGTCGGTGATTGCGTGCACCACCACGTGCTCCACACCGCGCTCGCGGGCCGCCCGTACCAATGCCACCAGGTGCCGCTGGCTTGCGTGCACACCGCCATCGCCCACCAAACCCACCAGATGCAGAGTGGCGCCCGATGCCCGGTCCATTGCGGCAGCCAGTGCCGGCACCGCGCCGAGCCCACCTGGGGCAGACACGGCCTCATCCACGCGTACCAGCATCTGTGGCACACGACGACCGGCGCCCAGGTTCAGGTGCCCAACCTCGCTGTTGCCCATCTGACCATCGGGCAGGCCCACGGGCAGCCCGGACGCCACCAGGGTGGTCGCCGACCCCTCTGCCGCAAGGGCATCGAGCGCCGGCGTGCGGGCAAGCGTGACGGCATTTCCGGGCCCCGCCGGGGCGAGACCGAACCCGTCGATGACGACGAGTACGAGCGGCCCGGTCATCCGGCGGCCGCCACGATGGCAGCAAATGACCCAGGCTCGAGACTGGCACCGCCCACCAGCGCCCCGTCAACGTCGGGCTGCGACATCAGTTCCGCCGCATTGGCTGCCGACACGCTGCCGCCGTACAGCACACGCAGGGCCTCGCCGTCGATCGTCTCGGACGCCACCCGGCGCACGATCGCGCATGCCTCCTGGGCCTGTTCGGGCGAGGCGGTCTCGCCGGTGCCGATGGCCCAGATCGGCTCGTAGGCAATAACCAGATGGGCGATGTCACCAGCCTGCGCGTGCTCGAGCGCCGACCTGATCTGGCGGGTGAGCCACGCCTCGGTCTCCCCCGCCTGCCGGGTGCTGAGCGACTCACCGCAGCACAGCACCACCATCAGGCCCGCATCAATGGCGTTGCGCACCCGCAGGGCGATCTGGGCGTCGGTGTCCCCCTCCGCCCGGCGCTCGGAGTGCCCGATAAGGGCCCCGTCGGCACCGGTGGCGAGGATCATCGCCGAGCTGATGTCGCCGGTATGGGCACCCTTCTCATTCTCGTGAACGTTCTGGGCGTAGACCGCGATGGGCGAACCGGCGAGCGCACTGGCCGATGCCTCAAGCGCGGTGTAGGGCGGGCACACGGCCACGTCGACCGCGCTCTCGACACCCACCAGACCGGCGAGCGCGACACAGAACTCCCGCGCCTCGGCACCGGTCTTATGCATCTTCCAGTTGCCCGCGACCAGGGGGCGGCGTGCGGCGCTCATGCGACGGGAAGGGCAGCCACGCCCGGCAGGACGGCACCCTCGAGCATCTCGAGCGCGGCACCACCCCCGGTGGAGACCCAGGTGAACCGGTCGGCGAGACCCATCTCGCTGACCGCAGCGCCGGAGTCGCCGCCCCCGGCCACTGTGATGGCGGGCGACGATGCCATGGCCTCGGCCACCGCGCGGGTGCCATCGGCGAATGGCGGGATCTCAAAGGCACCCATGGGTCCGTTCCAGAACACGGTGCCTGCGGTCGCGATCACGTCGCGGTAGGCAGCCGAGGTACGCGGGCCGATGTCCACGCCCATCCAGCCATCAGGAATCGCGTCGCTCGGCACCACCTGCAGGTCGGCATCGGCGCTGAAGCGGTCCGCCACCAGGATGTCCGTGGGCAACTGGAGTGTGCAGTTCACCTTGCCGGCCCGGTCAAGCAGGCGCAGCGCCAGTTGCTGCGCCGCCTCGTCCTCGTGCAGCGAGGTTCCCACGGGATCGCCGAGGGCCTTCAGAAATGTGAAGCACATGGCCCCACCGATGAGGATCCGGTCGGAGGTATCAAGCAGATTCTCGATGAGCGGCAACTTGTCGCTCACCTTCGACCCACCCAGCACGCTTACGAATGGCGGAGTGGGGTCGCCGAGCAACCCGCCGAGCACCTCGACCTCACGGCCGAGCAGCAATCCGGCGCAGGCGTCCAGCCGACGTGCGACGGCCTCGGTCGACGCATGGGCCCGGTGGGCAGCGCCGAAGGCGTCATTGACGTACGCAGTGAAGCCTGCGGCCAACTGGTCGGCGAACGCCGCGTCGTTGGCCTCTTCGCCCGGGTTGAAGCGCAGGTTCTCGAGCATCACGACATCGCCGGGCTGAAGTGCCCGCACGCGGGCCTCCACGACCGGGCCAACGCAATCGGCAAGCAACTCGACCGGCTGGCCGAGAAGTTCCGACAGGCGTGCCGCACACGGCGCAAGCGACAGATCGTCAACTCGCTGGCCGTCGGGGCGCCCGAGGTGCGAACACACAACAACCGCGGCGCCGTTGTCCAGCAGATACCGGATGGTGGTCACCGACGCGCGAATCCTCGCGTCGTCGGTGACCCGCCGGGCGTCGAGGGGTGCATTGAGGTCAGCACGCACGAGCACGCGCTCCCCCGCCCACGAACGGCCCGGCGAATCCACCTGGACAGGGCGCTGCATTACGGCAGAAGCCGCTGTGCCAGGTCAACCACCCGGCACGAGTAGGCCCACTCGTTGTCGTACCAGGAGATGACCTTCGCCTGGTTCCCCATCACCATGGTGAGTGGGGCGTCGTACAGCGACGAGTGCGAGTCGCCAACGACATCGCGCGACACGATCGGGTCGTCGGAGTAGCCGAGGATGCCCGCCATCGGGCCGGTGGAGGCCGCCTTCATGGCCGCGTTGATCTCGTCAACGTCTGGCGTGCCCTTGAGGGTGGCCACGAGGTCCACAACCGAGCCATCCGGCGTCGGAACACGCATGGCGAACCCGTCGAGGCGTCCCTTGAGGTGCGGCATCACCTCGCCGATGGCGCGTGCGGCACCCGTCGACGTGGGGATGATCGACAGCGCAGCCGCACGGGCACGACGCAGGTCGCTGTGCGGCAGGTCGAGGATCTGCTGATCGTTCGTGTAGGCGTGCGTCGTAGTCATGAAGCCCTGCTCGATGCCGTAGAGGTCGTCGAGCACCTTGGCGATCGGGCCGAGGCAGTTGGTGGTGCATGACGCGTTGGAGATGATGTGCATCGTCGCCGGGTCGTAGGCGTCGTCGTTGACGCCGAGCACCACGGTCAGGTCGGGGTTGGTCGCAGGCGCGGAAATGATGACCTTCTTGGCGCCACCCGCGAGATGCTTGGCGGCGTCGTCGCGCTTGGTGAAGAAGCCCGTGCTCTCCACCACTACGTCAACGCCCAGGTCGCCCCAGGCGAGGTTGGCCGGGTCACGCTCGGCCATCACGCGGATGGGCGTGCCGTCCACGATGATGGCGTCGCCCTCGTGCTCCACGGTGCCCGGATAGCGACCAAAGATGGAGTCGTAGGCCAGAAGGTACGCAAGTGTCTTTGCGTCGGTGAGGTCGTTGACGGCAACGATCTCGACGTCGCCCTTGGCGCGACTCATCGCCGCCCTGAATACGTTCCGGCCGATGCGGCCGAAACCATTGATGCCCACGCGCACTGCCATCAGATTCCCCTTGGTCGAAAGCGAGCGCGAGCATATCCGGTGGCGGGGCGCGACGGCGGGGACGAATCACCCGAAAAACAACTCTGGGGGACCCGAAGGTCCCCCAGAGCATGAAGCAAAGGTTGCTTAGACCGTGTGGCCTAGGCCTCCTTGGGCTTCGGGGTAAGGAGTGCTGCGAGCTTGCCTGAGATGAGACCCAGGATGACACCGCAGACCAGTGTGACGAAGGTGTCAAACCACACCCACGCCCACGGGGTCGAAACCAGACCACCGAAAGCACCAAGACCAGTAGCGCCACCGGCGCCACCATTGGCGGTCTCAGAACTCACGGGAGCCCAGCCGTCCATACCCGTCGCGACCCACCAGAGGAACACGGCAGCAAATGCCGGGAACGTACCTGCGACGTAGTACCAGTCACCCGCGATGAGGATCATCACGAGGATGAATGCAAACACGCCGACCCAAAGGGCGATGCCCCAGAAGTCAGGGAACACTGCCGACTTGTATGCAAGCGGGATCGTGATGAGCGCTGCAACAGAACCGAACAGTGAAGCCAGGAAGATCTTGCCGAAGGCGGCGTTGTCGCCACCAGCAGCAAAGAACAGACCCCACGCGATGAAGGCCGTAGGAAGAATCAGGTGGAAGTTCTGCGGAACGCCAACCGAACCGGGAAGATCCGTGCCAGACACGGTGACCCAGTGGAAGGTGAAGTTCAGCGAGAACTCAGTCCACAGGTAGGAGAGGACTCCAATTACCAGCGCGAGCGGAAAAATCGCCTTTGCGCGAGCACCCATGTGAGAGCTCCTTCTTGGAATAGGACAGGGAATCCGTGGACCCGGAATTAGATGAGGTGGGCACACGGAGCACGACAGCGAGCCGTCGTGGTGACGACACTCTACGGGCCTCGCGCTATTCGTCACAAGTGCTACGAATCCTCCGCAGAGGCGGATTCCGGCGTCTTTT
>JBAXJA010000093.1:0-6889 GCA_037138115.1 Thermoleophilia bacterium | reverse complement strand
GTCATGTGCCTCCGATTGATGTGCGGCGGTCACGGTGCGAGGCCCCAACCCTTACATCGGAGGGCTCGCTGCGGAGGCGCGCCCGATACGGGCCGGTGGCCCATCCGCCGAATCCGGGTACTCATGAGTGCCTCCACGTGGATCACGACGTTGTCGTGGCCCAGTCCGGGAGATTCTGGCGATTTCATCCGCAAACACGTCCGCTGTGCGCCGGAAATGGAGGAGCATCAGGGAAGTCACACACTTCCGACGCCGAGGTGCACCATGGCCATCCGATCCCTTCTTGCCACCGCCGCGCTTGGGTTGGTCGCATGCGTCGGCCTCGTTGCCGCCGATTCCGCGTCGGCCACGGTGCTCATGCAGGCATCCACCACGGGCATGAACTTCGTCACCATCAATAAGACCGTCACGGTGCCCGGGTGGAAGATCCGCCGGGCAAAGCGCGTGGTCGCCGTGATGGTGGGCCGCACCACCGAGATCGACCCCACCGGTGCCCAGGTGCAGGGCGTGCCCTCCGAGATGGAGGGGATGGTGAAGGTGGTGTGCAGTGGGCTGCGCGGCGGCGTCGCCCAGCGCACCGTTCACTTCGCCGCCGAGAATGACGGCCAGAACGCCAGCATCATCCGCCTGCCGGGGTACACCGGGTATGGGTGCGCATTCCGGTTTGTGGTGGCGGCTCAGTGGAACCCGGGGGTCAACACGCTGGTCAACCAGATCGCGGTGGCGCGTATCGAAACCGCCTGAGTTGTGGAGGGAATACGGGGGCGGCTCGATCTGCGCCGTGGGCCCCCTCCCCCGTATTCCCTGTCGGGTTCCTGCCGTTGCCGCCACACGGCTCACCGAGAGCGACTTCACCTCAGTGGTGGTGAAGCTGGCGGCGCGGATACGTGCGGCGGCCCCGGTGAGGATGTCGTCCTGGTGTGCGAATGCCACATCCATACGTGTGTGGACGCCGTACGCGCCGAAGTGAGCACGCGGACCTCCGGGCCGTAAGCCGAGCGCAGTGGAGAGACGACTGAGGAGCAGCCCCCACTCCGACAGCCGAGGTACACCATGACCAATCGCTCGCTCCTTGTCACCGCCGCAGTTGGCCTCACCATGTGCGGAGGCCTTGTGGTCGCCAATGCCGCGTCAGCAACGGTGCTGATGGAGGCATTCACCACTGGCTCGGAGGTCGTCACCCTGAACAAGACCGTCACCGTTCCCGGGTGGAAGATCCGCCGGGCCAAGCGCGTGATCGCCGTGATGGTTGGCCGCACCACCGAAACCGACCCCACGGGCGCGGAGGTTGAGGGCGTGCCCACCGAGATGGAGGGCGAGGTAAAGGTGGTGTGCACCGGGTGGCGCGGGGGCATCGCCCAGCGCACCATCCACTTCGCCGCCGAGGGCGACGGCCAGAACGCCAGCGTCATCCGCCTGCCGGGCTACACCGGGTATGGGTGTGCATTCAGGTTCACGGTGGTGGCGGCGTGGAGCCCGGGGGTCAACACCTTGGTGAGCCAGTTCGCTGGGGTCCACATCGAGACCGACTGACTGGCGCTTCCGGCCGAACCGAGAGTAGGCTTGCGCCGTGCTCCCCCGCCCCCGTATTCCCCGCCGGGTTGTTGCCATTGCCGCCGCAGGTGGGCTGGCGGTTGCTGCGCTTGGGCTTACCGGATGTGACTACGCCGCCGGTCCCGGAAGCGGCGCCGATATCGCGTTCGGCGGGTGCGGTGACACTGCAACGTTGGTCCGTGGGTGCTCGAGGAATGCGGTCTTGTCCAACATCCGGATCTACGACAAGAGCCGAGGCGAGCATCCCCTTGCAAGCGGCAACACCCTCACGAGAGACCTAAATGGAGGCTCAATCTCGCTGGGGGAAGTGAGATATAACGCTGAATTCAACTACTGGCAGGCGCTGCTCGGGTGGCCCAAGGACGGACAGGCGGCCGCCGACCCCAACTCACCAATACGGCAGCATCTGGTGTCGGAGCCGAGCGGCATCGGGGTCTTCTCGGATCGCTGGCTGCTCGATTCCGTGCTTCCCACTCGGGCCGCGGCCAACCTGCCGGCGAAGGGCGACCTCCCGGTGGCGCCCGTGGCCTCGCTCTTCTCACATGACTCCCCTGCTGCCTCTGGCCCCGCGCCACTGAAGCCCACCGTCGTGGATGCCCGGCAGTCCACGGGCACGGGCGTCACGTACTCGTGGGACACCAACGGCGACGGCACCTTCGGCGACCCGCCGAAGGGTGGCTGGACCAACGTTGCCGACCCCACCGATGGCACTGCGTACCTGCCCCAGAGCGTGGTGGCATCGTCAATTCCGGCGCCCGCGGTAAAGGTGACCGATTCGAGCCTGCAGACCTCCACAACGACCATCAGTATCCCCACCTGGGATCAGGGCGCTGGCGGGCTTGTGGTTGCCGCCGGGGGTTCACGGCAGATCAATCTCACCCCCGACATCGGCACGCTTCCCACTGGGAACGACCCGATCGGGCACGTGCACTATGTGTGCATCGACATCGGCGACGACGGTACGTACGACACCGCGCAGCAGCTGCGCTTTTCCGTCTCGTACCCCACGACGGGCTTCGCCGCGTACCCGGCGCCCATTTGGACGGGCGTCAAGCTCGTGCGGGTGGACTTCTTCGCCGATGTCCCCGTGGGAGCGGATGACGGCACATGCTTTAACCGGAACCGGGGCGCGCAGATCCTGTCCACCCACGTCGAGCTTGTGAACGGCGACACCAAGGTGGCGATGGAACGCGGAGCGCACGCCACCGCGAAGGTGAAGCGCTACACCGGTACCGCCCGCGTGCGGCTGGCCAGCGGCACGATGCTGAGCCCCGGCACACAGAGCGGCAACGCGGTAAACGGCATCGTCAACCGCGGCCGGTACTCACTGCGCGCGCCGGCGCGTGGGGGCGGCGCTGCCCGCCCGGCGGCGCTCGCGGCATTCGCGTCAGGCGACTTCGCCAGCAGCTCCAATGCCTCGCTCGGGTTCGCAGAGGACGGCACCGCATCCATCGTCGGCACCACCACGATGGTCATCAGGGGCAAGAAGAAGGCGCTGGCGTGCATCAACGTGGCCCAGACCGACTCCTCCACCATCTGGACGATGATGGGCGGCACCGGCGCGGCACGCACTCTGCGCATGGTGATGAACGGCGGGGCAACCGCGAACAGCCTGATGACCACCGCGGTGCCCGAGGGCTCCAAGGTCACGGGCAAGGGCAAGGCGGCATCGATGGCCCTCGCGCCGGTGAGCACCAGCTACAGCATCAATGCATCAAAGGGCTCCGGGCGGGGCATCAGCTCAGCCTGCCGTGCCCTGGTGAAGCGCCTGCCCTAAGGGGTTATGGGCACTTGCCGAGTGCCCGTGCAATCGCCTGGATCTGATCGGTCGGCCCCTGGGCGCGCGTGGCCCAGTTGACCCATGCCGAACGGGTACGCACCCCGGTGCCACCGGCGAGAAATCTGGTGTTGGCCTCGGCAACGGCATCGAGCGCCGCCGCCAGACTCACTGAGAGCGACTTCACCTCAGTGGTGGTGAAGCTGGCGCCGCGAATCCGTGTGGCGGCGCCAGTGAGGATGTCGTCCTGATGTGCGAGTGCCACATCCACGCCCGTGGCGCTCAGTGCATCTGGAGTACCGCCAGCCTGCAGGCGATCGATCTGCACCTGCAGCAGGTCGGAGATCTGTGCGCCGCCGGCAGATTCGGGTGTGAGATCTCCCTGGATGGCGGGGCCAAGCGATTCAACATCGGCCGCATAGTCGGGGCAGGCGTCCAGCGGTGACGAGGGGCCGTCACTGCTGGGAGTGCTGAAGCCGAGCGGCGCGAACCCTCCGGGGCCCACCGAGTCGAGGGAGTCCACCACTGCCCGGGCGGGGCCCGGAAGCAGATCCTTGCCGCGCTGGTACAGCGCGCAGCCGCCGATGACCGCAACGATCGCCAGCACGCCCATCACAACGCTGCCCACCCGACTGAGGAATGTCTTCATCTGAGAGTCGGTCGCATGGTGCGTCCCAGTGGCTTACGCCACGCGTAAGGAGTTGTGCGCCAGGTGATGAGATCACAATGACGTACGTGCGTGAACGCTGTGAGCGAATGAGAGGGGGCCGGAATGAGGCACAACTACGCCGGGGACCAGGGCGACTACACCAAGTACGCGTTACTCAACCAGCTGGCTGGAGACGGCCAGCTGGTTGTGGGAATCAACTGGTACCTCACGGAGCACCATGAGGCCAACGACGATGGCGGGGTGCGGCCGCACCTGGAGAAGCCGGATGAGTGGGAGCACCTCGACGAGCGCCTGCTCCGCTCGATGGTCGGGGCGTTCGGGCAGTTGCCCGTGGGTGATCGCCGGGTGCAACTGCTGCACGACACGCAGATGCTGCACGGGGTGGCGACGCAGGCAGTCGCCCCGGTGTTCTTCGACAACCCCCTCCCCACAGGCGGCATGGCCACCGCAGCGCGCATCGCCGCCCGCGAGTCATGGCACCGCGCGGCAATGGCCAAGTTGCACGCTGCGGACATCGTGTTTCTCGATCCCGACAACGGGCTTGAGGTGAAGAGCCGCGGGCCCAGGTCGAAGTGGCGCTGCAAGTACGCCACCTATGCCGAGGTGAACGATTATCTGGCCGCCGGCAAACAGGTGGTGCCCTACCAGCACGCACGCCGCATGACCTGGCCCACGCTGGTGGCCAAGGTGACCGCCGAGATGCGCGAGGCTGGCGTGCAGATGGCAAGCCCCGGCTTTGTGGCGTTTGGCGATCGCGGGTTCTTCCTGCTCTCGCGCGACCCCGCACAGGTTGCCGAGATGACCCGGGGCGCCCTCGCGCTTCAGAAGCGTGTGGCTGCGGGAGTGCGTGAGGCGCGCGAGGCCGGGCTGGCCTGCACCACCCTCCGCATCACCGTCATCCCCGGCGCCGGGTAACCACCGACTTCCACCTCGACCAGTTGCCCGCCGCATCCGCAACCCGCATGCTCACGCGGCGCCCCTTCATGGGCACGCGTACCGAGGGCGCATAGGCCACTGTGGTGCCGGAAGCAGTCACCGCGCGGGCCACCTGCATGCTGCGGGGACCCGACACCGCGTCGCGCACCCGGGTGGTCACACGCACGGCCTTGGTGCCCACTGGCTTCGCCACGGCCGTATCGATGACCGGCGGAGTGGTGTCGAGGATGATGTCGTCGGTGTAGGTCTCCCTGGCGTCGAGGCCCGCGCCCGAGAACCGCACGTACACCACGTGTGGCAGGAGGGAGTTCTCGTCGGCTGTCAGCTGCACCGTGGCCGTGGGTGCCACGGGCACGGTGGTGGCGCCCTTAAACCCGCCGTCGGTGGCGATCTTCATGCCCGTGGCGCCGTCGGGCCACGAGAGCGAGAGGGTCACATCGGGGTCACGCGTAAAGCGGTCACCATCGTTGATGGTCACGCCCGGGTCGCCCGAGGGCGGTGTCTTTCGCAGTTCGATCGGAGCGGAGTCGGTTGCAGTGCCGCCGCCTGGGGCGGTCACCTCAACCGCAACTCTCATGGTTTTGGTGGGCTGCACCCGCAGCACGGCCACCGTGCCGGTGTCGGTGTCAAATGTGCCGTTGCCGTCGGTGTCCCACGAGTACGTGAGCGGGCTGCCGTTGGCGATGGCCGCGCGGGCGCTGACGTCGACCGGGTTCCCGGCGATGACATACCGCGGTGGGTTCACCAGGGCCACGCTGGGCGTGTCGGCCACCGTGATGCGGGCCAGAGGCGAGTCGCTGGCATTGCCCAGCAGGTCGGTGGCCCGCACCGCCACGGTGTGTGGGCCGTCGGGGAGCAGCAACGGATCGAGCGATGCGCTGCAGTCGCCCCCGCATTGGCTGGCGCCCAGCTGCGCCTGCGTGGTGCCGTCAAGCAGCAACTGGTAGCCATCCATGCCCACGCCACCATCGGTGGAACGCGACCACGTGATCGCGGTGCTGCTCCGCTGGGGCTCACCATCCGTAATGACGCTGGGCTCGCTGGGCGGCGTGCGGTCAACGCGGAAGTCGGCCGTCGGGAGGTAGCCCCCGGACCAACTGCACCGCGAACCACTGCAGATGTGGTCACTCTCCACGTAGATGCGCGCCGTGTACGCGCCATCAGCCAGCGACGGCCACGTGTACGACGACTCACGGCCAACACCAAACGTGTCCGAACTCCCTGCGTAGCGGCCGCCAACCCGCAGCTCGGCCCTGCCAGTGCCAGAGGAGAACCCCGGCGTAAAGCGCACGGTGGCCCCCGCCTGCCCCGTCCATGGCACACCCGCCACCATGACCGCCGGGTCTATCCACACGCTCGACTGCTGGCCAAGGGCAGCCGGGGTAGCCGTCATCGCCGTCAGTGCCGCCGCGGCAAGGGCCACACGTGTTGATCGGTTCATCTGTGCCTCCGGTGCATTTCGCACCGCAGGGAGCGGTGCTGCGAGGGGGTCACGTGGGGATGGTGGTGGCCTTACAGGCCCGTCACGCAATCGACGCAGTGCGACACACCCGTGCAACGCCACGAGCGATACACCGCAGTCCACATGGACAGCCCACCAGGGACCACCGCGTGGCAGGTCAACTGGCACGCCGAGGCGATGCTGGAACTGAAGGCCCTCATGGATATGCGGGAGGCCCGCGCAATCGCAGATGCCATCGCCAAGTTGCAGGTTGAAGGGCCGATGCTTGGGTGGCCACACAGCAGCGCTGTTCGTGGACCGCTCGGCCGCGGACTACGGGAACTGCGACCGCGCGCAGGGCGATCGCGTTGGCGGCCAATCTACGAACGAACAGGGGCGAACCACCTGACGGTTCTCTCGATCGCGCCGGAAGCCGTGATCGACCCACGGGGCTTTAGGCAAGGCATTCAGCGAGCGAGCGCTCGTCGCGATGAAGGGAGGCAGTAATAAC
>JBAXJA010000092.1:0-6925 GCA_037138115.1 Thermoleophilia bacterium | reverse complement strand
CGGCCACCTTCTTCTTGGCCGGGGCGCGACGGCGCTTGGGCTTCTCGTCGGCGGGTGCCTCGGCGCCTGCCGCTGCCTCCGCTGCGGGAGCCTCGTCAGTCACCTTGGCTGCGCTGCTGCGACGTACGCGGCGACGCGTCGGGGCGGCGGCCTCCTCGACCTCAGCAGTGGGCGTCTCGCCAACCACGGCGAGGCCCTCCTCAGCAGCCTGCTCGGCAGCAACATCCTCGTCGGCGACCGTTTCGAGGTCGTCGGGCGTGGGCTCGCCATCAACCATGTCATCGGCCGATGCGCGACGGCGACGGCGACGCGTGCTGCGCGCCGGCGGGGTGCTTGGGTCATCCTCGGTCACACCCGCGGCCGCCACTTCGGCGTCCACCTCGGGGGTGAGCAGCACCATGTCCTCGTACGTAATGGGCTGATCGAGCGACGGCATCTGACCCAGATCCGGGTCGGGCGTGGGGGTGACGAACACCTCAAACACGTCGGCATCGGTGTCGGCATCGGTGTCGCCAGCCGAGGCGCCCGAGTCGGCACGACCACCACCACCGCTGCCGCCACCCTCGCCACGACGACCGCGACGTCGGCGTCGGCGAGGATCGCCGGTACCGGACTCGCTGTCGCCGTCGCTCTCGACAGCGGCTGCTGCGGCTGCAGCGGGTGCATCCGCGAACGACACGCGGTACGTGCCGCTGCGGGGGTCGGTCTGCAGCGAGATGCCGGCCTTGTCCTGCGAACTCTCAAGGAACTTGCTGAAGGTCGAGAAGCCAATGGCCGACTCGTCGAACGCCGGGTCCTTGCGGCGCATGGCGTCCTTCACCACGCTGGCCAGCGGCAGCTCCACGCTCTCGCGCTGCAGGGCCAGCATCGACTCCGCCAGGAGCGCGACCGGATCCTTACGCGGTGCGCCCCGTCCACCGCCGCGGCGCGGCGACGACGCGGACGACGACGCGATGCTGTCGTAGAAGATGAACTCGTCGCAGTTGGCGATGAGCAACTCGCTTGAACTCTCGCGGTTGCCCATGCCGATGACGCGCTTGTTCAGCTCGCGCAGCTTGCCCACGAGCGGCGTGAAGTCGCTGTCGCCCGAGACGATGACGAAATTGTCCACGTGCTCGCGCGAGTACGCGAGTTCCATGGCGTCGACCGCCAGCTTGATGTCGGCGCGGTTCTTGGCGCCCTCGCGGGCGGATGGCATCTCAATGAGTTCGAGGCCTGCGTTCTGCAGGTCGATCTTCGCCTCGCGGTAGCGGCTCCAGTCCGCGTATGCGCGCTTTACCACCACGCGACCCTTCTCCGCCAGACGGCTGAGAACCAGATCAATGTCAAAGTCGCCGCGAGACTTGGCACCGGGACGGGCCATGTTCTCGAAGTCGACCAGCACGGCGAGCACATGCTCAGCCATGGGGACCTCCATATCGAATTGTGTCGCTCCCGAAGTGGGAACTGGTCATGCGGCCTTAGCCACACCCCCGCCCGTAGGCAGGAGTCGCACAACTGTATCAGCGCCTGCTGTTGGCCCTTCTTGCGTTGTCGCCCTGAGCGACTCGTACAGATCCCACTCCCTGTCGAAGGTGCGATCCCACGTGAGGTCGGCCAGGTCCGGGGTGCGTCGTTCGTGCAGCAGCGCCGTCTCAACGCCGCGCGCGAGTGCGGCTGCGTCTCCGGGCTGCACGAGCACGGCGCCGCGGCTGCCGAGCACGTCGCGCAGGCCTCCGCCCCGGGCTGCCACCACCCGGGTTCCGGTGGCCAGCGCCTCAAGGGGCGCCAGGCCGTATGTCTCATCGGGATTGGGGTGCACGAAGCAGTCCCCGGTTGCCATGAGGCGCGCAAGGTCTGTGCGACCGGCGATATGGCCGAGCATCATCACCCGCTCGCCCACACCCATCCGCTGGGCGCGGCGCACGAGGGCTGAACGGACGGGGCCGGATCCGGCGATCGCGAGCACTGCCGGCGTGCGAAGTTCGGCGAGCATGTCGATAAGCAGGTCAACGCGCTTCTCGCTGGAGAGGCGCCCGGCATGCACCAGCAGCGGGGTTCCCGTCGGGGCGAGACGCGCATGGAGCGTGGGATCGGGCTTCGCATTCAGGAAGACCGACTGATCGACGCCGAGCGGGATCACCACCGGCATGGCATCGCCGCGCGCAGCGATGCGGTCGCGCAGCGACTGCGAGGTGACGATGACCGCATCCGGGGCGGTGAGCGCGCGATCCTGCACGTAGCCCAGCACGGCTCGCACCGGCTTGCGAACGGCGGGCGTGAGCCCGGCCGCGCCGCTCTCGAGCTCGGAGTGGATAACCATCGCCACGGCGGCTCCGTTGGCCCGGGCCCAGTTGCGAATTGCCTGCGGGTGCGCGGTGGCGTCGTGTACGACCACCACATCGGGACGCAGGTCATCGAGCACCGACGTGAAGCGTGACGCCCATGGCGCGAGGCGGTAGCCGGACTGGCGGTTGAGGAGCACCCCTGGAACCTCGATGAGCGGGCTCCCGTGAAACATGCAAGATCGTGCCGTGGCAGCCGGCACGATCACCGCGTGATCTTTCGCATTGGCCGATGCGTACTCGGCCTTGGCGCAGAGGTAGGTGTGGATGCCACCCGAGGTGGGCGAGAACCACTGCGTGAGATCGGCCACGCGCATCAGAGCACCCCCATTTCAACCGGGCGTCGTGGTGTGTCGGCCCGGAGGTCGCGGCCACGCGCAACGCCGCGGTATTCATTGGCGAGACGCACGAAGACGTCATCCCACGTGGCGTGGTTCACCATCGCCTCCCGCGCACGGCGCCCCATCGATATCCGCAGATCGCGATCAAGCAGGAGCGGGCGCAGTGCCATGGCAAGGTGCCGCGGGCCATCGCTGATGCTCAGTGTGCCGGTCACGCCGTCGATCACCTGTTCGGCGATCGCCGTTCCCATCGGCACGACGACGGGGAGGCCGCTGGCCTGGGCCTCGAGCACCACTTGCCCAAAGGTCTCGGTGACAGACGGCAGGCAGAAGATGTCGGCCGATGCGTAGAGGGCAGCGAGGCGGTCACCCGTGAAGGGGCCCAGCAGGCGGTGCCGGGTGCCCGCGACGCGTGCCGCGAGGGCATCGCGATGCGGGCCATCGCCCACGAGGGCCACGCGCAGATCGACGCCGTCCTGCTCCAGCAGGTCGGCGGCATCCAGAAGGGAGTCGAGCCCCTTCTCCTGTGACAGGCGCGAGACCGCGAGCACGGTGACGCCATCGCTGCCAAGGCGGCGCTGGGCGAAGAATCCGCGCCGCTCGGGGTTGAACTGCTGCGTGTCCACCCCTCGGCCCACCGTCCGCACACGCTCGACGGGAAGCCCTTCCTCAGCGAGTCCGTCGGCCATGTGGAGGCTCGGCACCAGAATGCGGTCGGCCTGCCGGTGCACCCACGCACTGCCAGCCCGTACGGCCTCAGCCGCAAGGCGGTCACCGGTGAGCGCCAGTGTGTAGCGCGCAAGCTGCGTCGAGTGGCTGGTGATGAAGGGGATGCCCAGAATGCGCGCGGCGAGAATACCCGCGAGCCCCAGCGGTCCGAGCGTGGCCGCGTGCACCACCCGCGCGTCGCGGCGCTCGAGGGTGTCGAGCACCTCGGCGATGGATGGGATGCCCAACGTCATCTCCCCATCCCGGTACGCGGGCATCGGCAGACGGGCGAGCGGTCGGATGCGAATGAGGCCGGGCGTATCAACCGGCGAGTCGCCAAAGGCGACAACCGTCGTATCGAGCCCGAGCGCGTCGGTGCGGTCTGCGAGGCGCCGCATCATTCCGGCCACGCCGTTGAGGTCGTCGAAGGTGTCGGTGAACACCACAGTGGTGGCCTGGGGCTCGCCGGCATCGGGGTCGCCGAAGAAGTCGTGGGCGATACCACGCGCGTGGCGGGCCTCGGATGCGTGGTACCCCGCGGCAGCCATGTAGGGGGCGGCCAGGGCCGTGGCACCGAGCATGAGTGCGATGCGATCAGTGACGCCCGCGAGACCCGGCCGCGCGTTGTCGCCTACCATCGCCCGGCGCAGGATCTCGCGCTGCGCCCAGTCCGTGGCCACTCGATAGCGCGCGTGGCTGCGCCGCGCCCCCTCCTCAATGTCGTCGAGGCGCTGCCAATCGGCCCGCAGCGCGGAGTCGCGCGCGAGCGAGCGCCGACCTCGCTGGGGGGTGCCCTCGGCCACGGGGAAGGGGTGCTGCATGACCTCCGATGCCATCGTGCGCAGATCGGCGGGCACGGGGCAGTGTCCCCGGTCGGTCGCCGCCTTGACGGCAAGCCCCATCATGGCGTGGGACAGGGCCGCGGTCGAGCCGTGTGCACCCGCCAGGGCGGTGCGCCCAGCCACGATGTGGGCGAGCATGGTGCTGGCGTCAGGGGCATCGGGGGTCTCGGTCCACGTGGCGGCGGCGTCGATGAGCCCGTGGTCGTCACTGCCGGCGGTGAGCGACGGCACGCCGGATCCTGCGGGGGCGAGGTCGTGCGTGTTGGCGAGCTTGGTCAGATACTCGGGAGTGGCCGCCTGCGCGATGCGCACGGCGGTCTCGTTGCCCACTCGGCTTCGCGCCCCGTTACGCCCCTCCCAGACGGGAAAGAGCAACAGGCAGCGTTCAAGGTGATCGGCCGTGAGGCGGGCACCAATGCGCTGGAGGGGGTGGGCGAGCGCGTGCGTGATCTGGCGGCTGCGGAGCACCCCCACGAGGTCATGCACGCTTGCCCGGGCGCGATCGATCTCGGCGAAGTCGGCCTCGTCGATGTCCCAGCACAGCACGTGCAGCGGGGTGCCGTCTTCGGGAAACCACGTGGTGGCCTCCACGCTCACGAAGGCGTCGGGGTGGTGTGCGATCTCGAGTGCGCCATCGATTGTGTCGTGATCTGTGAGGGTCACAAACGACATGCCCCGCCGCTTGGCCGCCTGGTAGGCGTCCTCTGGCGCGGTGTATGACTCCGGCAGGCTCGCGCTCTGGAGAAACCAGTTGCCGGTCCTCGTTGATGCGCGCGAGTGGAGGTGCAGGTCAACCCGAATCAACGAACGCTCCCATGTGTCCTCGCCATGTCCAGACGATCCAACCTGGCGCGACGGACGCGCAGGGGGTCTCGGGTGCCCAAATCTGACACCCGTGAAACAAACGGGCACAAATCGGCAAATGAGTGACAGTGCTGTTCCCACGGCCTCGGCTGTGCGCGGTCGCCTAGACTCGCTCGCGGCCCGGAGAGGCCCCGATGGCAAACGATTGAAGAAAGGTCACGAATGTCGACAGAGCCCCAGGCGGAAGGCACGCTTTCCGTCACCGATAGCCGTACGGGCCAGACGTACGAGTTCCCCATCACTGACGGGACCATCCGTGCGACGGACCTCCGTCAGATCAAGGCATCTGACGATGACTTCGGGCTCATGACCTACGACCCGGCGTTTATGAACACCGCGTCGTGCCGTTCAGCCATCACGTACCTCGACGGCGACGCCGGCGTACTGCGCTACCGCGGCTACCCCATTGAGCAGCTGGCTGCGAAGAGCACCTTCCTCGAGGTCGCATGGCTCCTGATCCACGGTGAGCTGCCCACGGCCAAGGAACTCGAGGGCTTCGAGAAGCAGATCGTTGAGCGCATGGTGGTGCAGGCGGAGGTCGGCGAGTCGATCAAGGCATTCGCCAAGGACGCCCACCCCATGGGCATCCTCGAGGCCGGCTTCGGCCACCTTTCCACGCTGTACCCCGAGGCAAAGCAAGTTGAGAGCGGCCCTGAGCGCATGGAGGCGGTCATCAACACGATCGCCAAGATGCCGACCATCGGCGCCATGGCGTTCCGCCACAACCAGGGCAAGGACATCGTCGCCCCGGACCCCTCGCTCGACTACAGCACCAACATTCTCAAGATGTTCTTCGGTGCCGACTACCAGGTGGACCCCCGCCTCGTCCGCGCGCTCGACATCCTTCTCATCCTCCACGCCGACCACGAGCAGAACTGCTCCACCTCAGCGGTGCGTGCCGTCGGGTCGTCGCAGGTGGACACCTACTCGGCCGTCAACGCCGGCATCGCCGCCCTGTACGGGCCGCTGCACGGCGGTGCCAACGAGGCCGTGCTGGTGATGCTGCGCGAGATCGGCTCGGCCGACAACGTGTCGGGTTTCATGGACAAGGTGAAGAGCCGCGAGGCGCTGCTCATGGGCTTCGGTCACCGCGTGTACAAGAACTACGACCCGCGCGCGACCATCATCAAGGGCGCCTGCGACGACGTATTCGAGGTCACCGGGGTCAACCCGCTGCTCGAGGTGGCCGTGGCACTTGAGGCCACCGCGCTGGCAGATGAGTTCTTCATCCAGCGCAAGCTCTACCCGAACGTCGACTTCTACTCCGGCCTCATCTACGAGGCACTCGGTATTCCGACCGAGATGTTCACGGTCATGTTCGCCATCGGTCGCGCCCCGGGTTGGGTTGCGCAGTGGCTGGAGATGATTCAGGACAAGGACCAGAAGATTTCCCGCCCACGCCAGATCTACATCGGTTCCGGCGAGCGCGACTACGTCGAGGTCTCGGCCCGCTAGATGGCACTTCGCCCCGCCCGGCCCACGTGGCCCGGTGGGGCGCGCCATCGCATGCGCACCGTATGAGCGACGCTCCCAACACCCAGGTGTGGACCGACATGATCGGTGCGCTTGAGGACCTGATGCCGCCCGAGTGGTCGCGTCAGGCACGCGAGTCGGGTGACACATCGTGGATGCGCGCCATCCTGCTGGTTGACGCCCACGATCGCCTTACGGCGCCGACCCCGCTCGAGCACGTGTCGCGCACGCTGCACGATCTCGCAAAGCAGAACGGTAACGACGCCGAGGCTGCGGGCTGGGAGGCACTGCACATGCAGCGCCGCGAGGCACGTCGCCTGTTGCTGGTGAAGATCGAGGAGCTGGGCCCCACCGTCGTTGACGGCGAGCCCGC
>JBAXJA010000091.1:0-6944 GCA_037138115.1 Thermoleophilia bacterium | reverse complement strand
CGTTGACGTAGTCGCCGGTCTCGAGCACGTGCTGCATGCGGGCGCCTGCGGCGTCGGCAATGGCCGTGGCCTGGGGAACACCGACGCCGATGACCTGACGGGTGGTACATGCAGCGCCCGGGCCCACGCCCACCAGCACGCCCACCGCGCCCGTACGCATAAGGTGCAGCGCCGTGGAGTACGACGCGCAGCCACCCACGATGACCGGTACCGGGAGGTCGGCGATGAACTGCTTGAGGTTGAGCGGCTCGACCAGTGATGAGACGTGCTCGGCCGACACGACCGTGCCCTGGATCACCAGGATGTCGAGGCCTGCTTCGAGGGCCGGGCCGATGAACTGCCGAACGCGCTGCGGGGTGAGCGACCCGGCGGTGATCACTCCCGAGGCCTTGATCTCCTTGATGCGCTCCACCATCAGATCGACATCGACGTCGCGGGCGCGGTAGATCTCCTGCAGCCCCCGGGTTGCTGTCTCGGGCGGATACTCCGCGATGCGGGCGAGCTCGGCGTCGGGATCCTCGTACCTGCTCTGGATCCCCTCAAGGTTCAGAACCCCGAGTCCACCGAGCTTTCCGAGGGCGATTGCCGTGGCCGGGTTGACCACACCGTCCATGGCCGATGCCAGCAGGGGCATCTCCATCTTGTACGGGCCCAGCTGCCACGAGAGATCGACATCTTCAGGGTCACGCGTGCGGCGGCTCGGGACGATTGCGATCTCGTCGAGTCCATACGCCCTGCGCCCGCGCTTGCCACGGCCGATCTCGATCTCCACCCGGGACCCCTCTCGTCAGTCGTTCGAAGGGGCAACCTACCATCCCCGCCCGGATGGCGATGTGGGTCACTGGCTGCGACGCGGGGGCCCCTTATTCCCCTGCTGCGACCTCGTGCACGGTCACCTGGCGGGCAATCGCCTCCACGTCGCCGGGCGCCAGCACACCGGCGCCAAGCAACTGCGTGCTGGCCGCGCCACAGGCGACCGCCTCGCGCAGGGCATCTTCCTCGGACGCGCCCGCATACACACCGGACAGATACCCGGCCAGAAATGCATCACCCGAACCCACGCTGCTCACCACCTCGCTCACGGCATCCACGCGGGCCAGCAGCGTGCGAGATCCCCCGTCGCCGGTGAGGCTCGCCACGCATCCGCGCTCGTCGTGCACCAGCGCATTGCCCGCGCCCATGTGGCACAGCATCGCGGCTCCGGTTGCGGCGTCCTCGTCGTCGGCGAACTCGTTGCCCACAACATCCTCGGCCTCGCGGGTGTTCGGGCTCACGAGCCATGGTTCAGCTGACAGCGCCTCGCGCAGCGCCGACCCCGGTGCGTCCACCACGATGCGCAGATCGGGTCGCGCAAGTTCCTGCGCCAGCAACGCGTAGTACTCCGCTGGCACGTCGCGTGGGAGCGACCCAGCCAGCACCACGATGTCGGCGCCGCGCGAGAGGTATCCGAGCTTCTCGCCGAGAAGCGCCAGTTCGGCGTCGGTCACGCTGGGCCCGTACTCGTTGATCTCGGTCTGCTGATTACCGGTGGGGTCAATCACAGCCGTTGATGTACGCGACTCGTCACCAATGCGCACGAAGTCGTTGAGGATTCCCTCTGCGGTCAGTTGCTCGATGATTGCAGTCCCGGTACGCCCGCCCGCGAGTCCGGTGGCGATCACCGGCTGGCCCAGGTTCCGGAGCGCACGGGCGATGTTCACGCCCTTGCCTCCCGGCAGGGTGAGCGAGTCGCTTGCGCGATGGCGCCGCCCCGCCTGAAAGTTCGGCACGCTGAGCGTGCGGTCGAGCGCGGCGTTGAGGGTGACGGTGAGGATCATGTGAACAGTGACCCTATTCCTTCAAATGCGGCCATCAGATGATCGGTAAATCCGGGTGACGTCACGGCAACCGGCGCAACGAGCGCCGATCTGGCCACCACCGTGTCGCCCTGGAGCACCGCAACGCTGCCGACCCCCTGGCCGCGGGCAAGCGGCGCGCTGATCGCTGAGGGCGCCGTGATACGCAGACGGATTGGCTTTCCCACCCGCACAGTGGCGGCAACGGCAGACGCCGGGCGCAGCGCCACGTCGGTACCCGGGGCGCCCTGGATGGGAACTCGCACCACGGTTGTCCCCCGGCGTACGACTGTGGGACGGGCGTAGTTGGAGAAGCCCCACTCAAGGAGCGCCTTCTCGTCGCTGGCGCGCTGGCCACGGCTGCCCTCACCCATTACCACTGCGAAGAGACCGACGCCGAGACTGGGCGATGTGGCATGGGCCACCTCCACGTAGCCCGCCCCATCGGTGTGCCCGGTCTTCACGCCATCTGCCGACGGCATGATCGCCAGCAGATCGTTCTCGCTCTTGAGGGTGCGTGGCCCGTCCGACCCAGGGATGGTGATGGTGCGCCGTCCGACGATGTCACGCAGCACCGGCTGCTTCATCACCGCCTCCGCCATGGTGAGCAGATCGCGCGGCGATGACTGATGGCCGGCGGCGTCGAGCCCATGCGGATTGGCGAAGTGAGTTGCCGTAAGCCCCATCTCCTTCGCCTTCTGGTTCATCAGATCGACAAATGCCGACTCCGATCCCGCAACTCCGGTGGCAATCGCCACGGCGGCATCGTTTCCACTCTGCACCAGCAGCGCCCGCAGGAGGTTCTGCATAGCAACCCGCTCGCCCGGCTTGAGGCCCGCCGACGACTCACCCACAGCGGCTGCCGACGGCGGCACCGTGACCATCCGGTCAAGGGCACCACTGTCAAGCGCCACGAGTGCCGTCATCATCTTGGTGAGACTCGCCATGGGGCGCGCGGTATCGGCGTTGCTCTCGGCCAGCACCTCCCCGGTGGCACCGTCGGCCAGTAGCCAGGCGGAACCGCGAGGGGCGGGCGGAGGTCCGATGCCAAGGGCGACGGACGGGATGGCCACAGCGGTAAGGACACCGAGTGCCAGCGAGAGGCGCTTCACGGCGCTGATGGTACCAGCGGACACCCGACCACCGAGGCAAGCCGGGTGGTCGGGTGAGAACCTTCCATCGTGAGCAACGACGTACCGCAGGTGGTCGCGCACCCCACGGATCCGGGTCCGGGCGGCCTGTCTGCGGCCGAAGCGATGCGGCGTCGCGCACATCGTCGTCGCCGCCCCACGGGCCGGTCGTACGCCGCCATCGTGCTCGCGAACGTCTTCACACTGTTCAACGTCATCCTTGCGGCCTTCGCCGTGCTCACGCTGATGTTCGGCGACTGGCGCGATGGCTTCTTCCTTGTGATCCTCGTCCTCAATACCGGCATCGGCCTGGTGCAGGAGATACGGGCCAAGCGCGCCGTCGATCGTCTGGCCGCACTCGTGGCACCGACTGCGCGCGTCGTACGCGATGGCGCCGAGCGGCGCATTGACCTCAACGACGTGGTGCCGGGCGATCTGGTCGTGCTCGGAACCGGGGACCAGGTGGCAGCCGATGGCGTGCTGAGGTCCGCCGAGGGACTGGCACTCGACGAGTCGGTGCTCACAGGCGAAACCCGGCCGGTCGCACGGGACCGTGGCGACCACATTCGCGCAGGGGCGTTCTGCGCGGAGGGCGCTGCCACCTTCGTCGCCACCGCGGTCGGGCCCGATTCGTATGCGGGCCGCCTTGCGGGCGTCGCCCGTGGATTCCGCCACCCGCTCTCCCCCCTCCAGCGCGGGATGAACCGTCTGCTGGTAACCATGGTTGCGCTCATGATTCCCCTGGCAGCGGTGCTCGCGCTGGCCCTGTGGCATCGGCACGCCGATGCCAACGAGACGGTGTCCACCGCGACCGCCGCAGTGGTGACGCTGTTTCCGGAGGGGCTCATCCTCCTGGCCAGCATCACCTACGCGGTCGCCGCCCTTCGAATGACCCGACGCGGTGCGCTGTCGCAGCAACTCGCCGCCATCGAGTCGCTTGCCTCGGTGGACGTGGTGCTGCTCGACAAGACCGGCACGCTCACCACGGGCCATGCGCGGTTGGTGGCGCGCGAACCATCGCCCGGGGTACGTCCAGAGGACCTCGACCGGGCGCTCGGGCGATTCGCAGCGGCATGGGGGGACCTCGACGAGACCCTCGCGGCCATCGCACTGGCCATCCCCGCCATCAATGAGACGCCCGATGAGCTCACGCACTTCTCGTCGCGCCGGCGGTGGTCGGCCGTGCGGTTCGGTGACACCACGCTGGTGCTGGGAGCACCCGGGGTGATCAACGCGGGGCCCCTCGCGGATGAGGTGGCCCGCGAATCGGAGGGCGGGCGGCGCGTGCTGGTACTGGCACGTGGGCACATGCCACTGGGTGCGCCCGGCCCCGACGATGCCCCTCCGGCGGACATCATCCCCATGGGGATGATCGCCCTCTCCGAGACCCTGCAACCAGACGTGCGCGAGGCAATCAGGTTTCTCGATCGCGAGGGCATCCCAGTGCACGTCATCTCGGGCGACGCCCCCAGCACGGTCGGTGCCATTGCCCGCGACTGTGGTGTGCAGGCCACCGCGCCCATCCTGGCGTCGGACCTGCCGACCGAACCCGGCGCCCTGGCCCGCGCGGTTGCACACGCGGGTGTGATTGGCCGCGCAGGCCCCGACGACAAAGAGCGCATTGTGCGTGCGCTCACCGCGCAGGGTGCAACCGTCGCCATGTTCGGCGACGGCGTGAACGACGTACCGGCGCTCAAGGCGGCGCACGTCGCCATCGCTCCTGGCACGGCCACCGAGATGGCCCGGGCGGTCGCCGATGTGGTGCTGGTGAGGGGCGGGTTCTCGGCGCTTGCGCCCATGGTGGGAGAGGGCCGGCAGGTGCTTCGCAATCTGCAGCGGGTGAGCAACCTCTTTGTCACCAAGTCATTTCTCGCGGCGTTCCTCATCCTCACCATCGGGCTCACCCCCACCAGCTACCCGTTCCTGCCCCGGCACCTCTCGCTGTTGTCAGCGCTCACCATCGGCATTCCAGCCCTGTTTCTGGCTCTTGCACCCAGCACCGGTGAGTGGCGGCCGCGGGAGTTCGTGGCCAGCACATTCAGGTTTGCGCTCCCGGCTGGTGTTGCCGCCGGATTGGGCGTGACCTCGAGCTACCTCTTCGCGATCAACGTGGAGGGCGCCGATGTGATGACGGCCCGCACGATCGCCGTCACGGCGCTGATGACCATTGGACTCTGGCTGGTGCTGGTGCTCGAGCTCTCGGGGGTGCGACGCAGTGCCTGGGTCATCCTCTTGTGCCTGGTGATGGGCGGGGCCTATTCCGCCTTCGTCATCGTCGCACCGCTGCGCGACTTCTTCGCACTCACACTCATCAGTCCGCTCGACATCGCCATCGCGCTGTCGGGAGCGGCCATCACCGCGGCCGGCCTGTGGATCCTTGACCGGCGATTCCGGCCAGAGCCCCTTCGCGGATCACTTCCACGGTGGATGGCCCGGATGGTTCCCAGGTTCATGAGGGCCGACGACGACTGACTAGATGGGCTGGCCGGCCCGAAGCTCTGGGTGGACGCGTATGAGGCGCTCGTCGAGGTCGTCCAGGGCGCGGGCGCGGACAACCCCCGGCAGTGCCCCCACCCGCTCGTAGTGGTCGGCGAGGCGCGGACCGCCGAGGGTGAGGTCGTCGTAGTAACTCCCCCAGCCCGTGAGCATGTACAGATAGATGTCCGAGACGCCCGGCAGATCTCCCGCCAGCCACTCGCGCCCTTCAAGCCATGCCTCGACATGCGCGCCATGGCGTGCCATCGCATCCCTGCCCTGGGCCTCCATCGCCGGCCACGCGGCTTCATCCGGTGTGAATGCCCGGGGGACCATCACCGGCCACCAGCCCGGGTGGAACGTATTGGCCAGCCACACCACCCAGCGCAGATGGTCAGCGAATGCCGGCGTGCCATGGGCCGGTGAGAGGTGAGCGGCGGGAAACCGCTCCGCGATCCACAGCAGCACGGCGCCGGTCTCGGAGATCGCGACATCTCCCTCGGACAGGGCAGGCACGCGCATGAGCGGGTTGGCGGCGGCGAACCCTGGGGCCTCATCGCGCCGCTGCGGATGCACGTTGACGACGTCGTACCCGGCATCTGCGCACTCGAGCGCGGCGCGCGCAGCGAACGACGACGAGCCGGTGATCTGGAAGAGGGTGATCATTGGGGTACCTCCGGTAGATCCATGAGAAGGCGCGCCACCGCGCCGTAATCGAGTGCGCCATCCACCTGATCAAACAGGGCCGACGCGGCGGCGGCGATGGCCAGCGGTGCCCCCGCAAGGTCCCGGGCATGCCCAAGATCCTTGCGCAGGTCGCGTGCACGGAATCCGGCACGGTGATCGCCGCGGAGCACCCGGGGGAACAGATTCTGAAGTTGCCATGAATCGCCCGACGCGGCCCCCACCACGCGCGTGAGTACAGCCGGGTCGACGCCTGCGCGCTGACCCATGCCAAATGCCTCGGCCGTGCCGGCGGAGATGATGGCCACGAGCAGGTTGTTGACCAGTTTGGCCACCAGCCCTGACCCCACCGGTCCGCAGTGCACGCGCTTGGCCGGGTCGCCGATGGCATTGAGCACGGGGGCGGCGGCAGACATGCCCGCGGCGCTCCCACCGCACATCACCGCGAGCGTCCCCGCATTCGCACCCGGGGGACCACCGCTCACGGGGCAGTCGAGGTATTCGCACCCGCCGGCCGCCGCGAGAACGGCCGCCTCGCGTGCGGCGGCGGGGGCGATGGTCGAGGTGTCGACAATGATCAGGGGCGGAACCGGCGCGGCCATGGCGGCGCCAACCACCTCGATCACGTCGTCGGAGTCGGTGACCGACAGCAGCAGCAGGTTGGCCCCATCAACCGCGGCGGCCACATCAGCCACAGGGATGGCGGGCAACCCCTCGGCACGGGAGGCGGTCCGTGCGTATACCCGCACTTCGTACCCGGCGTCGGCGAGGTTGCGGATCATGCCCGCCCCCATCAGCCCGGCTCCCACCACTCCCACAC
>JBAXJA010000090.1:0-7043 GCA_037138115.1 Thermoleophilia bacterium | reverse complement strand
CGCCCAGCAGCCCGAGGTCGGTGCAGGTGAGGCCGGCGAATGCGGGAAACCGCTTGGCCATGCGGTCGAATGCCTGCGCCGCAGTGCGGTCGGGAAGCGGCTGGCCCATGCGGTGGCTGAGGCCCACCAGTACCTCCCATGCGGCCGCAGCACCTTCGGGCCCGATCGCGCCGGGGCGCAGGCGCTGGGCCCGTCCGGCCATGCTCACCAGGGTGCCCGCCTCTTCGAGCCCGTACAGCACGGGGATGGCGATGGCGGCGCGATCCACGATGGGGCTGCGGTGGGTGCTGAGTGCGATGACCGTGGGCACCTGGTCGAGCGCCGCCGCCCAGCGGGTGCCACCCGGGCCAGTAGTGGGGTCGGCCTTCACCGTAATGAGCACATCGACCTCGCCAGCCTCGATCTGCTCGAGCACGCCGGTGGCCGGGATTCCCAGCGCCCTCAGGCCGGGCCCCGAGACGTCGGCGGCCAGTTCGATGGCGCGTGCCCCCGGGGTGGATGCCACAAGGCGGGCAAGTGCGTCGGCGGTGTCCGGCTCGGCGGCCAGGTCGCACTCGTCCCACAGCACGATGGCGCGCGACGAGCCCAGCAGGCGCTCGGCCACCACGTCGATGGCGTCGCCAAGACGACCGGGCACGGTGCGAAGGGCCTCCGCCGTGTTTCCGTCGAGCGCGGTGGGCCGTGGGCCCACCATGGCCACGCGGGCACCGTTACGACGGGCCTTGCGAAGCCGCAACTCGGTGACCGGCTGCTGCGACGACGGGTCGCCGCCCACCACCACGATCACGTCGGCGCCGTCCATGTCGTGCATCTGGGCACCGGGCAGGGCGCGAAGCGGGCCGAGCCCGTCGTCGGCCACCCCAAGGCGCGCAACGGGCCCGTCGCCAAGAAGGTGGCTCAGTTCAAGCGCCAGAAAGCCATCCTCAACCGTGACGGGAGTGCCCAGCAGGAATGCCACCCGGATGCCGGTACGGCGCAGGATGGCCCCGGCGTCACCCACCGCGCGCTCGATGCGCACATGGCGGCGCCCCACCTGGTCAACGATCTCGGGCATCAGCAGGCGATCGCCGGCCGTGAGCGCCGGAAATGCCCAGCGGCCGCGATCGCAGATCCAGCCCTCTTCGACCGCCATATTGGGGTCGGGTCGGCCGGTCACGCGCTTGATCTCGCCGTCGCGCTCGGTGATCTCCAGGTTGCAGCCCACCGCGCAGCCCGCACAGATGGACGGTGCGTTTTTGATGTCCCACGGCCGGCTCACGAACCGGTACGGATTGCTGGTGAGCGCGCCCACGGGGCACAGATCGATGGTGTTGCCGGTGAACCGGCCCTCGTACGGCTCGCCGCTGAAGGTGGCGATCTCGGTGGAGTCACCACGCTCGTGGAAGGTGAGCTGGGCGTCCTCGGCCACCTCCTGGCTAAACCGCACGCAGCGGAAGCAGGCGATGCAGCGCTCCCGGTCGAGCGCCACCAGGGGCGAGAGGTCGAGTGGCTTGGGGAAGTGGTTCTTGGGCTCGAGGATGCGGGTCTCACCCGGGCCGAACTGGAAGGTGCGGTCCTGCAGCGGGCATTCGCCGCCCTTGTCGCACACCGGGCAGTCGAGCGGGTGGTTGGCCAGGAGCAGTTCCAGCACGCCATCCTGGGCGTCCTTCACCTGGTCGCTGGTGGTGTTCACCACCATGTCGGCCGCCACCGGGGTGGAGCAGGCCGTCTGCAGGCCGCGCATGCCCTCCACCTCAACCAGGCACATGCGGCAGGCGCCAATGGGCTTGCCAAGGCGCGGCTCGTAACAGAAGACCGGGATCTCGACGCCGACCGCCTTGGCGGCGTCAACCAGCATCGCGCCCTTACGCGCCTCCACGGCCTGGCCATTGATGGTGATGATGATCGGGGCCTCGTCATGCTCAGGCATTGATCACCCCCATCGGCTCGGGCACAGGCGACCCGCCCTGCTCGATGACCCGTACGAAGTCGTCGCGAAACAACTCGAGCGCGCTCTGCACCGGTGCCACGGCGCCGTCGGCCAGCGCACACAGCGTGCGGCCCGAGATGCGCCCGAACAGCGACTCGAGCATGGCGAGGTCCTCAAGGCGCCCGTCGCCGTGCACGATGCGCCCCAGAATCTTCTCGAGCCAGCCAGTGCCCTCACGGCAGGGCGTGCACTTGCCGCAGCTCTCGTGGCGGTAGAAGTGCGCCAGACGCCAGGAGGCGCGCACGATGCAGCCGGAGTCGTCCATCACGATGCAGCCACCAGAGCCCAGGAAGGTGCCCGCGCCGGCAAGCGACTCGTAGTCGAGCGGTGTGTCGAGGTGCTCGGCGGTGAGCACGGGCACGCTTGATCCACCCGGCCAGCAGGCCTTGAACTCGCGTCCGTCGCGCAGCCCGCCGGCGAGGTCGAAGATGAGTTCGCGCAGTGTGGTCTCGCCCATCACGATCTCGTAGTTGCCGGGCTTCAGGACATGCCCCGACACCGAGAAGATCTTTGTGCCCGGGCTCTTCTCGGGCCCAATAGCGGCGTACCAGTCGGCACCCCGGTGCATGATGGGCGGCAATGCCGCGAGGGTCTCGACATTGTTGATGAGCGTGGGGCAGCCGTACAGCCCGGCCACGGCAGGGAACGGCGGCTTGAGCCGGGGCTGTCCGCGCTTGCCCTCGAGGCTCTCGAGCAGCGCGGTCTCCTCGCCACAGATGTAGGCACCCGCACCGCGGTACAGCGTGATGTCAAATGGCGCGCCGGGGCCAAAGGCATCAGGGCCCAGGCGCCCGGCACCGCGGCACTCGGCGATGGCGCGGCTGAGCACCTCGGCCTGATGGCCGTACTCGCCGCGCACGTAGATGTATGCGCGCTCGCAGCTCACGCCATACGACGCGATGGCCACGCCCTCAATGAGCTGGAAGGGGTTCTTGTCGAGAATCTCGCGGTCCTTGAAGGTGCCGGGCTCGCTCTCGTCGGCATTGCACACCACGTAGGTGGGCCTGCCGGAGTCCTTGGGGAGAAACGACGCCTTGCGGCCCATTGGGAACCCGGCCCCACCGCGGCCGCGGAGGCCCGAGCGGTGGAATGCGTACAGGGCATCATCGGGGCTCATCGCGAGGGTGGCCTTGAGGCCATTCCAGCCACCCGCACGCTCGTAGCCGCCCAGCGTGAGGAGGTCCTGGAACTCGCGGTGGCGATAGACGGAGTTGAGCTGGGGCATCGTCAGCCGCCTACCGGTCGTACCGGGTCGGGGCGCCGTCGGCGCGGAGCGCCCCGATGATGGCGTCGGCATCGTCGTGCGTGAGCGGTCCCTGCTGATCGTCGGAGTCAACCTGCAGACACGGCGCCCGGTCGCAGGCACCCAGGCACTCGGCGCGCTGCAGGGTGAACATGCCGTCGGCGCTGGTGCCCTCGCCATCGGTACCGATGTTCGCGGCCACGTGGGCCAGCAGTTCGTCCGATCCACGCAGCATGCACGAGAGCGTGGTGCACACCGAGATGACCCTGCGACCCACCGGCTCGGTGTACAGCCGGTCGTAGAACGACGCCACGCTCTCCACGTAGGCCTGCGAGTACCCGGTGGCCTCGGCCACCGCGGCCATCGACTCGGGTGGCAGCCAGCCCTGCTCCTCCTGGGCAAACCGGAGTGCCGGCAGAATGAGCGACCGCTGGTCGGGAAACTCGTGGCGGATGGGCGCGAGGAACTCGCTGATCTCGTGGGCGGTCATCGGTCGACACCGCCCATCACCGGGTCGAGTGATGCGATGACGGCGATGAGGTCGGCCAGGTACCCGCCCTTGGCCAGCGGCCGCAGCGCCTGCAGGTTGACGAACGAGGGGTCGCGCATGTGCACGCGATACGGCTTGGGCCCGCCGTCGCTCACCACGTAGCAACCCATCTCGCCGCGGGGGCTCTCGATGGTGGCGTAGGCCTCACCCGCGGGCACCTTAAAGCCCTCGGTCACCAGCTTGAAGTGGTGGATGAGCGCCTCCATCGAGTACGCCAGCTCCTCGCGCGGCGGCAGCACCACCTTGCGGTCATCAGCGATAACCGGCCCCTCGGGCAGCCCGTCGATGGCCTGCTGCATGATCTTCACCGACTCGCGCATCTCGCGCACGCGCACCAGGTAACGGGCGTAGCAATCGCCCGCTGTCTCGGTGGGCACGTCGAACTGAAAGTGCTCGTAGCCGGAGTACGGCTCACTCTTTCGCAGGTCGAGCCCAATGCCGGCGGCACGCAACGTGGGGCCGGTCACACCGAGGCCCAGCAGCTGCTCGGCGGGGATGATGCCGATGCCCTTCATGCGGTCGATCCAGATGGGGTTGTTGGTGAGGAGCGCCTCGTACTCGTCGATGCGCCCCGGCATCTCCTTGAGGAACTGCGTGAGGCGCTCGAGGAACCCCTCGGGCAGATCCTGTGCGCAGCCGCCCACCTGGAAGTACCGGTGGTTCATGCGCTCGCCCGACACCATCTCGAACATGTCGAGCACTTCGTCGCGCTCGCGGTAGCAGTAGAAGAAGATGGACATGGCGCCCATCTCCAGGCCGCTTGTGCCGAGGAACACCAGGTGACTGGCCAGACGGTTGAGCTCGGACAGCAGCACGCGGATCCACTCCGCACGCGCCGGAATCTCCATGTCCAGCAACTTCTCCACGGCCAGCACGTATGAGTGGATGTTGGCGAAGGGCGCCAGGTAGTCCATGCGCGTGACACACGTGATGGCCTGCCACCACGTTTTGTTCTCGCACTGCTTCTCGATGCCGGTGTGCAGATAGCCGATGACCGGTACGACCTCGCGCACCACCTCGCCGTCGAGTTCAACGATCACCCGCAGCACACCGTGCGTGGATGGGTGGTTGGGCCCCATGTTGATGATGAGCGGCTGGCGGCTGCCCGGGCGCGAGTCGGCCAGCATCTCGTTGCGCAGCGTGCGCTCAGCGGCCTCGGCCGGGGTGTAGGCCTCAACGGCGGCAATGGCGCGTTCGGTGGGGGTGAGCGGCCTGCCCTCGCGGGTGGCGCCCTCCACGGCCTCACGGCCCTCCATTGCCAGCGGGAATGCGCTCAGCGGGTCGGTTGTGCTCATCACCTACACCGCATCCGTGAACTGCACCTCTTCGCCACCGATGGGATAGTCGCGCCGAAGCGGGTGACCATCCCAGTCGAGGGGATTGAGAATGCGGCACAGATCGGGGTGTCCGTGAAAGCGCACGCCGAACTGGTCGAACACCTCGCGCTCCTGCCAATCGGCCCCGGGCCATACCGAGGTGACCGAGTCGATCTGCGGGTCGAGGCCGCCGGCCCATGCGCGAAGGCGCACGCGCCCGCCGGTCTGGACCGATCGCAGGTGGTACGCCAAGCGGAACCGGCCGGGCTCGTCGGGGAAGTCCGCACAGGTGACGCCTGAGAGCAGCGTGAACTGCGACGGCCCGCTCTTGAGTGCACGCGCAGCCTCAAGGATGCGGTCGGCCCGTACCTCAACCGTGAGCTCGCCGTGATCCTCAAACTCCTGCACCACGGCACCCGGTGAGGTTGCCTCGATCTGGGTCGATACGTCGCTCAGCTCGCCGGCCCGCCCTTCAGGGCGTCGCTTACGTGCTGGGCGTCCCACTCGGCGCGCTCGGCGCGCCGCTCCGCAATGAGCTCCGACGATGGCACCTGACCATTGGCGCCGATTTTCTTGCGCAGGATGTCAATGCCTTCCATAAGGCTCTCGGGCCGCGGTGGGCAGCCCGGCACATACACGTCCACCGGGATGACCTTGTCGCAGCCCTGCAGCACGGCGTAGTTGTTGAACACGCCCCCGGTGCTGGCGCAGGCCCCCATGCTGATCACCCATTTGGGCTCCAGCATCTGGTCGTAGATGTGACGCACCACGGGCGCCATCTTCTGCGTGAGGCGTCCGGCCACGATCATGAGGTCGGCCTGGCGCGGGGTGCCGCGGAAGTACTCGGCCCCGAAGCGCCCCATGTCGAGGCGCGGCGAGAGCGTGTGCATCATCTCGATGCTGCAGCAGGCCAGGCCGAAGGTGGCAGGCCAGATTGCCGAGGTCTGTGCCCAGGCGATGGCCTTCTCAACCGTGGTGGTGAGGATGCCGCGGGAGGCCTCGAGGGCCTCCGGGTCGCGCAGGTCCCAGTCGATGGCATCGTCGGTGCGTGGCGAGCGGCGGATGGGCGCGCCGGGCGGTGGGATCAACGCCATTCGAGTGCTCCCTTGCGCCAGACGTAGGTGAGGGCGCCCACCAGAATGACGGTGAACACGACCAGCTCCACCACCGCGGTGACGCCGACATCGCGCAGCACCACGGCCAGCGGGTACAGAAAGGCCAGTTCGATGTCGAACACGATGAACAGCATGGCCGTGAGGTAGAAGTCGATCGAGAAGCGCTGCCGTGAGGGCTGCGTGGTGAGGATGCCGCTCTCGAAGGGCAGCGACTTGGTGGCGTTCGGCCGCTTACGCCCAAGGAGCGACAGCGAGAAGAGCGCCACGGCAACGCCCGCGCCGAGCACGAGATAGATGAGGATTGGAAGCCAGGTGCGAAGGTCCATGTGGACCCGCCTCCGCCGTTGTCGCCGAGTACGACACCGGGTGTACTGCCCCCGTGTCGGAACGCACCGTACCAATGGTCAGTCACAAACACATCATCGTGCGGATTGCCTCATGGGAAGGGCAATCTCGCGGGGTCCGCATGTGTCGTTTGTGACATATACGCGCTGGCACGAAGTGGGTGGTGAATTGGCACGACCGGGGGGACCCCGGTCACCCTGCGGGAGCGACGATCTCCGCATGCGCTTCGGCCGTCACGCACGCAACACCATGCGGGCCCGAGGTTGGTCGGCCAACGACATCGCGCAGGTCATCGCATCCGGGGATGGCTGGATATCGCGTGACGATCGCGGCAACATCATGGTGGTTGGGTGTGTGTCGGGGCAGCGCGCGACAGTGGTGCTGGCGAACGACGCGCTCAACTTCGTGATCACTATCTAGGGCGAGAGAGGGCGGCAGCGATGAGAGCGCTTTACGACAGCGAGGCGCACGCGATGTACATCGATGTCGTTGACCCGCCGTACGA